>NZ_JAMYOT010000004.1:0-385029 GCF_040320005.1 Mesorhizobium sp. M0816 | reverse complement strand
CGCAATAGGTAATGCTGCCGCCTTTCGGCGCGTCGGGATTGACGTAGTTGAAATGCTTGTAGTCGGATGGCAGCGCCGGCTCGCCCTGCATGGCAAGCGCGTGCACCGGTTCCGACAGGGCCGGCTGCAGGGAAAGGCCGACAAACAAGATTGCGGCGATCAGCCAAACGACAACGCGGCCCATGACCGTCTCCTTCCCGATTCGATGCGCAGCATACATGAGCCCGTCGTGCACCGGCCAACCCCTTGAGCCTATCCCTTGGCCAAGATTCGCGAGACCCGGGCTGGATTCGGCACCGCTTGCAGTGTAACACGCCGTCCGAAGTCATTCTGTTGCCTCATTTCGGCAACAGGTAGCTGGACCACACGGCATGAAAAAAGCCGGTTCCGGGATCATTTGAGAGGAATGCACGACATGACGAGCCTGAACAGCAACGCGTACCGCCTGTCGGTCATGGCCGCTGGCGTGGTCGGCATTCTGGGCGCCGGGATTCCCGCTGCTTCCGCGCAGCAGCAACAGCAGATTCCGCAAGGCTGGTTCAAGGCCTGCACCAAGCAGGAAGACGTCGACATCTGCAATGTCCAGAACATCACCACCGCCGGCAACGGCCAGCTCATCACTGGCGTCAGCCTGATCGAATTGAAGGGCAAGGTGAACCGCAAGGTGTTCCAGGTGACGGTTCCGACCGGCCGTCTCGTTCCTCCCGGCATCGGCCTCCAGATCGACGGCGGCAAGGCGCAGAAGCTCGACTATGTGATCTGTTTTCCGGATCGCTGCGTGGCGGAAGTGCCGCTGACCGATCAGCTCGTCGCGTCCTTCAAGAAAGGTTCGAACCTGACGCTGACCTCGGTCAATTTCCAGAACCAGCCGAACCCGATCAAGATCGCGCTGACCGGCTTCAGCGGCGCCTTCGACGGCCCGCCGCTGCAGCAGTCGGACATCGAGGACCGACAGAAGAAGCTCCAGGAGTTCGTCGCCAAGAACAATCAGGATTTTGCCAAGAAGCTCAAGGAAGAGCAGGAAAAGGCGAAGGCCGCCAACTAATCGACGGGTTTCGAACAAAACAAAAAGCGGGGTTCATGCCCCGCTTTTTTATTGAATCGGCTGATTGTCGGGTCCAGACTTGTCTCAAGCCAGTCCCAGCCCAGCCAGATTCCGACTAAGTCAATGTCTCAATTGGTGCTTCGGCTCGTAGCGCCCGTCCGGCTTCTTGTCGAACATTTCACCAATCTGCGGATGCCGGACCGGTTCGCCCGACCGGTCCTCGAGTAAATTCTGCTCGGACACATAGGCGATGTATTCCGTTTCGGAATTCTCGGCGAGCAGATGATAGAAAGGCTGGTCCTTGCGCGGCCGCACGTCAGCGGGGATCGCCTCGTACCATTCGTCAGTATTGGCGAATTGCGGATCGACGTCGAAAATGACGCCGCGGAACGGAAACAGCCGGTGCCGAACCACCTGTCCGATCGAGAATTTGGCTGTCTTCATCGCACTCACCACTTGAACTTCTTGAACGCCACGCATCCTGGAACACGCAAGGAACGCTCCAGGACTTTAGATTCTTACGCACCGGTCCGGCAAAGACTGGCCCAGACCTTAAGGTCGACATCGTCATTATTTGGCGCAGACGCCGCGTCAATTCAATCCCGATCCCCGTGATGCCGGGTTGAGCATCGCGAGATGCGGATCAAGGGCGGTGGCCAAGATCGCTATCGCTCAGCCGGTTTTCGCAATCCGCCAAAAAACGCCGCAAAACCGCTGCCGGGTCGAAGACCCTCGCGCATGAAAAACGCCCGTAACGGCGCAAACCCCTCAAGCGCGCCAAGGCCAGCGCTGCGCACCATCTGAGCCGGCAGCCTGTCGGAAAGCAACGACATGTTGAGCAGGTTGACCGCGCTGCTGCGCGCCAGAATGTCCGGCCGCCGCTTGAAATCATAGGCTGCAAGCGCCTTCGCGGCGCCCGGGTCCGAGCGGTTTCTGCTTGCGGCACCAATCAGGTCGTCGATGTCCCGGATGCCGAGATTGAGGCCTTGCGCGCCAATTGGGGGAAACACATGGGCGGCTTCGCCGACAAGTGCCACGCGGCGATGCGCAAACCGCCACGGGCTCACCGCTGAAAGGGGGTAGATCCGCCGGCCGGGCTCAACCGACACGCGGCCCAACATCGATTGCATTTGCTGTTCGACCCGCGTCGAAAGCTCGGCGTCGTCGAGTGCTGCAAGGTCCTTGGCGATATCGGGTTCGAGCACCCAGACAAGGCTGGACCGGTTGCCGGGCAGGGGAACCTGTGTGAACGGACCGGTCTCGGTGTGGAATTCGGTCGAGGTGAAGGCATGGTCGCTGCGGTGACCGAAATTGAGCACCAACGCCGCCTGCGGATAGGATCGGATCGAGGTCCGGATGCCGGCTGCCTCGCGGGCCGGCGACTGACGGCCATCGGCGGCAACTGCCAACGATGCCTCAACCTCGCTGCCGTCGGCGAGAACGGCATGGGCATGGTCGGCATCGAGGCGCCATGCCTCCACCATCGACTTTCGCCATTCGATGCCCGAATGCGCGACAGCCTCGGCTAGCGTGCGGTTGAGAACGCTGTTGGGCAAGTTCAGCCCGAATTGCTCTTCGTTGATCTCGCTGGCGCGAAAGGTCACCGTCGGGCTGCGGATCAGCCGGTTGGTTGCGTCAACGATACGCATCACCTTGAGCGGCGCTGCGTGCGGCCTGATTCCGTCGAAGATCCCTAGCCGTTCGAACATCTTCAGGGCAGGGTTCATCAAGGCTGTCGTCCGGCCGTCGGGGCCGGCTGCATCGGGTCCGACGAGCGTCACGGGAAAACCCGCCTCGGCAAAGCCAAGCGCCGCGATCAGCCCCGCAGGGCCGCTGCCGGCGACCAGTATCCGTGCTGTTTCCCGATGGTTCAAATTCGGCTTCCGGATTGCGAGGTGAGGCCCGTCAGACCTGCTGGTCCATATAGGTCAGGTGATGCGGCTTGATCAACGCGGCGATTCGGCCCATTCGGTTGCCATGACCGGCCAACAAGACGATTTCAGCCACCTCGACGGCACCGGCCGCGCGATGGCGAGCGTTGCGCGCAGCCCTCGACTGACCGTGAGCGTTGTTGCCGGCATGGGCATCGCCCTTGCCTGGCTCCTTCTCGGCGCAATGGCAGTTCGTGGTGCCGTAAGCCGGCTCCCGGGCACCGATGCACCCGGCGACACGATGCTGGGGAACCTGCCGCAACTGCCGCTGCCGGATTTCCTTGCGCGTTTCTTCGCCCTTTGCCTTGCGCCGGCGCCGCTTCGCGCAAGCGTAGGGGCGCAAGGCGGGGCACTCACCGCGATGTGGCTGTTGATGGCCATCGCGACCATGCTGCCCTCCGCGGCGCCGATGATCCGCACCTATTGCGAGATCGCAGATACCGCCAGGATCAAGGGGGAACCCGTTGCCCATCCGTTGATCCTTGTCGCTGGATATTTGAGCGTCTGGCTTGCCGCCTCGGCAATATTCGCTGCCCTGACGCTCGCAGTCCATGCATTCGTGTCATCCGGGCAGATGCTCGATCCGCTACTTGGAATTGCCGGAGCAGCCGCGCTGTCGATCGCTGGCCTCTATCAGTTCAGCTGGCTGAAGAAAGCCTGTCTGGAGAAGTGCAGAAATCCGTTCTCGGTCCTGTTCGCCAACTGGAGCGCCAGGCCCATTCGCATTTTCCGGCTCGGTATGGAGCAGGGCCTGTGGTGCCTTGGATGCTGCTGGGCGCTGATGCTGGTAATGTTTGCCGTCGGTGTGATGAACGTGTTCTGGATGGCGCTGATCGGCTTGTTCAGCCTGGTCGAAAAACAGACGGCAGGCAATCTGCCGACGCGGTTGGGCGGTGCGATACTGCTTGTCTGGGCAGCCGCGCTACTAGTAGTCTCGGCATAAGGGGGAGAATTCGATGACAGATCAAAACTGGGCAATGAAGGGAGAGCTCATCCTTTCCTGCAATTGCACGGTTTTTTGCCCTTGCGTTCTGTCGCTCGGCAATCATCCGCCTACGGAAGGCTATTGCCAAACCTGGGCGGGGTTCCGGATCGATGCCGGCCATTTCGGCGAGGTCGACCTGTCCGGTCTCAATCTTGGGCTGGTCATGGAAATCCCCGGTTATATGAGCCGCGGCAACTGGACGGCGGGCCTGTTCATCGACAAGCGCGCCTCGGTTTACGCTGTGAAGGGACTGACGAAGATATTCACCGGCAAGGCCGGTGGAACCACATCGCTGCTCTCCATCCTGGTCGGACAGTTCCTCGGCGCCGAGCAGGTGCCGATCACCTACGAGACGCGTGAAAAAACACGCATCTTTCAGATACCGAAGATCATCGATGGTGCGGTGACGCCAATCACCGGCAAGGATCGCGACAAGGATACGGTCATCAGCAATTCGGAATACTGGATTGCGCCGGAAATCATCGTCGCCAAATCCGACAAGAGCAAAATGCGGGCCTTTGGCCGCAACTGGAACTTTGCTGGCCGTTCGGCCGAAATCTGCAAGCTGGACTGGCGGGGCCCGTGAGCAAGAAGACGACGGCCAGGAAAATCGCCGACCGGATTCCGCGGCCGAAGAAGAAAGTCACATGGCCTCAGGCGCGGGCGTTCTCGGTCCATCTCTTGACCGCGTCGGGCTCATTCCTGGCGTTTCTGTCGCTAGTGGCAGCAAGCGAGCAGCGCTGGACGGCGATGTTCTGGTGGCTGGGGCTGGCGCTTTTCGTCGACGGCATCGACGGGCCGATCGCCAGGAAGCTCGATGTCAAGGAAATCCTGCCGACTTGGTCGGGCGAACTGCTCGACAACATCATCGACTACGTGACCTACGTGTTGATTCCGGCCTTCGCGCTCTATCAGCGCGGCTTCATGGGCGAGCGCCTGTCGTTCCTGTCGGCGGCGATCATCGTGGTGTCGAGCGCAATCTACTATGCCGATACCGGCATGAAGACGAAGGAGAATTTCTTCAAGGGCTTTCCGGTCGTCTGGAACATGGTGGTGTTCACGCTGTTCGTCATCGAGCCCGGACAATGGGTTTCTTTCGCCGTGGTCGTGGTGGCCGCCATTCTCACCTTCGTGCCGATCAATTTCATCCATCCGGTGCGGGTGAAGCGGCTGCGGCCAATCAATCTCGGCATGACGCTGCTTTGGTGCGCTTTCGGCGCGCTGGCGCTGGCGCAGGCCGCACTTGCCTCCTTCTACGACCAGATCGGCGTGCTGGGCGAGCAGGTCAGCGATTTCATCAAGTTCGGGATTACGTTCACCGGGCTTTACCTCGCCTGCATCGGCGCTATCATGCAGTTCTTCCCAAATCTCGGCGCCAAGTCGGATAAGAAAGCCTGATCCCAAGAGAGCCAGAAAATGTCCAAAGCGATCCGCATCCATGCCCATGGCGGCCCGGAGGTCCTGACCTATGAGGATGCCGATCCCGGGCAGCCGGGCTCGGGACAGATCCTGGTCAAGCATACCGCGATCGGTCTCAATTTCATCGACGTCTATTATCGCTCTGGCCTTTATCCGCCGCAGGGCGGATTTCCGCTGGTCCCTGGCGGCGAGGCGGCCGGCGTGGTCTTGGATGTCGGCTCGGATGTCGACTGGCTCAAACCCGGCGATCGCATCGCCTACGCCGTGACGACCGGCGCCTATGCCGGGCAGCGCGTGATCGCCGCCGACCGCGTGGTGAAGGTGCCGGACGGCATCAGCGACGAACAGGCCGCAGCCATGATGCTAAAGGGCATGACCGCCGAATATCTGTTGCGCCGTACATTCAAGGTGAAAGCCGGCGACACGATCCTGTTTCATGCGGCGGCCGGCGGTGTCGGGCTGATCCTCGGCCAATGGGCCAAGCATCTCGGCGCGACAGTGATCGGCACGGCGAGTTCCACCGACAAGATCGAGCTCGCCAAGGCGCATGGCTTCGACCACGTGATCAACTATCGCGAACAGGATTTCGTGGCCGGCGTTGCCGCTATCACCGGTGGCAAGAAATGCGACGTTGTCTACGATTCAGTCGGCAACGACACATTTCCAGCCTCGCTCGATTGCCTGCGGCCGCTCGGCACTTTCGTCAGCTTCGGTCAATCGTCTGGGCCGATCCCGCCCTTCAGCATCTCGTTGCTGGCGCAGAAGGGCTCGCTGTTCGCAACGCGGCCGACGCTGTTCGTCTATAATGCCAGGCGCGAAGACCTCGAGGTTTCCGCCGCCGCCTTGTTCGACGTGGTGCTCAGCGGCGCCGTCAAGATCAAGATAAACCAGCGTTACGCGCTCAGCGAGGCCGGCAAGGCGCATTCCGATCTCGAAGGGCGCCGGACCACCGGGACAACAATACTTATCCCTTAGGCGCCCGCCGTTTCGGGCCGCCGACGCCGCCGTTCTTGCGAACTGCTCTTTACCGCTTGAGTTTCCGCTGAAATTCTTGAAGCTCTTTCAAGTCGTGAGGCGCTTACCGTAGAGAGCAGCCCGCGCATACGATGCTTGCGGGAACACAGAACATGTCTGGCAAACCAGATGGAGGCACCGTGAGTGCAGATCAGGACGGCGCAAACCTGCTTGAGGTTCGCGGCCTCACAAAGATATTCGGCACGTTGACGGCGTGCGACCATGTCGATCTCAACATCGCCAAGGGCGAGATCCATGCGTTGCTTGGCGAGAACGGCGCCGGCAAGTCGACCCTGGTGAAAATGCTGTTTGGATCGCTGGAACCGAATTCCGGCGAGATTTTCTGGAATGGCCAGGCGGTCAGGATCACCAGCCCCAGCACCGCAAAAAAGCTCGGCATCGGCATGGTTTTCCAGCATTTTTCCCTGTTCGAAGCGCTGACGGCGGCGGAGAACATCGCGCTGTCGCTGGATGACGGCTCGCCGATCAGCACGATCGCGGCCAAGGCGAGGGCGCTCTCCTACAGTTACGGCCTGCCTCTCGATCCGCTATCGCTGGTCGGTGATCTGTCGGTCGGCGAGCGTCAGCGTATCGAAATCATCCGCTGCCTGCTGCAGACGCCGCAACTCATCATCCTCGACGAACCAACTTCGGTGCTGACGCCGCAGGAGGCCGATAAGTTGTTCGAGACGCTCGAACGGCTGCGTTCGGAAGGAAAGTCCATCCTCTACATTTCGCACCGGCTGGAAGAGGTCAAACGGATCTGCGACCGCGCCACCGTGCTGCGTCACGGCAAGGTGGTCGGCCATTGCAATCCGCGCCAGGAAACCGCGTCTTCGTTGGCGCGGATGATGGTCGGTAACGAGGTGCTGGCCGTGGTGCGGGCGCCGGCCGAGGGTATCGAGACCGCGCCGGTGCTGCTTCAAATCCGCGAACTCACCCGCAAGCCGGCGACCCCGTTCTCGATCCCGCTCAGGAACATCAATCTCGAGGTCCGCGCCGGCGAGGTGATCGGCATTGCCGGTGTCGCCGGCAACGGCCAGGGCGAATTCTTCGAATCCGTTTCCGGCGAGGTGCTGCAGCAGGATGCCGGCTCGGTCCGCATCCGTGGCAAGGATGCCGGCGGCCTCACCATCACCGGCAGGCGTCTGATGGGCGCTGCCTTCGTCCCGGAAGAGCGGCTCGGCCATGGCGCAGCACCGCGCATGAAGCTTTCGGAGAACCTGCTTCTGTCGCGCCACGCCACCGATGGCAAGATGTTTGTCGGCGCTGGTGGAATGGTCAAGGGCGATGCGATCCATACCGCTTCCCAGCGCATCATAAAGGCAATGGACGTGCGCAAGAGCGCGCCGGATCCGGAGGCTGCGGCTCTTTCGGGCGGCAATCTGCAGAAATTCATCGTTGGCCGCGAACTCGACCGCCGGCCGAGCGTCTTAGTGGTCAATCAGCCGACCTGGGGGGTCGACGCGGGTGCGGCGGCCCACATCCGCCAGGCGCTGATCGAACTGGCGCGCAGCGGCTCGGCGGTGCTGGTGATCAGCCAGGACCTCGACGAGCTGTTCGAGATTTCCGATGCGATCACGGTCATGCACAATGGCGAACTGTCGAAGCCGCTCCCGATAGCTGAAGCGACGTTCGAGAAAATCGGGCTGCTGATGGGCGGCGCCGAACCCGGTCATGCCGAACATACGCTGGAGACGGCCTGATGCGCCTCGAACTTGTAAAACGCCCGCAGCGCTCGATGCTGTTTTCGGCACTCTCGCCTTTCATCGCTTTCGTTTTGACGATCATTGCCGGTGCCATCATGTTCGCGCTGCTCGGCGTCAACCCGTTGACCGCGTTCCGCATCTACTTCATCGAACCGATCAGCCAGGTCTGGCAGCTGCATGAGCTGGCGATCAAGGCCGCCCCCCTGATCCTGATCGCAGTCGGACTGTCGGTCTGCTACAAGGCCAACATCTGGAACATCGGCGCCGAAGGCCAGTTCATCCTGGGCGGCATTGTCGGCTCGATCATCCCCGTGCTGTTTCCGCAGTTCGAAGGCCCATTGGTGCTGCCGCTGATGCTTCTGCTCGGCATGGTCGGTGGGGCCGCCTATGCTGCAATCCCGGCACTGCTGAAGACGCGCTTCAACACCAACGAGATCCTGACCAGCCTGATGCTGGTCTATGTCGCCCAGCTCTTCCTCGATTGGCTCGTACGCGGGCCGTGGCGCGATCCGCAGGGCCACGGTTTCCCGCAGACCATCCAGTTCAACGACTCGGCCATACTGCCGGAACTCCTCCCGGAATCCGGCCGAGCAAACTGGGGATTTGTCTTCGCGCTGATCGCGGCGATACTGATCTGGATCCTGATGAGCCGTATGCTGAAAGGCTTCGAGGTCCGCGTGCTCGGCTCAAGCCCGAGGGCAGGGCGCTTCGCCGGGTTTGGCCCTAACCGCATGGTCTTCTTTGCCTTCCTGCTGTCGGGCGCACTGGCCGGACTTGCAGGGATTTCGGAGGTCTCGGGAGCCATCGGACAATTGCAGCCGGTGATCTCGCCCGGCTACGGATTTACCGCTATCATCGTGGCATTTCTCGGCCGGCTCAATCCGCTCGGCATCGTCGCCGCAGGCCTTGTGCTGGCGCTGACCTATCTGGGCGGCGAGGCAGTGCAAAGCGCGCTCGGCATCTCCGACAAGGTGGCGCGCGTGTTCCAGGGCATGCTTTTGTTCTTCGTGCTCGGCTGCGACACGCTCATCCATTACCGCATTCGCCTGACCGGCTTTTCCGCGCCGAAGCTCGAGGCAGCGCCGAAGCTGGAGGAAGCCCGCTGATGGACATCACCGTCAACATCCTCTTGACCATCGCGACGGCGGCGACGCCGCTGCTGATCGCGGCGATCGGCGAACTGGTGGTCGAACGTTCGGGTGTGCTCAATCTCGGCGTCGAAGGAATGATGATCATGGGTGCCGTCGGCGGTTTCGGCGCCGGCTATCTCACCGGCTCGCCTTGGATAGGGCTGTTGGCGGCAATCACCATGGGGGCAGTGTTCTCGCTTCTGTTCGCCGTCATGACGCTGTCGCTGGCCACCAATCAGGTGGCCACCGGCCTGTCGCTGACACTGCTCGGCCTCGGCCTTTCCGGCATGATGGGAACGAATTTTGTCGGCCAGCCCGGCGAAAGGCTGCCAAACCTCGATATTCCCGGCCTGACCGCAATCCCGGTCGTTGGCAGGCTGCTGTTCGGCCAGGATCCAATCTTCTACATCTCGATCGCGCTGACCGCCGCCGTCATGTGGTTCCTGTTCAAGACCCGCACCGGGCTCACGCTGCGCTCGATCGGCGACAGCCATGCATCCGCCCATGCGCTTGGCATCCACGTCATCCGCTACCGCTATCTCTCAGTGATTTTCGGCGGCGCTTGTGCCGGCCTCGCCGGCGGTCACCTATCGCTGGTCTACACACCGCAATGGGTGGAGAACATGACCGCCGGCCGCGGCTGGATCGCGCTGGCTCTGGTCGTCTTCGCCTCCTGGCGGCCATGGCGGGTGCTGGCCGGCGCCTATATTTTCGGCGCGATCTGGGTTGGCCAGCTTCACGTCCAAGCCATAAATCTGCAGGACTTCGTCGACGCGCCCTGGTTGCTCTACAAGTTAATTGCGTTCTTAAAATCGTTTCCCTCGCAACTGCTTTCTTCGCTGCCCTATCTGGCAACCGTCGTGGTTCTCGTTCTAATCTCGCGCAACAAGCGTTTGACGATGATGAACACGCCGGCCTCCTTGGGCCAGCCATTCGTTCCGGATCGTTGATAACAAAAAGACGGAAGCTCCAAGGCTTAACTCAGAGAGGTAACACAATGAAAAAACTGCTTATTGCCCTGATGGCGACGACGGCCGCATTGTCGCTGGCGGCCTCAGCCGAGGCGGCGGACAAGCTGAAGGCGTGCTGGGTCTACACCGGCCCGATCGGCGATTTCGGCTACTCCTACCAGCACGACCAAGGCCGCCTCGAGGTGGAAAAGGCACTCGGCGACAAGGTCGAGACCGCCTATCTCGAAAACGTCTCCGAAGGCCCCGATGCCGACCGCGCCTTCGAGCGCCTGGCGCGCGAGGGATGCAAGATCATTTTCGGTACGTCCTTCGGCTTCATGGACCCGGAAGTGAAGATCGCCAAGAAATTCCCCAAGGTGATGTTCGAGCACGCCACCGGCTACAAGACGGCCGAAAATCTCGGCATCTACAATGCGCGTTTCTACGAAGGCCGCTACGTGCTTGGCCAGATCGCCGCCAAGCAATCGAAGTCGGGCGTCGCCGGCTACATCGTTTCCTTCCCGATCCCGGAAGTGGTGATGGGCATAAATTCCTTTATGCTCGGCGCACAGTCGATCAACCCGAACTTCAAGGCGAAGATCGTGTGGGTGAACTCCTGGTTCGATCCGGGCAAGGAGGCCGATGCTGCCAAGGCATTGTTCGACCAGGGCGCCGATATCATCGTCCAGCACACCGACTCGACCGCTGCCTTGCAGGTGGCGGAGGAGCGCAAGCTGCACGGCTTCGGGCAGTCCTCCGACATGATCAAGTTCGCGCCGCACGCGCAGCTGACCTCGCTGACCGACGAGTGGGGTCCCTACTACATCAGCCGCGTCCAGGCGGCGCTCGACGGCACCTGGAAGCCCGACAATGTCTGGCTCGGCATTAAGGACGGCGCCGTCAAGCTGGCGCCGTTCACCAACATGCCCGACGACGTCAAGGCGATGGCCGAAGCCACCACCAAGAAGATCGCCGACGGCTGGAACCCCTTCACCGGGCCGATCGCCAAGCAGGACGGCACACCTTGGCTGAAGGAGGGCGAGGTCGCCGACGACGCCACGTTGCTCGGCATGAATTTCTACGTGAAGGGCGTCGACGACAAGCTGCCGCAGTAGGCGGCCGGAAACATATCGAACGAAAGGGCGCCACGCGGCGCCCTTTTCATTTTGGACGGAATATCAGACTGCTGAGCCGTAAAGGTCGTAAGCGTCGGCGCGCTCGATCTTGACCGTGACGATGTCGCCGGCGCGCAGTGGCCGCCGCGACTGGATATGGACCGAACCATCGATTTCGGGCGCGTCGTATTTGGTCCGGCCCTTGGCCGAATTGCCATGCGCCTCGTCGATCAGGACCGGCAGGCGCTTGCCAATTTTCTTGGTTAGCTGCGTTGCCGAAATCTTCTGCTGGCGCTGCATGAAGCGGTGCCAGCGGGCTTCCTTGATCTCCTGCGGCACTTGCTCGAGGCCGAGCTCGTTGGAGCGGGCGCCTCTGACCGGCTCGTATTTGAAACAGCCGGCGCGGTCGATCTTGGCCTCGTCCAGCCAGTCGAGCAGCATCTCGAAATCGTCATCCGTCTCGCCGGGGAAGCCGACGATGAAGGTGGAGCGGATAGCAAGGTCCGGGCAGACGTCGCGCCAGCCGCGAATACGCTCGAGCGTCTTTTCGCCATGAGCGGGCCGGCGCATGTTCTTCAGCACCTGCGGCGAGGCGTGCTGGAACGGGATGTCCAGATAGGGAAGGATCTTTCCTTCGGCCATCAGCGGGATGACATCGGCGACATGCGGGTAGGGGTAGACATAGTGCATGCGCACCCAGATGCCGAGCTTGCCGAGTTCCTCCGACAGGTCGAGGAATTTTGCCCGCACTTCGCGATCGCCGAACATGCTGGTCTGGTATTTGATGTCGATGCCGTAGGCGCTGGTGTCCTGCGAAATGACCAGGATTTCTTTGACGCCGGCCTTGGCCAGTTTCTCGGCTTCGCGCAACACGTCGGCCGCCGGCCGCGAAACGAGATCGCCGCGCAGCGCCGGTATGATGCAGAAGGTGCAGCGGTTGTTGCAGCCTTCCGAAATCTTGAGATACGCATAGTGGCGCGGCGTGAGCTTGACCCCTTGCGGCGGCAAAAGGTCGATGTGGGGATCATGGCTCGGGGGGGCAGCCTCATGCACCGCCGCCATCACGCTTTCATAAGCTTGTGGTCCGGTGATGGCGAGGACGTTCGGATGTCTTTCACGGATGACGTCCGGCTCGGCGCCGAGGCAGCCGGTGACGATAACTTTGCCATTCTCCGAAAGTGCGGAGCCGATGGCGTTGAGCGATTCGTCGCGAGCCGAATCGAGGAAGCCACAGGTGTTGACGACGACCAGGTCGGCGCCGTCGTGCTTGCGGGCGATCTCGTAGCCTTCGGCGCGCAGGCGGGTGACAATGCGCTCCGAATCCACAAGGGCTTTCGGGCATCCAAGGCTGACGAAACTGACGCGAGGGGCGGACATCTAAGCTTTTCCGGATTTTCAGGATTGGCGGCGCAGTATCACACTTGTCGCGGCATTGGTATGGGCAGCGGCTGCGGCGAAACGCAACCGCCAGCGTCGCCGAAGGCTCGCCGAAGCTGAAAGGCCGACCGATGAGAATTCGAGTCGGCGTGTCAGCTCACCGCACTGCTGACATGCGGCAAGACTTCCACCGCGCCCCGGTAGATCATATCGAGTGCGACATAGAAGATGATCAAAAGGCCGATATAGGCGATCCAGCGATGGCGGTGCAGCAGCTTGGCGATGAAGCTCGCGGCAAGGCCCATCAGCGCGATCGACAGGACGAGGCCTATTACCAGCACCTGGAAGTGATCGCGCGCCGCGCCGGCGACCGCCAGTACGTTGTCGAGCGACATCGACACGTCGGCGATGACGATCTGCAATGCCGCCTGACCCAAGGTCTTCTTGCGCGCCTTGCCGGCCACCATATCATCGCTGTTGATATCGGAATTTGACAGCGCTTCGGTCGCCTCCACCTCGTCGGCATACGACGTGCGCAGCTCGCGATACATCTTCCAGCACACCCACAGCAGCAAGATGCCGCCGGCCAGCAGCAGGCCGACAATCTGTAACAGGGTGACGGTGATCGCAGCAAAACCGATACGCAGCACCGTCGCCGCCACCACGCCGATGAGAATCGCTCTCTTGCGCTGCTCGACCGGCAAGCCCGCCGCGGCCAAGCCGATGACGATGGCGTTATCGCCTGCAAGCACGAGGTCGATGGCGATGACCTGGAGCAGGGCAGAGAAGCCCGCGGCAGTGAAAATTTCCATCGACTGGAAGTCCCTTGCTGGTTGGCCGACCGTTCGCGTCGAATGCCTGGAGGGCCTAACGTGTATGGTTCCCGCGCGTCAAGGGACTGGTTGGAACAAGGTCGGCAAACCGCCCGTTATTGCGGCAATATACAGAGTTTGCGACGATCGGCCCGAACACCGGCAAAATGCGGCCACAGGTCGCGAATGCCTAGTTATAGAGGTTGTATTTGGGCCAGTCGCTTTCCGGAATTTCATCACCGATCCGATAGCGGAGCTGCAGGACTTCCATATGGTCCGGCGCTGTTTCGCATTTGAATTTCAGCCGGTACCACTGTCCCTTGCTGCGAAACGCAGCACCCGGGCTCTTGATCGCATCGGCGCCCATTTCGGGCGTCGCAAAAGCGTAGGCGACGACACGATCGGCTTTGTATTTGTGGTCGTCGCGGGTAATCCGGTCGAGAATTTCGGCGTCGCATCGCTGCTCCAGCCGGGTTTGCGGATCGAGTTTCAGCAGGCCGGCGCGCAATGCGCTGTCCATTGCGCTGGCCGGCCAAGCCACTATCGTCCATGCGAGGACCGCAGAAAATAGTTTATTCATGGGCGGGAGAAGCACCATATTCGGGCGGAGAAATCAACCCGACGAAGCGCGGCTGCGCGGCGGGTGACAGTCTTCGCTTTGTGGCAGGTTGTTGATTACGCAATAGTATCACCGGTACTTTGGTATCGTTGCCACGATCAGCACCTGTCGCATTTCAGCGACGCGAGAGGTGGTGCGCTGCATAAGGCAGAGCGGCGGTTCTCCCCGAAGCGGACCGGCCTGTTAAACCCAGGCAGTCGAGAATCCGACGAGCGGAAAACTCGACGTCATGCCTGCAGGATTGAAGAAATTGGACGGATATGGCGGAGGGAGTGTCTTCTAAACCGTCGTCCGCTGGTGTTTGCTAATATACCATAAACACGTTGATTCACTTGGGTTTTTCGCATTTTCCGTTTGCCGTCATCCGCCGCAATCCGCTAACATCATGGCTTGAAGTTAGGAACGGAGTTGCTGGGAATGGTCCGATCGCTCAACCTTCTTGCCGAAACCGCGATCCGCGCAAAGGATCTGAAGCCGGGGCGCTACAGCGACGGCGGCGGGCTCTATCTGATGACGAAGAAGACCGGGACCAAGTCTTGGACGTTCGTCCACTTCAAGGGCTCGGGCGTGGGTCGGGTCTGGAAGGAAGTCGGCCTCGGCTCCTATCCCTCCGTCTCGCTGAGGGATGCGCGCATCTCCGCCACCAACTGCCGGGATCGTCTGCGACGCGGCCTCGATCCGACCGACACGGATGCCAAGGCGGAAGTGCCGACCTTCGCCGCCAGCGCGAAAGACTTCATTGCGGAAGTCGGCAAGGCCTGGAGCAACCCAAAGCACCGGGCACAGTGGGAAATGACGCTCGGCGACACATACTGCAAATCGATCCGCAAGAAGCTGGTGTCAGAAGTCACCACGGCCGATGTCCTCGAAATCCTGAAACCGGTCTGGCAGAAGAAGCCTGAAACGGCGCAACGACTGCGCGGCCGAATTGAACGGGTGTTGGATTTCGCCAAGGCCTCCGGGCATCGGTCGGGAGAAAATCCCGCCCTCTGGCGCGGTCACCTGCAACACCTACTGGCGAAGGGGCAGAAGCTTTCGCGCGGACATCATAGCGCCATGCCATACAGCGACGTGCCGGCATTCGTGAAGCGCCTGCGGGCTGCTGAAGCGATGTCCGCGAAGGCGCTGGACTTCCTCATCCTGACGGCGGCGCGCTCCGGTGAAGTTCTCGGGGCAAAGTGGCCGGAAATCGAATTCACGGAAAAGGTGTGGGTCGTGCCGGCGGCGCGCATGAAAGCGCGCAAGATCCATCGCGTTCCCCTGACAGACGCCGCCCTGGCGATCCTGCGGCCTCTCTTCGAGGCCCGGGTGTCGGATTACATCTTCCCCGGCGAAACGCGACGTGGCGGCGCCGACGCGCCGCTCTCGGTCATGGCGATGACGATGCAGATGCGCCGCATGGAAGTCGGACAGTTCACACCGCATGGCTTTCGATCGGCCTTCAGGGATTGGGCTGGCGATCAAACCAGCTTCCCGCGCGAGGTCGCCGAAGCAGCTCTCGCGCACAAGGTCGGCGATGCCGTCGAGAATGCATATCGCCGCTCGGATGCTTTGGAGAAGCGGCGCAAGCTGATGGCGGCTTGGTCAAACTTCCTTGGCGCGGCGCCAGCGGTACGGGGCAATCTGCGGGTGGTCGGATAGCGGTGAATCCGCACGTGTCCACTGTTGACTTAAGGCGCCAAATCACACAGATTCACGCTGTTCTGTTGTCTGTTGAACATCGGAAATTTCAGTTTTGAGGGACCGGCCCGGCTTCTTGCCGTGCCACGTTTGCAAAGCCTCTCTTTGGAGAGGCTAGCTCCCTGCTGTTTTTCCTGCCCTTACCACTCAGAGAAACCAGCGGCTACCTCGACCGGCTTCCGTTCGCTTTACTGTCGAACGGGAACGAACGTTGAACATTGCTGTGCGCAACCTGTGGATAAAGGATAGCTAAGTGCTTGAAACAAAAGAGGCACAAAATGTTTGTGGGAAAAGGCAGCCAGCGTGTGCGTCGAGTCCAGAAATCCACTAGAATCCGCTTGTGCTTGTAGACACAAATCAAAGGAAGGAATTGGAGATGGAAGTCAGTCCCAACGCATTTACGGTCGCTGGATTTTGCGCCGCCTTCGGCATCGGCCGCTCACTGCTCTACGAAGAGCTGAAATCGGGGCGCCTTCCTTATCGAAAGGCTGGTCGCAAGACCCTCATTCGTAAGGTCGATGCTGACAAGTGGCTCGATTCTCTACCGAAAGGACAAGCATCGATCCCCTCTGCGGCAGTGGAAGCTTGAGCGGCCGGTCGCCAAACCTAAGGCCGCTCAAGCCAATCTGCCGAACGTTTCGCAACCCCTCCCGAGGGAATTGAAAGGACAGACATGATTTCCATATCAGGCGCGAAGGCGCACGTTAATTCACATTCAGCATCGGCGAACAAGAAATTCGCTCTCACGGTCAAGGTCGAGCCCGATGGCGAAACCATCCACCTCGAAGGTCGACCGGCATGGGCGATGCAACAGTTGATCAATGCTGGACAGCGTGGCTGCACCCCGATCACGCACCCAGGGCCGCGCTGGAGTGACTACACGTTCAAGCTGCGCAAGCTCGGCTTCGTCATCGAGACCGAGTACGAAAGCCACGGTGGCCCGTTTGCGGGCGCCCATGGGATCTACCATCTTCGCACGAAGGTCAGAGTCGTTCCAGACGTGGCGGTTGCCGCATGATGGCCGCACCGCAGAAATCCACAGGTTCCGCCGACATCGTGGCCGACGCCGCCAACTGGCTGGCTACCGGTTCGGCTGATCGCACCAAGGCGCTGGTGCCCCAACTCCAAGAGCGGTTTCACGTCACGGCTTTGCAGGCCGTGCAGGCCATGCGCGAAAGCCGGCTCATTCTGGCGAGGTCGCATTGATGGCTCGCGATAAGAAAAAATCTCACGTCGAACAGTGGACCAAGAGTATCCGGCCCACGATGGAGGAGCCGGCGTGGCGCGCGCTCTCAACCAGTGCTCAGGCTCTCTATCCGTGGGTCAAGTTCGAATGGCATGGGGTCGACCACAACAATAATGGCAAGCTCAGGCTTAGCGTTCGTCAGGCAGCGCTGTGCATGGGTGTCGTTCCTGATACCGCCGCAGAGGCGTTCCGGGATCTGCAACGCAAGGGCTTCCTCTACCAGACCGAAGCCGCGTGCCTTGGTGTCGAGGGGGCGGCGAAGTCGCCAGCTTACGAAGTGACTGAGTTGAAGATGCCTGGCACCACAGGTGACGGTCGCAAGCTTTACCGACAGTGGCGGCATGGACAAGATTTCCCTGTCCAGGGTCCGTCTGCCAACAATCCGCAAGGTGCAAATGGCAGGAGAACAAAACCCCGTCATGAAAATCGTGACGGCCCTGTCATGAAAATCGTGACGAAGAAGGCGGCCCTGTCATGAAAAGCGTGACAGCCTGTACTGAAAATCATGACGAAACCGGCCTTTTCACCGGACTAACCGTCACGATTTTCGTGACATCCTTATTCTACCATACCCATACGACGGGAGGCAGGCATGCAACCGACCTTGTTTGACTGGTCGCCTCCGTGCAAGGTCATCATATTCCCGATGGCCAAGCGGGTCGGCCGCATCCGCTCAACGGCGGAAAAGATGCTCGACAAGCCGACTGACCGGGCGGCCGAATCCTATCGCAATCAAGTCACGGAGGGCTTGCTGAAGCAATTGGCAAAGGCCGGGCTCGGTGATGTCGAACAGGATGAGCAGCTCGGCGCCTTCTGGGATGCCGTGCAGGCGGAAATCATCCGGCTCACCTACCGTGATAACCGACCAGGGGGACACGCAGCATGACTGACGTTCTTGTGGGTGCCGGCCAATGACCAAATCCTATGAATGGCCTGAAGGCCTGCTTCCGCTGCGCGATTGGCTCAAGCGACAAGGTGTCGATGTCGACAATCTCAAGACCGAACGGCAAGCGCTCTATCTGTCGCAAAGGCTGATGAGCGGTCGCAAGGTCAAGATGCCGATCGACCGGCGGTCGCCGCTGTTTCCTGAGCTACTGAAGCTCCAGGGTGCGTTGCGGCTTCAGCGCCAGTTGCCACGCGAGCGGAAGGAACCCCGCTTCCCCGGCAAGAGCTTGGGCAGCTTCGGTGCGGCCTCGGCGGTGCGGCAAGTCAGCATCGCCGATTATCTGGCGGAAGGCGGTCAACATGACCATTGATGAGCGGCGGGAACGCGAAAGGCTCGAACGGGAAAACCCCTGGCGGCCGATCGGCGAAGCAAAGCCAGACGGCTCGATCTGCGAGCTGCGCATGAACAATCTTACTGAGCTTGGTCGACATCGGTTCTTCCTGCATGAGGGCAGGTGGTTCCGTATCGAGCCGCCGGGCGTGAGCTATTATGAGGGCCTGGTGGAATTCCGGCCGACAGGCTTCACCATCAGCAAGGATAGGCAGGCTTCCGTAATCGAACGGTCGGACGGTCGTTTCGAATATCGCGGCGGCGAGCTCTACCGGAAACCCAAACGCTACAAGCTCTATTGGCGAGCTGACGATGCGAAAGGCGAGAAATGAACCAACATGTCGATCTGCCGCGCTGGTTTATCGTCCAGACGCGGCCGTCCTCAGACCTGAAGGCCGGCGAAGAGATTCTTGCGCTCGGCGCTACGGTCTACCTCCCTCAGTATCGAAAAGAGTACAAGCACCATCGTCAGAACCGATGGATCACGCGCTATTACCCGCTGCTCAAGGGATATCTGTTCGTTCTAGGCTCCGTGCATTGGCATCGGGTGCTGAACTGCCCGGCGGTCGAGAATGTCTTGCGCACCCAACTGGAGGGCGGCCCTGGCGATCCGATCATGATCGACGATGCGACGGTGCAGACCATTCGACGGGCTCAAGACGCTGGCCAGTTCGATGAGCTGCGGGTGCACGGCCACAATGTCGCCGTTGGCCAGACCGTCAAGGTGACGGAGGGCGCGCTGATCGGCCTGAAGGGCGCTGTCCATGGCGTCGGCGAAAAAGACATCACCATGATGCTCAACATCTTGGGCAGAGAGGTCAAGACGAAGGCGCCTATTGAAATCTTGGGACGAACAGGATAGGTTATGCCAACATTTTGGAATGATATCCCAATCTAGGGCGAAATGTCCGTCTGCGCGAGGCCTTAGAGTTTTCGCCGGGACAATGCGGGGATCGTCCCCCGCGTGGCAGGGAAGCCGTATCCCAACATTAGCAGCTGTTTGCAAACGTTAGTCACGTGACCCGTCAACGGTCACGTGATGTCACGCGTTACGTAACGTTTCAGCCTTGGAGGTGCCGCATGGGCTTTCTCGACAAGCGCCGTTCCAAGCTCTCGCCGGCCGAACAGCGGGCGGCTCAGGAAGAAGTCCGGCGGCAAATCGCGCTGGCGGTGTCTATCGCCAGGCGGAAGGCAGAGGCAGAATTGCAGACTGAAGCCCAACCCGCGGCCGAGCAAGCCTGATGACTGACGATCAGTCAATACGGGAGCAGGTGCCGATTTCGATGTAAGGCGTGTTCTTACTATCGTCTTTCCCGTCGATGAACCCGACCGCGTAGACGAGCATGAAGCGCAAATCCGAGAAATTGAAATCATAGTCGGAAAGAGCCGCAGTGCATTGGACCCGGCCGCTCGGAAATATGCTTACGGTTGGGCCTTCTAGGTCGATATCTTTGGCAATGCCCTTCAGCGAGCAATCTGATGCAGGCCGCCCTAGCGGCCTTACCGATATCCCGTACTGCATGGCGGAAGTGGGAATGCCGAAAACGGGAACCTGCTTGACCTGGCTAGGCTTCACCGCGACCACGAACTTGTCGTCCTCCGTGCCAAATTTTGCCTGAATCCATTTCCCCGTCGCCGCGTCGAACCGCACTCCACCAGATGCGGCTCCTATACAAAGATAACTGCCGCCGAATTGCCCACTGACATCATAGATGTCGGCGCTCGCGGTGCTTGGAGCAACCGCCAGACAACCGAGCAACAGCAAAACAGCGATTCTCATAAGCACCCCCTCACGTCGCGGCAACAAATCACCAAACAAGATTGGGGGCAACATTGCCTGACCTGACGCAACAGCAGGAAGCATTCGCTGCCGCATATGTCGAGACCGGGAACGGCTCGAAGGCCTATCGCATGGCATATGACGTGGGCGTCGACACGAAACCTGAGACTGTTTGGTCGAACGCCTCGCGCCTCCTGGCCGATAGCAAGGTTTCAGCAAGGGTTAAGGACCTCCAGGCCGAAGCCCGCGAACTACTCATGGTGTCGGTAGGCACACTCACTGACGAGCTGGAACAAGCCCGCATGAAGGCCATGGCTGACGATAAGGGCGCCTCGGCCGCAGTATCGGCGACGATGGGCAAGGCGAAGTTGCATGGTCTGCTGGTCGACAAGGCCGAACTGACCGGCAAGGACGGCAAAGACCTGATGCCCGATCACTCGCCGCGCAAACTGGCCAAGGCTGTTGCGCTGATCCTGGCCAAAGGCATGAAAGAGGCCGATGGAAGCCGGTCTTGATCTTCGCCAGCTCGAAGCCATCATTGCCAAGCTTTCCCCTGAAGACCGTGCCGAACTGGTCGAGCAAGTAGGGTCCGAACTAGACAAGCCCTTCCTGCCGAACCCTGGGCCGCAAACGGCAGCGCTCGAAAGCCGCGCCGACATCCTGCTCTATGGTGGGCAAGCCGGTGGCGGCAAGTCAGCGCTGGAAGTCGGCGCGGCGGCCAACAACCATTTCTCCAGCCTGATCCTGCGGCGCGAAGCGACACAGCTAGACGGGCTGATTGAATTCTCGCGTGAGATCCTGGCCGGACATGGCGAGTTCATCGGGGGCAATGAAAACGTCTGGCGCCTCAAGGCTGGCGGACGGCTCAAGTTCGCTGGTCTGAAACAGCCCGACGACTGGCGCAAATATGCCGGCAACGCTCGCGACTATCTGGCGTTTGACGAGGCAGGCGAGTTCCTGCGGGAGCAGGTCTTCTCGCTGATCGGCTGGCTTCGATCGACAAGGGAAGGACAGCGCTGCCGCGTCATCCTCGGTTCAAACCCGCCTCGTGGTGGTGATGGGCTCTGGCTCATTGAAGAGTTCGCGCCCTGGCTCGATCCCAACTATCCCAACCGGGCGATGCCTGGTGAACTGCGCTGGGCCATTGTGGTCGGCGGTATCACGGAATGGGTGGACGGTGCCGGCGTCTATCAGCGCGGCGGCGAAGAATACGAGGCAATGTCCCGGACGTTCATTCCCGCAAGCCTTGATGACAACCCATACCTGAGAGACACGGATTACCGGGCGAAGCTGCAATCGCTGCCCGAACCGCTCCGCTCGCAACTGCTCTATGGCGATTTCCAAGCTGGGCGTGCTGATGACGAATGGCAGCTATTGCCCGGCGAATGGGTCAAGGCTGCTCAAGCGCGCTGGGTGCCAGACGGCTTCAAGGGCCTGAAGATGACGGCGTTGGCCGTCGATGTTGCTCAGGGTGGCGCCGACGATTCCACGATAGCACCTCGCTACGGAACATGGTTCGCACCCCTGGTGGTGAAGCCCGGCAAGGAAACGCCGGACGGGCCTAGTATCGGTGCCATGGTCTTCGGTGTTCGCCGCGATGGCGCCGGCGTGATTGTCGATGTCGGCGGCGGGTATGGCGGTGGCGCCGTCACCTTCCTGAAGGACAACGGGGTTGCCGTCTCTGGCTACAACGCCTCGCATACTTCGACCGGCAAGTCAGCCGATGGGCAGTGGTCGTTCTTCAACAAGCGGGCTGAAGCGCATTGGCGGTTTCGTGAGGCGCTGGACCCCTCGCAAGAGGGCGGTTCGCCGATAGCTCTGCCGCCCGATCCCCTGCTGCTCGCTGATCTGCTCGCTATCCGCTGGAAGCCTGTCGGAACGGCCAAGGTCCAGATTGAAGAGAAAGCAGCAATCAAAGTTCGGCTCGGCCGCTCTCCTGACCGTGGCGATGCGGTCATCATGTCATGGTCGGAGGGCACGAAACTGGCAATCCGCAAGCTCACTGACGCAGCACTTGGCGGCCGGCTGCCGCAAGTTCAGGTCGGCTACTCCAAACAGAAAGCAGGCAGGCGATGACATTTGAAGACTCGGTCAAGGTGCCGAAGCCGGCGAAGGGTGCACCACGCGGCATCATCACGGAAAAGCAAGCTGAACAGTCACTCGCCCTGGCGGCAAAGGCGTTCGGCGAAAGCCGCTTCGGCTTGCTGCGGTCCGAGCGCAGGGCAGGGGTTATCTCCCTGGTCTACGGGCTCAACGGCCGGGCACTCGATGCTAACGGCCTCGCCTTCGAACTGAACAACTGAAGGAGAAACGATATGGGTGGCCTGTTCAAACCAAAAACCCCGAAAGTGGAACCCGCCACGCGGATGCCGGATGCTCAAGACCCGGCTGTCCTGGCTGAGAAGCGTAAGCAGATGGCCGAAATGCGAGCTCGTGGCGGGCGGGATTCGACCATCATGTCCGACAACCTCACCGGCTCTGTCGGAAAGCTTGGGGCGTAAAGCCACATGCAGACCTCCGCTGCGGTTCAAACCATTGTCGACAACGGCAACCGGCTTTTCAGCGAAAAGACGCCGCTGCTGTCGCATTGGCAGGAGTTGGCGGAACATTTCTACTATGACCGTGCCGACTTCACAGGACCGCTCAACATCGGCTCTGACTATGCGGCGGGTTCGTTCTCGTCTCGGGCTGCGATCTACCGCCGAGACATGGCGGACCTTTACCGAACGATGCTGCGGCCGGCCGACTTCTTCGAAGTGAAGTCGCTCGATGATGCACGCAACAAGGTTCCTGATGCTCGGTCCTGGCTGGAATACGCGACCGCAATGCAGCGGGCAGTCATGTACCGGAACGGCGCCGGCTTCACTCGGGCAACGGAAGCAGGGGACCATGACCACCTGACGTTCGGGCAGGCGGTCGTTGAAGTCACGCCAACGACAGACCGCCGCAACCTGTTCTATCGCAACTGGCACCTGCGCGATGTGGCGTGGTCGGAAGACTATGCTGGCTCGGTGTCTGACGTTCACAGGAATTGCAAGCCGACGATTACCCAGCTCATTCAACTGTTCCCCGGCAAAGTGCCTGAAGCGCTGACGCGGGATGCTGAAAAGGACCCTTACAAGAAAATCGCTGCCCGTCATGTGGTGGTGCCGGCTGCGTCCTACGATACGGGCATCAAGGTTCGGGCTGAACACGAGTTCATTTCGCTGTGGGTGCTGCCGGACTGCGAAGGCGAAGTCCTGGAGAATATCAGTCGCACCTATCGCGGCTACGTCATTCCTCGCGGCCCTACCGTATCGGGCTCGCAATATGCCCGCTCGGTCTTCACCTCGATCATCCTGCCGGACAGCCGAACGCAACAGGCGATTGAGCGCATCCTGCTCGAAGCCGGCGAAAAGGCGATCGACCCGCCAATGATTGCCACAATGGATGTGGTCCGCTCGGATATCGGCCTCGGCGCCAGCGGCATCACATGGCTCGACAAGGAATATGATGAACGCCTGGGCGAAGCGCTTCGGCCTCTTCCTCTGGACTTCTCCGGGCTCCCTGCTGGTCAGAACATGTCGGATCGTATCGACATGACCATCCGCATGGGCTTCATGACTGACAAGGTGAACATCCCGGACACTTCGGGCATGACGGCCTATCAGATCCGCAAGGTGGTCGAGCAACAGATGCGGGCTCACATTCCGATGTTCGAGCCGGTGGAAGTCGAATATTCCGAACCGCTCTGCTCCGAGACGTTCAAGGTCATGCGCTCGCTCGGTGCTTTCCCGGCGAATGAGATCCCCGATTCGCTGCGCGGTTCTGGCGTGGAGTTCTCCTTCAAGTCGCCAATCAAGGACCTTGAAGACGAGGGCATGCAACAGAAGCTCATCGAAGGCCTTGGTGTGGTCAAGGAAGCCGCTGCGCTCGATCCCATGGTTGCGAAGCTGCCGAATGCCATGGCGATTGCGAAAGACCTCCTGCGCCGCACTGGCTGGCCGGAAGAATGGCTCAACGACGACAAGAAGCTTGCGGCCGCAGCGGAACAGATGGCGGCTGCGGCACAGGCTGCAAGTGCTGCCGAGACTGTTGGCGGCGCCGCTGAAATAGCAGGCAGGGCCGCACCGATGGTCAAGGCCATGCAGCAAGCCGCATGAAGAGCAATCCACTAGCGCCAGCCGCTTACGATGACCTTGACGTTGAGGCGATCAAGGCGCTTGCCGCCGGCAATGCCTCCGAAGGGCAGCAAAAGCGGGCTATCGGATGGATCGTCCACAAGGCGGCGATGACCCATGACGAACCGTTTGTGCCTGGGCAACCTGACACGACCGCACACTTGACCGGCCGGATGAATGTCGGTCGACAGATTTTGAAGCTGGTCAATGTGCCAATCCATCTGCTGACGAAATCGAAAGGAAAAACTGATGTCGGATGACACTCTAGCAGCGGGCGCGGCTACGGCCGAAAACCCCGCTCCGGGTGCTGCTGAAGCGGGAAAGACTGCTCCTGCTGCTGTGACGACCGAACCGGCGAAAGCCGCTCCTGCGGCTGCTGCTGCCCCTGCTGCCGATGGTGTGGCAAAGTCTGCCACTCCAGAGGCCGGCAAGGAGCCGCCGCCTGCCGAAGAAGAAGGGCCTTGGGGCAAGGACTGGCGCGACAAGCTGGCCAAGGGTGATGCCAAGCGCCTGGAACGCCTCGCACGCTTCGCCTCCCCGGAAGCCCTGCTCACTGCCCAGGAAGAGGCGCAGCGTAAGATTTCGGAAGGGCTAAAGCCGAAGGGCAAGCCGGGCGAGAAAGCCACAGCCGAAGAATGGGCAGAGTATCGCAAATCGAACAACATTCCCGAAGCGGTCGATGACTTCGTCAAGGCCATTGTGCTGCCGGACAAGCGGGCAATCGGCGACGATGACAAGCCGGTGGTGGCGGCATTTGCGGAGCGCGCCATCAAGAAGGGCATTGCTCCCGGCGACATGGCCGAAATGGTCGACGAATACTACGCCTTGCAGGAGGAACAGCAGTTTCAGCAGGCTACCGCCGATGCCGACTTCAAGAAGCAGGCAGAAGCCGACCTCAAGAAGGAATGGGGAGGGGACTTCACCGGCAACTTCGCTGCGATGCGGCCCTATTTCGAAAGCGTCAGCCCCGAGTTGTTTGACAATCTGATGGGCGGCCGAATGGCTGACGGTCGGAAAATTGGCAACCACCCCGACGCTCTCAGGTTCTTCGCCGCGAAGGCGGTTGCCGAAAACCCGATGGCGACGATTGTTCCGGCCGGCGGCTCGTCCGCTGAAGGCCTCCTTGCTGAAATCGCCACGATGGAAAAGCGGATGAAGACCGACCGCACCGCATGGCACAAAGACACGGCTGCGCAAGACCGCTACCGCAAACTGATCACGGCCCGCGACAAGCTCAAGGCCTGATATCCCGCCTGAAGACGGCCAACCCGCTTAGCGGCTCCGTTCATCGCGGCTCTACCCAAACCAGCACGTAATCAGCGCCGAAGGGCGGTCTAGCGGCTCCGGTTAACCCCGGACAACCCGCGACGCTGGCCTGCGGACAACCTGCCTACGGCTCCCGATCCCTCAATAGAAGGAATCTGGACCATGGCCGACACGGCATTCCAGAAACAGTATCGCCAAGAGTACATCGCCGGCTTCGAAGCCGGGGAAAGCCCGCTCCGCATGTCAGTTACGACCGAGTTTGTGCGCAAGGGCAATGAAGCAATCTTCCTGGTGGCCGACAGCGGCGGCGCGGAAGCTCGAACGCGCGGCGTCAACGGCCTGATCACGGCTCGTGGTGACAACCTGACCCAGAACACCGCTACGCTGGTGGAATGGCACGACTTGGTGCGCAAGACCGACTTCAACATCTTCGCCTCCCAGGGCGATCAGAAGCGCATCATGCAGGATACCTCGCTCAAGGTGATGAACCGCAAGGTTGACGCGGACATCATCACTGAGCTGGCTACCGGCACCGTCGACACCGGCGCCGCTGCCACGGGCTCTCTGACCCTGGTCACGAAGGCTATCGGCATCCTCGGCTTGGCATCCGTGCCAATTCAGGAAATCGAAAACATGTGGGGGCTCATCACTCCCGCAATGCTCACGTACTTCATGCGCGATGCGACCTTTACGTCTCGCGACTATGTCGACGTGCAGCCGCTTGCCGGCGGTCCGATCAAGCGCGTCATGCGCTGGGCGGGCGTCAACTGGCTGGTGCACCCGACTCTTCCGGGCGTCGGCACGAACGCCGAAAAAGCGTTCCTCTACCACAAGTCCGCTGTCGGCCACGCGGCCGATACCGAGAACCTCGAATCCCTTGTCGGCTACGACGAAGAGCAGGGTTACTCCTGGGCTCGCGCCTCCGCCTTCATGGGTTCCAAGCTGCTGCAAAACAGCGGCGTGGTCGTCATCAACCATGATGGCTCTGCCATCGTCGGCTCGTAAGGAGGGCTGAAACCATGGCTTACGCAACCACCAACCCTCCGGTCCTGATCACTCAGGGCATCGCTGGCTTCCGCATCTGGAAGTATGAATCTGTCGACGCAGCCACTCTGGTCCGCGTTGCCGGCTACTTCACGAACGGCTGGCAGCTCGGCATGCGGGCGAACGACATTGTCTTTGTCACCGACACGGACAGCTCGAACGCCACGACCATCCACACCGTCAACTCGGCTTCGTCTTCGGGCGTGGATCTGACTGACGGTCTGGCGGTCGGTACGACCGACACCGACTAAGCGTCAACGGCGGGGGCTTTGGCTCCCGCCTTTTCTCTGGACAGGAGGCCGCAATGGCTATCAAGGTTTCGGAATCCCTTGCAGCGACAGGTTCGACAGAGGCCCTTGTCCTCAAGAGAGGATTTGTCTCGGTCCAGGGGACATGGGTCGGCACGATCAACGTCGAGGCGGACCCGACCGGGTCGGGTTCGTGGTCGAACATCACAGATCTGACTGGGGCCGCGCTCGCCTTCACCGGCAACTTCAATCTCGCCATCGACAACGGCGGGCCGGTAAAGACCCGCGTCAAGTTCACCAGAACTTCGGGCACGGCCGTGGTTGTTTTGATCGGCGAATAGACGATGATCAGATCTCCCATCCGCAGCCCGATCCGCTCGCCGCTGTACAGCCCCTCGGTAGGGACGTGGGGGGCGGCGGCCCCTCTCGCGCTGTTTGCCAAAGCCGCAACGCAGCGTATCGACATTGTGGGCATAGGTGATAGCAACCAGATCTTAAGCGGCTTCGGCTGGGACCATGGCATCCAGTATGCCCTCAGCCAGTACTTCCCCATGTGGGCGACCGGCCTTATTTCTCAGAACGAGAATGCCGGTTCCGGTTCCGGTCAGGGGTATCTCTACAACAGAAACGGCTCACTGATCGGGGCTGTCAGTGGCGCTAACGCCGCTCTTGATAAATACCTGAACAAGGGCGCGGGTTCGCTATTCCCCGCCTATTACACCTACATCGCTTCGGGCAGTACATTCGGCAGTACATTGGCAAGCGGATTGATAATTTCTGCTACGTGCCCGCTGGACACCACGGCCGCAATTTCTTTTGACGGCTATTGGGGCTCGTTCCCTAGCGATGTCGGAGTGTTTCGTCCATTCGCCCGGTGGGAGGAATCGCCATTCACGACAATAGTTGACCCCGGCAATGTGTCTACGAACACTGGCGCCTATGGCATTCAGAAGGTCACGCTGGCAGGCGCTGCTGACCCGGCAAGAGCCGGCAAGCAGATCGGCTTTCGGTGGACCCGTCCGTCTGTAGCGGGGATCACGGGGCCGTTCTTTGCCACGTACATGCGAGCAAGAAACACCGGGCGCAATACGGGCTTTGCATACAGCACCCTCGAATATCGTGGCGGTCAATCTGCGCGGACAATGGCTTACGACCTTCAGCAGGCCAGCGACGACACACTGACGCATTTCTTCTCGATATTGCGATCCGACCAAGCCCCAGCCACGCCGTACATCGTCATCATGGTCAACTCCGGCCTGAATGACCGGAACGAAACAACCGCCTCGGTTGGTCCGGGTGCGGTAACTCCCGGCGATAGCGCTCCAGCCTTCGTTGATAATTGCACGGCTATCGTCGAGCGCATTAAGGCAATCTGGACCGTCAATGGTTGGAGCCAAAGCGAACTGAACTTCGTGTTCATGGTCTCGCATCCGCAATCCGACCCGGATGATGCTGAACTGGTCTCCTACCGGTCAGCAATCGCCACCTATGCCGCCTCTATTTCGCAGGGTTACACGATCGATCTGGCAGCAAAGATCAGTTCGGCCCAGATGCTGGCCAATGGTTGGTACGCAAGTGCCGGGGCGGACAAGAGCCACATGACGCAAGCCGGCTATCAGGGCATGAGCTTGCTGGCTGTAGTGCCCTAATCGGCTGGCCCCGCCTCTCATCCACCACAGGAGAAAAAGTGTATGCCTCTTAACGTCAACGGCCTGATGCTGGCCGAAAGCAAGCGCAACGTTCACCGCATCGCCCTCTATGCCGGGACGAAAGCGGAAGAGCTTCTTGACCCTGGCTTCTGGGTGCATGTCGGCCCGCAGCTCCGCGCCGATGATCGAATTGAAGTCGTCGGCTTCGATCGGCAGTGGTTTGGTGAAGTCATGGTCCTTGAAGTGGGCAAGGGCGCCGCTGGTGGCGCTCGCGTGGCGTACATCATCGGCCCGGTTGCGCTCACCAACGAATCGAAGATCGACAAACCCGCCGAACTTGAAGTGCGCTGGGGCGGCCCGAATGGCGGCTGGCGCGTGATCCGCACCAAAGACAAGACCGTCCTGGCTGAAATGCTCGATTCCAAGGAAGCGGGCGTCGCCTGGATCGCGGAAAACCTCAAGGCGGCCTAATCCATGACGGATCAGCTGTCCCTCTACAATGGCGCCCTGATCAAGCTTGGTCAGCCGCGCCTTGCCGCCCTCACGGATGAAGGGAAAGCGCGTCGTGCGCTCGATTCCGAATACGCAAAGGCCGTAAAAGGTTGTCTGGAGGCGGCATTCTGGAACTTCGGCATGAGGCTTGTTGAACTCGAAGCCACGCCCTCGGTCGGCAGCAACTTCGGCTACCAGTATGTGTTCGACAAGCCGGATGATTGGCTCCGCACCGCCGGCCTGACGACTGACGGCTATGGCCGTGTCCCGCTGCTGGACTATGACGACCGAACCAGCTTCATCTTCGCCAACCAGTCAATCATCTACCTGAAGTACGTCTCGAACGATGAAGACTATGGGATGGATCTTGGCCTGTGGCCGCAGACCTTTGTCGATTACGTCGAGACGTGCCTCGCCTTCGCTGTCTGCGAAGAGATGACTGGCTCGGCTGATCGGAAAGACCGGCTCGAAAAGGCGCGCGACAAGGCCAAATACAAGGCGTCGAACACCGATGCCATGAATGAGGCGGTAACGAGATATCCGCCTCCTGGGCGGCTTGTGCAAAGCCGTGGCTCGTCCTCTCGCGGCAGGCCTTTCGGACTCCGCTGATGGCAAAAACGAATGCCCCTCTGCTTGCCTTCAACCGGGGGCTTGTTTCATCGTCTGCGCTCACGCGCGTTGATGTCGATCGCATCCGACTGTCTGCGGAAGTGATGGAAAACTGGCTACCAAAAACAGCCGGATCAATGTTCCTTCGCCCTGGCTTCGGCTATCTCGGTTCGAGCCGCAACAATGCCTTTGCCATCGACATTCCTTTCGTTGCCGCCACTAACGACACAGCGCATATCGAGTTTGCTGACGGAAAGATGCGGGTTCGCATCGATGATGTGCTGATCTCGCGCGCTGTCGTCGCAACGACCATTTCCAACAGCTCTTTCACGACCTCGGCAAGCTGGACTGACGGTTCAACCAATGGCGGAACGCTTACCTTTGGCGGAACGGGCCTGATCCTGAATGCGGTCAATGTTGGCGGCCTGGCTCTCTGCCGCCGGCAGATCACGGTTGCCGGTGGCGACTTGAATAAGGAGCATGCGCTCAGCATCAGCGTCACGCGCGGCCCGGTGACTTTCCGCTGCGGTTCGACATCGGGCGGGGACGAATACGTTTCGGAAACCACACTGCGCACCGGCGCCCATAGCCTCGCTTTCACGCCAACCGGCGATTTCTATGTGCAGTTTCAATCGGACCTCGACATCGACAAGATTGTTGCATCCTGCCAGGTCGCGTCGTCCGGAACGATGGAACTGGACATCCCCTATGTGGCGGCCGATCTGCCTTATGTCCGCTGGGACCAGTCAGCCGACGTGCTGTTCCTGGCTTGTGACGGCTACCAGCAGCGGCGCATTGAGCGGCGCGGGACCGGCACAAGTTGGTCCCTTGTTCTCTACCAGCCCGATACCGGGCCATTTTTTGGCGCTCGATCGGCCAAGGTCAAACTTAAGGTCGCCTCGACCAATGGCAACACAACGCTGACTTCGGACAAGCCCTTCTTCAAAGCGACGCACGTCGGGGCCATTTTCAGGCTGTTTAACGAGGGGGTTGCCCAGACGTTCAAGTTGGGCGCGAATGGTGCCTATACTGAGCCATTCCGCGTCACTGGCGTGGTGAGCGACGACTACACCGATCGGGATTGGTTCTATACCGTCACCGGGACATGGGTCGGCACGCTCAATTGGCTCAGGTCCTTTGACGGTGAAGACACCGGCTACAAGACCTTTCGGAAGGCGAAAGGCAGCTCTGGGGTCGATATTACCACTAATGATACGGACGTTCGAAACGCGGACGGCGACGACAACGCCATCGTTTGGTACAAGCTCGGGTTTGCAGATGGCGCCTACACCTCCGGCACGGCCGATGTTGCCATCTCTTATGATGGCGGTGGGTCCTACGGCGTCTGCCGGGTAACTGGCTTCACCTCATCGACACAGGTCAGCGTCGAAGTGCTCGACCGGTTTGGCACCACGGATTACACTGAAGATTGGCAGGAAGGCATCTGGTCGGACAAACAGGGCTGGCCTGGCGCTGTTGCCTTCGACAAAGGCCGGCTCGGATGGTCTGGCAAATCGCGCTTCATCTTCTCGGTGTCTGACGACTACGAGAATTTTGACCCGACGACAGAAGGCGATTCCGGGCCGATCAACAGGACGCTCGGTTCCGGACCCGTCGATACAATCAACTTCATGCTTTCTCTCAGCCGGCCGATCATCGGCACGCCTGGGGCAGAGTTTTCGATCAAGTCGACATCGTTCGATGAGCCGCTGACACCGCAGAACGCGCAAGCCGGGACGCCATCGACGCAAGGCTCTCGGCAGGGTGTTACTGCGGTCAAAATCGACGGACGCGGCATCTTTGCTCAGCGCTCCGGAAAGCGCTTGTTCGAACTGGTATTCAGCCCGGACACCTACGAATATTCTCCGCGCGACCTGACGCTGCTTTGCCCGGACCTGACCGGCTCGGCGAACGTGGTCGGGATGGCCACTCAACGCCAGCCAGACACACGCGACCATGTGTGGCTCGATGACGGGACGGTTGTCCTGCTCACCTATGAGCCGGCCGAAGACGTGACTTGCTGGTCAAGGATCAGTGCTGGCGGGGCTGGCTTCATTGAAGGCGTTTCCGTCCTTCCCGGCGAAGATGAAGACCAAGTGTTCTACCGCGTCCGGCGAACCGTGAACGGGTCGACCGTTCGCTATCTCGAAAAGATGGCGATGGAATCGGAATGCCTGGGCGGTACGATGAACAAACAGGCTGATAGCTTCGTCATCATTCCGGCCGTGACGGGAACGACTGTTAGCGGCCTTTCGCATCTGGAAGGCCTCAGCGTGGTCGCTTGGGCCGCTGGCGCGTACCTCGGCGCCTACACTGTGTCTGGCGGCGCGGTCACGCTTAGCGCGCCTGTGACCGCTGCTGATGTCATGGTCGGGCTGCCCTATACCGCGCTCTACAAGTCGACCAAGCTGGCCTATGCAGCGTCGGCGGGGACGGCTCTTAGCCAAATTAAGCGGGTCAATTATGTCGGCCTGATTATGGGCCTGGTCCACAATGACGGCATCGAAGTCGGCCGCGATTTCACCAACATGGACAAGCTGCCTCGTCTCTACCAGGGGCGGCCTGTGACTGACGATGAAATCTTCACCGACTACGAAGAGCCGGCAACGGCATTCGGCGGCGAATGGAAGCCAGACAGTCGCCTGTGCATCCGTGCGACAGCTCCTAAGCCCTGCGTGCTGAACGCTGCCGTGGTCACGGTCGAGACAAACGACAAAGTTTGATGGCTCACGAAGTCGTTCCGCTCACGCGGGAGCATCTTCTTGACTGGTACGGGGACAAGGGCAGCGGGCCAACGGTTCGGGGCATCGCCGGTCTGGTTGATGGCAAGCTGGTGGCTGTCGCCGGATTCTGTTTCTCGGGCGGTAACGTGATTGCGTTCTGTTCGCTCAAGGACGAGGCAAGGCCTTACCGCCATGCCATCCACCGGACGGCTCTTTCGCTGCTGAACGACGCCAAGGCGCGCCACAAGCGGATTATCGCGCTCTGTGATCCTGACGAAAAGACCTCGGCAAAATGGCTCTCGCGGCTTGGTTTCAAGCCTGACGATGGGGATGTGTGGACATGGCAGACTTCGGACTAACCACCATCCTTGCGCTTGCGGGAACCGCTGCTTCTGCCGCTGGTACGCTCGCGGCCGGCGCTGCTGCGAAGAGCGCTGGCGATTTCCAGGCGGAACAGCTTGAACAGCAGGGCAAGGAAGAGCGCGCAGCGGCTCAACGTGAGGCGGAACGCGCGACGAAGGAGAAGAACTTCGTTCTTTCTCGTCAACAGGCTGTGGCCGGCGCCTCTGGCCTCGGTGCACTCGATGAAACGGTGCAATCGCTGGCCGGCGATATCATCACGCAAGGCGAGGTCAACAAAGGCATGATCCTTTATGGCGGCGAAGAGCGCGCCAAGGGCAGGCGGGCGCAAGCCGCAGCCGCAAGGATGGAAGGCAGGGCCGCCCAAACCGGCTCCTACTTCGGCGCCGCCGGCACGCTGATGGATGGCGTCGGTTCGTTTGCGAAAGACTGGAACCAAGATCCATATGCCACTCCGTCTTCGGGGATCTATTACTGATGGCGCTCCGTCTGCCTGGTGCTGAAGACCTGAGCAATCCTGTCAGTGGACGGGCCGGTCGGCCAATTGCAAGCGTCGACACGTCAGCCATCGGTCGGGGTGTTGCCCAGCTTGGCGGCGGCATGCAATCGCTTGCGTCCAACCTGAAAATCAGGGAGACGCAGGCCCGCGAAACAGTCGACAAGACCAAGCTGTTCGAGACGGAAAGCCGTTACCAGCAGTTCCGCTCGGCACAGGCACAGGAGCTTACCGCTGCCGGCGACAAGGCCGAACCGGGCGCGTTTGGCTTCAAGGAGCAGTATCAGGGCGCCTACAAGGAAGCCGCGAAGAAGTTCATGTCGACCGTGCCGGATCAGCTAAAGCCGGTCTATGACGCGAAGCTTTTCAGCACTGAAGAGTCCCTCATCAACGGCGAAGGCGGCGCTGGCGACTTCGAACGAAAGCAGCGCAAGGCCTATTACAAAACCAGCGTCGATGAAGGCCTGACGGCCATCGAAAGCCGGCTCTACAGCGATCCATCGAAATTCGATGATGCTGTCTTCGAAGGCAACAACTACATCGATTCCATCCCAGACGAAGACGTGAACCCCATCGAAAAGGATGCGCTTCGCCGCGGCTGGAAGGCCAAGGCGCAGCTTGCCGCCCTCAACGGCATGAAGCCTGCCGATCGGCTCCGGGCGCTTGGTGAGGCTCCAGGGCAAGACGACATCGTTAACGCCATCAAGGGTGTCGAGAGCGAAGGGGATGCCGGCGCCGTCTCGCCAAAAGGCGCTGTCGGTCTCATGCAGGTCATCCCTGACACGGCAGTCGAGATTGCCGCTGAACTGCAAGACCCGAACTTCCCGAAAGACCCCGAGGCACAGGCCGAATATCTGAAGGACCCGGCCGTCTCCGAGCAGTACGGCACCTACTATTTCAACAAGATGCTCGATCGCTACGATGGCGACACGGAAGCCGCGCTCATCGCCTACAATGGCGGCGCGGCGCGGGCCGACAAGTGGCTATCCAGCGGTCGCAATGATGCCGTGATCCCGCAAGAATCGGCGGACTATTACAAGAAGGTTTTGGCCCGAACGAAGGGTGGCGGTGGTCCGTCTGCCGGCGAACCGCGCCAGTGGCCATCGGCGCAAAAGATGACGGCGCTGAACCTCAATCCGCAGGAACAGCATCTTTATCAGCATCACATTGATAATCTGAACAACCAGAAGTTTGTCAGAAACGCGGACGGCAGCGTCTCGACCGTTTATCAGACATCGGTCGAGATTAAGGGCCGTACCTACAATTTTCCCACCGTATGGGATGGGAAAATTCTTCCTCCGCATGAAGCGGCCGACCGGGCCATCAAAGAAAAGGGACTCGATTATTGGCCTTCCTACGCCAGCGATGCCGAGGCTGAGAGGCGTTACACCACCATGCACGATGCGATGGAGGGGGACGTTGAAGAGCTAGGCACTAGAACCGCGGGAGGCAAAGAACAGCCAATCATAATCGGCAACCAGCCAGGCCGGGTCGGCTCTGCCGACGTTGCCGGCGTCAACAGCGTGGTTATGGACCGCTTCAAGAAGGTGCAGAACGCCTTTGGCGCCTCGGTGCCGATCGTGTCTGGCTTCCGTGATCCGGAGCGCAATGCCAGGGCTGGCGGCGCTCGCAAATCCGAACACATGCACGGCAACGCTCTGGACCTCGATGTCAGCAAGCTTTCGAATGAAGAGCGCGTCCGGCTTATCCAGACGGCTTCGTCGCTCGGCTTTACCGGCATCGGCGTTTACGCCAATTCGCTGCATCTCGATATCGGTTCGCGCCGCGCCTGGGGTGCCTCGCACCACTCGGACAGCGTTCCGTCATGGGCGCGTGATGCCATTGCCGCACATATGGCGGGCAAGGCCGAACCGCTCGGGCAGCGCGGCGGTGCTGGCTTCAAGGTCGATCCTCGTTTCGCCGATATGGACTATGTGTCTCGCGACACAATCGCCAAGGCGACGCAAAAGGACATTCAAGCCGAGGCAACTGCAGCCCGCGTTCAACAGCAGGCGCAATACAAAGCCTATGATGACGCGATGGGTCTCAACATCGAGACCGGCAAGATTGTCAGCGAAGAGCAGATCCTGAGCGATCCCGTTCTCGATGATGGCGACATCACCAAGCAGTTGAAGGCCTTTCGCTCGAAGCAGAAGGAAGACGGCGGCGTTGGTGAACTGGTGTCCGCTATCCTGGCCGGCAGCCCTGCGGCCTCGATCAACAGCTTTGACAGCGACCAGAAGTCGACGGCCAACAAGGCCTACGACCAGATGCTCAAGGTGACGCCGGAAGAGCAGCAGCCGATTGTCACGCAAGGTTTCGTAAAGGCCACTGGCTACATTCCCGACACGCTACAGGCGCAAGTGCGGCAGGGTGCAGCGTCGAAAGATCCGACTGTCTTTGCCGCTGCCATGTCGCAAGCCGATGCGCTGCAGACCGTCGCGCCCGTGTCGTTCGGTGCGGTTGAGGGCGCGGCTGACATTCGCGACAAGCTTGCGGCTTTCCGACATTTCGTCAGCGACCGGGGCATGTCCGGCGAAGAGGCGTCACAGCGCATTCTTGCCATGGACGATCCGGCGCAAAAGGTGAACCGCGAGGTTCTGAAGCCCGGTCTCGACAAGTTCACCAAGACCCTGACTGTGGCCGACGTTACGGACTCCTTCGACCCTGGCCTGTTCTCGTCTGAACCCGGCGCCGGCATCATGCCGCTTCAGTCCAGCGCGCTGATGGCCGAATACAAGGAAATCGCGGAAGAGAAGTTTTACGATACCGGCGGCGACACTGGCGCGGCGAAGGCGCAAGCGCTGGCTGAGCTGAAAACCCGCTGGAATGTCAGCAACATATCCGGCTCGCCTAACCTGATGCGCCTGCCGCCAGAACTGCATTATCCGCCGATCGACGGCAAATTTGATTATCTTCGCGATGACGCGATGAAGACGGCGGAAGACGACGTCGCCAGCCTTCACGATGGGCGGAAGGTCGACAACATCGCTATCATTCCGAACGCCACGACGCGCTCTGATATCGAAATGAAGCGCCCGCCGCGTTACCGGCTTTTCTACCAGTACACGGAAGACGGCCAAAAGAAGTTTGATGAGGTTTTCTCCGGCGCCTGGGGCATCGATGCAAAGACGCTCAACGTCGGCGTGGCCAAGAGCGGGGAAGACGCAAAGAAGCGCTTCCTGACCCGCCACAGCGTCGATGATGCGGCCAACGAAATCGAACGTGGCGCAGCTTCCGATGCTGAGAAAATCCTGGATGACCCGAACATGCCGGACTGGATGAAGGCCAATCAAGCAATCCAGACCAAAGACCTCGGCAAGGCAAATGCCGATTTTCTGCGCGCGAAGGGTGCCGAAGATGAAGAGCCGGTCGCGCCGGCTGAAGCGCAGCAGCCGCAGAATCCGCGCGGTGGCGGTGATCCCAATGCCGGTAAGGCGTTCCGTAGCGGCGCGGGAGGCAATTTCTGATGCCGATTCTGGAATACCCCGAAGACAGGCCGGCGCTCGGTACTTTCGGCGCCGTCAACTACAAGCCGCCGGCTGAGGAAACCGAAGTGGCGCCTGATACGTCAGTGCTGCTCAACGCTGCCTTCAGGCAGAGCAACACCGTTGTCTCGATGGCATCGAACAAGCTGGCCGGCGTAGACCTGTCCACGCGCGAAGACGGCTTCAGCGGCGATGTAATGTGGGAGAAAATCAAGGGAACGCCCTACGAAAAGAATTGGGATCGGTTCGCCAACGTCTTCAACACGCCTGGCTTCGAAGCCATGAAGGCGCAAATCGACATGGAAACCGAAGACCGGCGCACGGTGGACGCGGCTGGCTGGTGGGGAACTGGCGCGTCGGCGCTTGCTGGCGGTCTTGACGTTCCGTCGCTCATCCCGGGCGGCGCCCTTATCCGGGAAGCCTCGATCGGCGCAACGGTCATCAAGGCTGGCCTGCGAACTGCGGCGGCCGGTGCTCTTGGTGCGGGCGTTTCCGAAATCGCGCTCCAATCCACGCAACAGACCCGGCCGTTGGCCGAAAGCGCAATGGCAGTTGGAGCCGGTACAATCCTGGGTGGGTTGCTCGGGGCCGGTGCTGGAGCTCTGTTTTCCCACGCCGAACGAAAAGCTGCGTTTGCCTCGGTCGAGCGCGCATTACAGGACCATGTTCCGACACCTGAAGAGGTTGCCGCCCATGCCGAAGGCATAGGCGCTGCGGCGGTCGACCGGCCTGTCCTTGGGGATTATGACATCGCCTCTGGCGGCAAGGCAGTCGGCGCGCTGCAATCGGGCTTCAACCCGCTGCTGCGGGCCGCTCACAGCCCCTCGGCGGTGCATCGTGAGATCATGGCCAGCACAGCGGAAACTGGCTATTACCTCGAAAAGAACGTGCGCGGCGAAGGGAACCTCGCGGTCGAAAGCGCGGTCAAGTATTGGGACCGGGGCGCCCTGACCAAAGCCCTTGAGGACATGCGCGGCACCTACGCCAAGGCTCGCAAAGAGCCTGGCTTCGATATGACGGCGGAAGAGTTTCGAACGGCTGTCAGCAAGGCGATGCGCCGTGGCGATGTCGGCGAAAACAACGCGGTGTCTGCGGCTGCGCAATCCTGGCGCAAGACGCTGTTCGACCCGCTGAAGGACGAGGCAATCGCTGCGGGCCTGCTGCCGGCCGATGTCAACGTCAAGACCGCAACGTCCTATCTCACGCGCCTCTGGAATGCTCCGCGCCTCAATGCCGGCGAAGCGCGCTTCAAGCAAATCGTGAAGCCATGGATTGATGACCAACTCGCGCAACTGGAGTTCAAGGCCGATGAAATCCGCATAGGCAATCGGATTGTCGACGCCGAAAAGAGGCGCGAGACATTCGGCCAAGTCTCGGAACGTCTCGAAAACATCGAAAGTCGTCTGTCTGGACGGCAGGCTATTCGGGAGCGAAAGCAAGCGGACCTTGGGCAATTGCAACAGACGCGGAAAGACGTGCTGAAACAGCGCGCCCCGGCCGATCTGGTGAAGATGCTGCGTGGGACCGACGAAAATGCCGTCATGGTCGACACGGTGAAACAGGCTCGGGCCGCTGCTCGATCGGCCGGCAAGAAACAGTCATTTGCCGAACGTTCTCCGGTCCTGAGCTTGATCAAGAAAAAAGGCGGCGTTCGCGTCGGCTCAAAGCTGGACAATGAGCTGCGGGCAATGGACGTGACGCCAAAGTCGCACCCTGGCCTTTTCATCACAAAGGGCGGGATTGGCGATGTCGACAACTTCGTCCAATCCGAAGACGCGATATTTGCAAACCTGCCTGGCGATGGCGCCGGCTACGTCGACCCGGTTGCGGTCATGGAATCGATCCGCTCCGAGCTGGGCGGAAACCCGCTGCGCACGGCAGAGGAAGAGGCCACAGCGGCGGCGCTCGACAATCTGGACCAAGTAGCCAGCGAATGGCTGGACCGCGTAGGGCTGGCTCCCAATGCCTCGGTGAAAGACGTTCGCGACTTCATCGCGCGTGTGACCGGCGCCGAAAAAAACACGGCAGGCATCGACACGCGCATTTCGCGCTTCGAACAGGAAATTGAAAACTTCGACAAGACGACCGACGCCATCGTCAACGAAAGCAAAATCACTGCGGCCGAAGCAAAGACCGTAGGCGAAGAGCTGGAGAAGCTGGAAGCCGAACTTGACGCCGTGCAGGATCTTGCAAACTCGTCGCCGCGCGTGGCGCTCGTGGTCGACTACGGAAAGACCCGGCGCGACCTATTCAAATCGAAGCTGAAGGAACGCTCGCTTTCGAAGCGTGTCGACGCCCTGAAGCGCCTCGATGCTGAAGGCGGCGTCAACGATGAAATCCTGGCCGAGCTCGCCGCCAAGTCAATCGATCTGGACCGGCTGCGCGCCAACATCGACGGGCTCAAGGTGAAGGCCGACAAGCTTGAACCGATGATGCCGAAGGTGAAACAGGAAATCCCCGATTTCGTCTCGCCTGAAGACCGTGCGGATTATGTCAAAGGCATCGTTGACGACATCTTTTCCCAGCTCACCGGCCGTGCAAATCAGGGCATGCCGTCCTATGACATGACGGTGGCGGCGCGCGGTCCTCTGAAGGAACGCACGTTCAACATCCCCGACCATCTGGTTGAAGATTTCCTCGAACACGACATTGAACTGATTGGCCGTCGCTATGCCCGCGTAATGGCGGCCGATGTCGAATTGACCAATCTAGACAAGCGCCTGGGTGGCGCCGGCAAGCCGACACTGCAAAGCCAGATTGATCGGGTGAGGGCGGATTACCTGACACTGCGCGAAGCGCTCAACGCCGCAGACTTCGAGCCGAAGGCGCGGGAGCGGGCGCTGCTAGACCTCGCCAAACGCGAGAAGAGCGACATTGAAGACATTGGCAGCGTTCGCGATTTGCTGCGTGGTCAATACAAGGTCGACGCGCAACATACGAATTATGCTCGGGTTTTACGGATGGCCGGCGTGTTCAACTTCATGCGCTCGCTCGGCGGTGTGGTTGTATCGTCGCTGTCCGATGCTGCACGGCCTCCCATGGTTCACGGCATGGGCCGCTACATGAGCGAGGGCATAGCGCCGCTGGTGTCCAACCTGAAGGCGGTCAAGCTGGCGGTTGAGGATGCGAAGCTCCTGGGCGCCGTAACGGAACGGTCGTTGCAGGGTCGCCTTGCGACGATGGCCGAACTGGCTGACCCATATGCCAGCCATTCGCCCTTCGAACGTTTCATGGACAATGCCGCGAACGTCTTTTCAAAGATGACGCTGCTGCCCTGGTGGAACGATATGCATAAGTCCATCGCCTCGGTGCTGGTGCAAAACCGGCTGCTGAAAAACGCGGCGATCGACTATGAAAAACTGGCGCCGGCCGAACTGAAATATATGGGCTTCCTCGGCATCGATGCTCATATGGCCGAACGGATTTCGAAGCAGTTTGCAGCGTTCGGCGATGTCGACGGCAATGTCCACATTCCGGGGATTGCGAACTGGAGCGACGAGGGGGCGCGGCGTGCCTTCGCTGCTGCGGTCAACAAAGACGTGGATTCGATCATCGTCACCAAGTCCGTGGCCGATGTCCCGTTGTTCGCCCATACCCCGACCGGCCGGGCTCTGCTCCAGTTCAAGAGCTTCGCCCTGGCGTCTAATCAACGGGTGCTGATGCGCGGTCTTCAGGAAGGGCCTGGCTCGTTCATCACCGGCATGGTGGGCATGTCCACGCTGGGAATGCTGGCCTTTTACGTGAAGCAAGTCGAATCCAACCGCGACCTGAACGATAACCCTGGCCGGTGGATGGCTGAAGGTCTCGACAAATCGGGCGTTTTCCAGCTCGCATTTGAAGTCAACAACACATGGGAAAAGCTGGGTGGCCCTGGCATTTACGCGTTGAGTGCTGCCGCGTTCCCTGACAGGGCACAGCAAGCGCCAGCATCCCGCTACGCAAACCGCGACGCCTTCGGCGCCTTGCTCGGCCCATCTTTCCAGCTCGGGACCGATGCGGCCCAGTTGCTCGGCATTCCGCTGAAGTCGCTGTCCGCAGTAACCGACCGCGACCCGACCACGAATCCCGACCTCGCGCCGGCCGATGTCGACCGCGCATCGAAGATGATCCCGTTTCTGACGCTGCCCTATTGGCGGTGGGCAATTGAAGGAGGCTTTGGCCTCGATGACGCCGGCCTAAAGCCGCAGCTCAAGGAAGCTGTTTCCGACTAGCAATTGTAAGTGTCGTCGGACCTGCCGCCGTTGTTCCAGCACTTATCCGAACTGCCGCCACCCGCAATGAAGCTGGTGATGGCGATGGCAATGAAGACTATGGCAGCAATTCCCATCGCTGAATAAACCACCCAGGCAAGCCACTCGAAGCGCGGGCCTGTTCTGCTTGTCATTGGAGAGGCTGGCCGGTTGCGCATGTTGGGATTCCACCCTGCGAGATGACTTCTGCAGCCTTACTCTTTTCAGCGGTCGTTTTGCAGAGAGGGATTGACGTAATGGTGAATCCGTTTTGTTGCAAGCATTGCTCAATAAAGCGGTCACGCAAGCCTGCGTTTACATCATAAGTATTGGCGCTCGCAGGGATATTGATAGCGCCGATCCGGTTGCACGTCGTAGTCCCGCCGAACGTATTGCACTGGAGCGTTCCCGGACTGTTGAAGCCCGGCTTTACGTCGGTCGCCATAGTTTGCGGAATATCTCGAAAAGAAGCGATACGACATTCATCTACCGCAGCCTGTTTGCCCGCGATGGTAACGCCTGGTTTGTACAGGAATTTCGCGGGTTGCGTCGAAGTGCACGCCGTAAGGCACACGGCTGAAACCGCCAGCGCCAGCGTTTTTCTCTTAGTCAATTCAGATCCCCCAAGCCCGAAGAAACCTTAAAGCCCCGCCCGCGTGGGGTGTCAACATGGAGTTTGTTTGATGGCGACCACTTCGGTTGATCAAGTCACTGGCTATGGCGAAACGGTAGCATACAAGGCGCCTTGCCGCCTAGCGACCACGGGGAACATCGTTCTGAGTGGTTTACAAGTGATCGACGGCAGCCTTACCGCCGCCAATGACCGGGTGCTGGTGAGGGGGCAGACCGACCCAACGCAAAACGGCATCTATATCGCCGCAAGCGGTGCTTGGCAGCGCGCCCGTGACATGGACAGCAACCGGGACTTGACCAAAGGGACGCAGGTTCTGGTCCTGGAGGGAAGTGTTTACGGCCCGAGCGGTTGGTACGTGTCATCTGACAATCCCATTGCAGTCGGCACAACTTCGATTGTTTTTACACAAAATGCGGTTCTGAGCGCTGCGCAACTGGCGCTTTTTGTAGCAGCAGCCGAGGCAGCCGCCGACGAAGCCGAGGCCTCTCAAGAAGCAACAGAGGATGCTCGGGACGAGGCGGAAGCCGCCGCGCTCGCCGCTCAATCAGTGTCGACGGAACTGTCTCACCCGGTCAGCCGAACGGCGTTGAAGGCCTTGAACACTGCAACGCACACCGCCGCGGTGGTGGTCGAGCCGGGCTTTGAACGTATCGCGCGCTGGGACGCCGTCGCTGCTGCCTACACAAACACGATAGATCCCAACGAACTGGTATTTGCGCAGCCCACGCCTGCCTCGGCCGGCGCCTGGGTGATGTCGCCGGTTACGAAAAAACAGGTCGGCATCTTCCAGCAGATCAAATACCGGATGACGGTCGGCAAGGTCGACTTTGTCGGGGTGGGTGACAGTAACCAGATATTGGGCGGTTTCGGTTGGGATCATGGGTTTCAGTATGCCTTGGTCGCGGCTGGCTTTCAGATGCACGCGACCGGGCTTATCTCCCAAAACGAAAACAACGGTTCGGGCTCGGGGCAGGGATATCTCTACAATAGAAACGGTTCCCTGATCGGTGCCGTCAGTGGTGCCCATGCCGATCTGGACAAATACCTGAACAAGGGCTTGGGCTCGATCTTCCCGGCCTATTACACCTACATCTCAACCGGCAACTCATTTGGCAGCACGTTGGCCAATGGCCTTGTGGTGACCGGGACATGCCCGCTGGATGTCGCCGCTGCGCTCGAATTCGATGGCTACTACGGTACGTTTCCTGCCGATGCTGGCGCTTTCCGGCACATTATCAGGCTGGAGCAATCGCCCTTCACAGTGCTTGCGGACAGCACCGCCATCTCGACCAATACTGGTTCTTATAGCATCCAGAAATCCACGCTGGCGGTTGTCGCTGATCCGACCAGGGCAGGCAAGCAGCTTGGCATGCGTTGGACCCTGCCATCCGTAACGGGCATCACCGGCCCGTTCTTTTGTACCTACATGCGGGCTAGAAACACGGATCGCTCGACTGGCTTTGCCTATGGCACGCTCGAATACCGTGGTGGCGAAAGCGCCCGCACTATGGCCTATGATTTGCAACAGGCCAGCGACGACACCCTGACCCATTATTTCTCGATCCTCCGGGCCGACCAGGGCACGGGCAGGAAGTCGATTGTCGTCTGCATCAACAGCGGTTTGAACGACCGCAACGCAACGCTGACCTCTGTGGGCACCGCCGCAATCACCGATGGCGACAGCGCGCCGGCCTTTGTCGACAACGTTCGCGCGATTGTCGACCGGATCAGGCAATCTGGACGCTCAATGCGTGGGACGTGGCAGAACTGTTCTGGCTGCTTCAAGTCTCCCATGTGCAAAGCGATCCGGATGATGCGGAGCTCGTCGCCTATCGCCTCGCGCTGGAGGCCTACGCGCTTTACGTCGGACAGGCACAGGTCATCGATCTGTCAGTTGCGGTGCCGTACGCCGAACTGATTGCGGAAGGCTGGTACGCCAATCCGGTGTCGGACCATGCTCACCTTACTCAAGCTGGGTACGAAGGCGTGTCGGTGGCGATTGTCGCGGCAGCGCTTTGATTCATTCCAACATCTAAGGAAACCCCCATGGACCTCACGTTCAAAGGCGCTGCACGGCGCCTTGATGATATCGATCTGCCCAGACTCGGCGCGCTGATCGGCGTCGGCGAAGACGAGATCCACGCGTTCCTTGACGTTGAAACACTCGGCCACGGTTTCGACGCACAAGGCCGGCCTATCATCCTGTTCGAACCGCATGTGTTCTTTCGCAACCTGTCTGGAGCGAAGCGCGCACAAGCCGTAGCGGCTGGCCTCGCCTACCAGAGATGGGGCGAGAAGCCTTATCCCCGGGATAGCTATCCGCGCCTGAAAGCTGCCGGTGCGATTGATGAGACGGCAGCGCTGAAATCAGCCTCATGGGGTCTCGGGCAGGTGCTCGGCGAGAACTTCAGGGCGGCCGGCTACGAGACCGTGCAGGACATGGTTTCCGACATGATGGTGGATGAAGAATTGCAGCTCGCGGCGGCGGTGAATTTCATCAAGTTCCACAAGCTGGATATCGCGCTCCGCAAGCACGATTGGGCAGCGTTCGCCAAGGGCTACAACGGCGCCGGCTTCAAAAAGAACGCCTACGATACGAGGCTTGCGAACGCCTACGCCAAGTGGTCACGCATCAAGGACACGCCGTGGCCCACGGCCGCCGCTCCAGAGCCCGTCAAGCCGGCGCCAGCACCTGCCCAGCCGCCGAAGCCCGTCACACCTGCGGCGGCTCCTGCGCCCTCCAGGGTGCCGACTGCGGCCAAGGCTGGAGGCATTGCCGCTGCCTGCCTGCTGATCATCGCGACGACTTGGCATCGCATCATCGAACTCTTCTGGAGCATCTTCTGATGAAATGGTTCAACTCGAACAGCTTCCACAATTTCCTCAACGTGCTGATCACCATCATTTGCGGTGGCGCTCTGGTCGGCTTCGACTGGACGATGTTCGGCGTGACGGATCGCACTGCGCTTCAAATCAGCGGCTCGCTCGCTTTGCTGAAGCTCGTCATCAATGCGGTTCGCGATGGTCCGACCGGCATGGTTGCGCCGCCCCCGCCGGCAGAGGAGAAGTGAGATGGGCGCTATTATCGCCGCCCTCATCGGACAGTTTTGGCCATATATCCTTGCCGGCGTTATGGCCCTGGCCGGGATATGGACAGCCTACTCAAAGGGCAAAGCCAGCCAGAAGGCGAAGCTGGACGCCGAACGCCTCGCCGCCCGCTCAGAAGCCGACAAGATCGACCAAGCCGTTGCCGGCATGACCGACGCCGAAGTTCTGAAGGAGCAGGCCAAATGGTCACGCCGAAAATCCTAGCGCTGGCCGCGTTCGTCGCGCTTGCCGCTTGCCAGCATAGCGGCGGCAGCTTCTGCGACATCGAGAAGCCGAACCGCAACCCGGTCGAAGACATGACGTCGGCCGAAGCGCGGACGGCGCTCGAGCACAACCTTCGGGGCGAAACGCTCTGCGGCTGGCGTCAATAGCAGTGCGAGGGCGGGGATAATGCCGACGACGAACAGAAGCCTGGAGATGATGGTCGGCGGCCTCATGCAGGCCATGCAAGACATTCAGCGCGACGTCACTGAAATCCGCCGCGACATCAAAGACTCGGATGCAAGAACGGCGCTGTCCTATGAGCAATCGGAACAGCGCGCCGCCGCCAGCCGCGCCAAGATGTACACCAAAACCGACGAACTCGCCGGCAGGTTCGCCAAGACGGAAAGCGCCGTCGAGGCCCTTTCCGATGACATGATCGAGGTCAAAGCTGTCACCGCGGAAGTGACCAGGTGGAAGCTCATGGGGCTCGGTGCGCTGGGCGTTACCGGCATGGCGGCAGCGGCGCTGGCATCGATCGTTACCGCTTACTGGTCCGACATCTGGCGAGTGTTACGCGGCGGCTAATCCACTTCGTCCCGCAGGCGCTTGTTTCTCGTCGGTGGTCGGTATTTTTCCACCAGTCGGACCTTTTCGCGATCAACTGTCACCAGCGGTCCAAGATCGATCGTCACGTTGCCTTCATCGATCCTGGTGACTTCGCCTCGCAGCTCGATCTGCTGGCCTCGCTTGACCTTTGACTTGCTGTCCCTGATCGAATGCGGGAAACCATAGCTCGGGAGGGACACGCTGACGCGGTCCTCTGTCACGCGCCTTCGAACAGTGGCGGTAATCGCCACCACGTCACCAATGCCTACTCCCCGCGCCATAAATTGAGTCTGGGGCGGCCTATGAGGTAGTCAAGATGCTGCTAATATACGGCAAGACGCCGGCTTGGCGGACTGGCCAGACTCCCACTATATCCGGCGTATGGCAAAAGGCTGGACATTCCAATCTCTGATTGACGAAAACGTGCAGGTGACGGCGCACTGCCATCGTGCGCCATGCCATCATCGTCAAGAGTTGGATTTGGCGAAACTGCGTGCTCGATTCGGCCCAGACGCGCCAGCAATGGCGGATGATCTCATTCCGAAGCTGAGGTGCGCCAAGTGCGGTGGCAAGCGCGTCGGGTTGATCTATACGCCCGACACCAAACCGACCGGCTACAGCGTCAACAACGCTCGCTAGATCACTCCGCTGTCGCGACGTAGCGCCTAACACGCCAATCGAACACAACGCCGGCCGGGGCCTGAAAGCCTCGCGTCGGTTTTTTTGTGCCTTCATGCCGGGCCTGCTGGCGCTTGGCCTTCCTGATCCTCGGCAAGTCCTGGGTATGGGTTTTGACCTCGCCACACCTGAAATGGGCCGGCCCGCAGTTCGTGTTTACGTCGCGGCCTAGCAGGGCGAGGGCGCGCTTGTGTTCGATAATCCAGCGGTCTGCGTGGCGGTGGATCGGCTCGCCGCATAGGCAGCACGGCGCGAGGTTGTGACCGGTGCAATGCTCGCTGAAGATGGCTTGCCGCCTCTTCGCTGACATGCGGGCCCGGGGCGTGTTCGCAGTCATCTGTTCTTCAGAGTGGCGTACAGTTGGAACGCCGCGTCCGAAATATCTTTCAACGGATTGGCTGAACAGTAGTTGGTGACCCACAGTTCCATGCTGTCTGCGTCTGTGCCTTTGGACAAATTGCCCGAGCCTCCCTGCACTGCTTCATGCATATTCATCGCGGTCACAAATCCCTGGACCCAGCTGAGACCAGTCTCCCGCATCAATTGATGTTTGACCCACGAGCCGCATGACTGGGCACCCGCGCCAATGACGGCATAGTCCATGGAATGCGCGATGGTGGTCCCACTAAGGATTAAAGCGCAAATAACTGGCGTAGCTCTAAACATGGTTGTCATCCTTTGGATCGAAGTCGGACGCCTGGGCTTCCGTGATTCAGGAACTCGATGCCCTCGGCCTCAAGAACGGTCATGACCGCGCGCACTTTGTCGAGGCCGCTGGTTAGCCCTTGGGCGCCCTTCTTCTCCATGGCGCCTACGGTGTTGATATTGATGCCGGCACGCTTGGCAAGCGTTCCTTGGTCGATGTCAGCCAAGGCGCGGGCTGCGCGAAGCTGGTTTCCCGTTGTGAGCATTCTGTGTCCTCTATCTGTCCAACTAGGAATATTTCATAGTTCGGTGTTGACGGCAACATAATCCGGGTTCATGGTGAACTGGTAAATATAACTAGTTAATGAGGAATAGACCACATGCCGAACATCACTGTTCGGGCAGCCGCCGAAGGCATGCCCGATGTCAACCGCCGCCGCCTTCTGCTTGGCCTTGCGGCTGCCTCAACCGCCGCCGCCGCCGCCGCTCTCACCGTGGCACCGCCCGCGCACTCTGCCACGGTGGCAGAAAACCCCGAGCTGATCCGGCTTGGCAAACAACTGCCGGACGCCTCCGCCGAATACCTTGCCGCGCTCGAAGAAATCGAGTGGATCGCTGCGGAATGGAAACACCGCTGGCCGCTTGCGCCCGACGAAATCACCTGGCCGCGAGGGGACTACACAGACGGCGAGCGCGATATCGCCGGGCGGCTCCTTAAACGTCCAGGAGAAGAGCGCGTCCGTTGTGTCCGTGATGTCAGAAACCTCGCGGCCATAGTGGCCACCGACCGCCCGCTGAGACACAACGCGAGTGAGGCCATGCGAGCTAGGCGTGCGCACTGGCTCGCTAGAGCCAAGAGAGAGCTCAAGCTTGGCAAGGCCTATCAGGCTCAAACCACCCGCCTTCGGGATATTTCAGGCATGGACCTGGCGAAGGCGAGGGCGGCTGCTGCGAAGAAGTCACTTTCAGATCTGGTGACGGCTATCATGGAGCAGCCGGGAACGGCTATGGAGGGGATGCTGATCAAGGCACAGGCGGTCACCACCTTCAACAAGGCGATTGCGCGCAAATACCCCTTGGAAAGCGAGCTTTGGGCTGCACAGTTGGCGGCATCGGTTCTCCAGTTGGCTTCGGAAGGGGAAGCATCATGAGCGACGCCAAGGAAATCGTGGGAGCTGGCCAATGACTAGGCTCCGCGAATGTCCATTCGACCACAGCCGCGATGTCGCAGTCGAGCATTTCAACGGGGACTATCACGTCAAGTGCAAGCGCTGCGGCGCACAGGGGCCGACTGCCGACACATGGGCTGAGGCTGAACGGCTTTGGAACCACCGCGACGGCAGCGACAAGCACTAACCCGCACACCAGCAAGCCCGCTGCCTCACGGTGGCGGGCTTTTTCGCGTTTTCAGGGGTCAAAGCCCTCGTCAAAACCACACGTGCCACACACGAATTGATCAATTTCGCGGTCCCCAGCTATTCCTACCGCGACCGGCTTTAGATCAGATGTGGTCCCCGTTTGTATCCAGCACCGAGGACACTGATAGTTGCCATTGCGCTCCGCTATGAATGTGGACTGCCGCAACCGTGACTTTTCAATCTCAGCGAGACGTGCGGCCAACAAGGCGAGGCGTGTCTCTGCGGCGGCAATCTCTCTCTGGACCTCTCTTTTCTCAATTTGCCGGTCGCTCGAAAACTGGATGGCTATCTGATTCAGTTGTTCGCTTATTGTCGGCATTAGTCCCTCCCGATCCTATCCCACACTAGAAAACCGGCTTCAGCGCACGCAATGGGTCAAGGAGATTCGATCGCCCATCATTTCGGCAAGTTAGGAACTAAGTTAGGAACTGAAGGAGCGCGGCCCATAAAGCGTAATTACAACAGGTAGATATAGAAATATCTGGCGGAGGGAGTGGGATTCGAACCCACGGTGGGCTTGCACCCACGCCGGTTTTCAAGACCGGTGCCTTAAACCGCTCGGCCATCCCTCCAAGGTGATTTTTCAATCACTTAGGATATCGCGAGAGGAGCGGGTTCGAGCTGTCGGTACCGGATTGGCACCAGGACGTTCCCCGACCGGTTCGCGCTCCATTCCTGTAAAGCCGCATTCAACGCCAAGTCAACCGTGGCGGCCGCACCTTTCGGCGCGATCCAGGACGGTGAGCAGCGTCATGGCGAGCTGTGTTTGTGCTGAGTGTGGAAAATCGTTTTTAAAACCCGCACGGACTATTAATCGTTGAGCGCTGATATGTGGAGCGCATTAGGCACATGTAAGTAAATCGTATTCTGGAGTTGATTTTGGCCGTACTTGGCGCTCTCCCGCCCGGTCTTCGCTGTAGACCAATCCGCGAAACCGACTGGGAGGGAGTGGTTGATTGCCTGTGCAGGGGCTTTCCGGCGCGTAACCGGAGTTACTGGATACACGCTCTGACCCGTTTGTCGCAGCGTCCTGCGGTTGCCGAGTTCCCACGATATGGCTTTGTTTTGGAGCATGCCGGTCGGATCGTCGGCGTTGTGCTCACCCTTTATGCTCGCTACCAGGGGCCAGAGGGCGACGAAATCCGCTGCAATCTTTCAAGCTGGTCAGTCGATGCAGATTTCCGTCCCTATGGCGCCATGTTGGTTGCGGCGGTTCTCAAGCGGAAGGACGTGACCTACACGAACATTTCGCCGGCACAAGCGACATTGAAAGCCAACCGGGCGCTAGGCTTTCGGCTCTTCTCCAGCGGACAATTTACCTTCTTGCCGGCTTTAAGTTTGACGCAGCGGTCATGTCGCGTGGTCGAAGTGCGTCCCGATCTTCCGGAATTGGCGATGCTGCCCGAGAGTGAGAGATACATACTCTCGGAACACGCCGCGCTGGGCTGCCTGTCGTTGATCTGCATCTGCGACGGAGCAGCGTTCCCCCTGGTATTGATGCCGCGCCGAATGTTGCACGGTGTTATCCAGTGCCATCAGGTCATCTATTGCCGCTCGCTTGCGGATTTGAGCCGCTGCGCCGGTGCGATGGGGCGCTTTCTCTTGCGAAGCGGAATCCTGGTTTGCTTTGTCGACGCCAAGGAGCCGATTCCAGGCTTGGTGGGATGGTACCGCCCCAACAAGGGGCTGAAATACTTCAAAGGTCCCAGACCACCCGCACCTGGAGATCTGACGTTCACCGAACTTGTGATATTCGGTCCCTGAATCTGCGCTCGCAGACACGCCAAGCCAGGGGCAAAGTGCGCCACGAACGGCGTTTCTGATCGATAAGCGATGATTTTCATGCCGATCAGCGAGGCGGTCCGTGCCACAATCTCGCCCGGTTCCGACCACAATCGGTTAATACGGTGATAAACAATTCCTGCGCACAAAAAGGATTGGGGTAGGGCGTCGCCGGCGTTTCTGGAGTGGGTGCTTTGGCATCGCTGACGTTCATGCTGCGGTGCCTTCGTCGATGCTATAGGGGACAATCAAAATATGCAGACCACGGCGCGCCCGCGTCTTCGTCGCGCTTCCGCTTTCGCGCTGTTTGCCTTGTCGGCAGCCTTTCTTGCAGCATGTGCCGGGCCGCAGCAAAAGGCGATGGTCAACAAGAAACCTCGCTCCAAGGAATATTTTTCCGAAGCCGAATACGGCGTGAAAGCCAGCCCGCGCGTCATGTTCAAGACGTCTCGCGGACGCGACCAGCTCGGCAAGCCCTATCAGGTGCGCGGCAAGTGGTATTATCCGAAGGAAGACAAACGTTACGCCAAGGTTGGCCTCGCATCCTGGTACGGTGAGGCCTTCCACGGCCGGTTGACCGCCAACGGCGAAGTCTACGACATGGCAGATCTGACGGCGGCGCATCCGACCATGCCGCTGCCGAGCTATGCGCGGGTCACCAACATGAAGACCGGCAGCTCGGTGATCGTGCGCGTCAACGACCGCGGACCCTATCATGATGGACGCATCATCGATGTGTCGAAGCGCGCTGCTGAAATGCTCGATTATGCCAACATCGGTACGGCCGAGGTGAAGGTCGAATATGTCGGCCGTGCGCCGCTCGAAGGCAATGACGGGCAGTATCTTATGGCTTCGTATCGTCCAGGCAACAGGGCGCCGGATCCGTCGGACGGCCTGCCCAGCGGTGTCATGGTCGCGATGAATGGGCCGTCGCCAAGCCTGCCGGTGAGCGCTGCTGCCGTGCCGTTCCCCGGTCAGCTGACGAATTCCGGGCAGGGATCCGATGCAGGGCCTGTCATGGCAGTGCAAGCATCTGCTTTGGGAGACATTGTACTGCCCGATTTCGGCCCGATCGTGCCGGAGCGCCCGGAGATCAACCTGCCGGCGCAATCGCCGTTCACCGTGGCGTCGCTGTCTTACGCGGACGAGCGCGTGCAACGCGCCTCCAACGCGTTTGCCGAGCTGGATGGCGCCGGCATGTCGCCCGCCGAAATTCTTCAATCGTGGAAGCGGCAAGCTCCTACCGGGTCGCCCACGGACTATGTCGCGGCGGGTTCGTTCGAGAATGCCGCCGAAGCGGAGCGTGTGGCGGCCCAGCTTTCCAGCTTCGGCAAGACCGAGATCCAGCGCTCGGAACTTGAAGGCAAGGACTGGTACTCGGTCAACCTCTTTGCCGACGGTCGTGGCAGCCTGGACGAGATGCTGCAGGCAGCGTGGTCGCATGGTGCGCCGGATGTGCTTGCTGTACGCAACTGAGCTCGGGGCTGCCTGGTTTTTTCGCGCGCGATTGATCCGCCAGGCAAAAGCCTGATAGCTTCTGCCAACTTGCAAAAGCGCCGGCTCACTGGTCGAACCTGATGAAATCTTTTCACCCTTTCACCGGGCTTATGGCGCTCGGCCTGCTGCTGCTCTCGCTTGCGCCGGCCTCAGCACAGCTTTTCGAGACCAAGGCCGCGCAGGCCTTCATGATCGATGCCGAAACCGGAACCGTGCTGTTTTCCAAGGACGCCGACAGGTTGATCCCGCCGGCCTCGCTGGCCAAGCTGATGACGATGGAAGTGGTTTTCGACGCCATCAAATCAGGGCGCATGACGCTCGATGACACCTTCGTGGTGAGCGAGAACGCCTGGCGCAAAGGCGGCGCTCCTTCGGGGACATCGACCATGTTCGCCAAGCTCAAGTCGACGATCCGGCTGGAAGACCTGATCCAGGGCGTGACCGTGCAGGCGGCCAATGACGGCTGTATCGTCATCGCTGAAGGGATGGCCGGGTCCGAAGCAAACTTCGCGGCGCAGATGACCGAGCGTGCCCGCCAGATCGGCTTGCAGAAATCGACTTTCGTCAATTCCACCGGTCTGCCGGCCGATGGGCAGCAAACGAGCGTTCGCGAACTCGCGCTTCTGGCGCTGCATATCTGGCGCAACTACCCGGATCTCTACCGCTATTACGGCCAGAAGGATTTTACCTGGAACAAGATTTCCCAGAGGAACCGCAATCCGCTACTGGGCATGGACATAGGCGCCGACGGGCTCGCGGTCGGTGCCAGCGAGCAATCCGGGTTCGGCATTGTCGGCTCGGTCAGCCACAACGGCACAAGGGTGATCGCGGCGATGAGCGGCCTGGCAAACGACCGTGAGCGTGCTGAGGAAGCGCGAAAGCTGCTCGACTGGGGCGTTCGCTCCTTCGAGAAGACTGAAGTATTCGCCAAGGACGAAGTGGTTGGCGAAGCCCAGGTCTTTGGCGGCGCCAAGTCCGGTGTCGCGTTAAAGGCAAAAGGACCGGTGCAGATCTTCCTGCCGATCACCAACCGCGACAAGCTCACCGCCAGGATCGTCTATGACGGACCGGTGGCAGCGCCGGTGGAGGAGGGGCAGCCGGTGGGTACGCTGCGCGTCTGGATCGGCGATACGCTGAGCCAGGAGACGCCGCTGTTTGCCGCCGAGTCGATCGGTGTCGGTTCGCTGCCGCAGCGCGCGCTCGACGCCGCCAAGGAACTGGCCGTCGGCTGGCTGCGTTAGCACCGTCGCGGTGGACCTTTTTTCCCGCCGGGACTATACGGTCCCCGAAGTATGGACAAAGGCTTTGGCGCGCGGATTTTTCATCACTTTTGAAGGCGGCGAAGGAGCAGGCAAGTCGACGCAGATCGAGCGGCTGGCAAAGAAGATGCGCGCCAAGAAATACGATGTGCTGGTGACACGTGAGCCGGGTGGCTCGCCGGGCGCGGAGGCGGTCAGGCATGTCCTGCTTTCAGGCGCAGCCGAGCCGTTCGGCCCCAAGATGGAAGCGCTGCTTTTCGCCGCTGCGCGTTCCGACCATGTCGAACAGGTCATCCGGCCGGCAGTCGAGCGCGGTTCGGTCGTGCTTTGCGATCGTTTCATGGATTCCTCGCGCGTCTACCAGGGCGTGACCGGCGGCCTCGACCCGGCATTCATGGACGCATTGGAGAAGGTCGCCATCAACGGCATGGTGCCGGACATGACACTGATCTTCGACATCGACCCCGCCGAGGGCCTGAGGCGCGCTACCGCCCGGCGGGGCAGCAGTGACGGACCGGACCGCTTCGAGAAAGAAACATTGGCCATCCACCAACGCCGGCGCGAGGCGTTTCTCGCGATCGCCTCAGCTGAACCCGAACGCTGCGTTGTCGTCGATGCCTCAGCCGACCTAGATGCGGTGGAGGATGTCGTTACCGCCGCGGTGTTCGCGGCTCTCGAGAGGATGATGCCGGCACAAAGAAGGCAGGCGGCGCCAGCATGATTTTCGAACGCATCGCGCCCGAACAGCACGATACGCTGGACGGGGTGCCCGAGCCATCCGAGACGCCGCGTCTTGTCGGTCACCTGCAGGCGGCCAACATGCTCGCCACCGCTTACCGCTCGGGAAAGCTGCCGCACGCACTGATCTTTGCCGGACCGGTTGGCATCGGCAAGGCGACGCTGGCCTTTCACCTGGCGCATCATCTGTTGAAGCACCCGGCCTTCGAGCAGGCGCCGGAAAGCCTTGCCGTTCCAGATCCGGCTTCGTCGCTGTTTCGACAGATCGCCACCGGCGCGCATCCTTCGGTGCTGCATCTTACACGCCCGGCGAACGACAAGACCAAGAGCTTCAAGACAGTGGTCACGGTCGACGAAATCCGCAAGGTCAGCCGTTTTCTGTCGCTGACCTCGCACGACGGCAGCTACCGGGTGGTTATCGTCGATCCCGCCGACGACATGAACACCAATGCTGCCAATGCCTTGCTGAAGAATCTTGAAGAGCCACCCGCGCGCACCTTGTTCATCCTCATCGTCCATGCGCCGGGCAGTCTGCTGCCGACGATCCGGTCGCGCTGCCAGATGGTGCGGTTGGCGCCGCTCGATGCCGAGAACTTGATGACGGTTCTGGAAGGCATCGAGCCGCCGCCACCGGAGGATCCTGGGGCGCGCGCGGCGCTGGCGGAGCGGGCAGGGGGCAGCGCGCGCAATGCGATCCTGTTGACGCAGTATGGAGGGCTCGAAATCGCCGCCACCCTCGACGCCCTGGTCATGTCCAAGAAGATAGATGTCGCAGGCGCCTACCGTCTTGCCGAGGCGGTCGCCGGCCGCGACCAGGCAATCCCGTTCGAGATATTCAATCGCCGCGCGCTTGATCTGCTGTCGGCCGGCGCCAGCCAGGCCGCGCTCGCCGGCGATCTCGCGCGGGCCAAAACGCTGTCGGATACTTGGCACGAGGCTTTGAACGCTATATCTGAAACCGAGACCTACAATCTCGACAAAAAGCAGCACGCCCTGACCATGATCGACCGCCTGAATTCTGCAATGCGAATGTGACGGCCGCTGGCGTGGCTTTGAAGCCCCTGAGTATTGATCCCAATCAATCGCAGGAACTTCGAAGCCACCACATTGGCGTCGGATGGCAATTGCCGTTTCGATGCGATATCTCACCGCGACATCTTTCATTCAGACATTCATGACGGCTCATCCATGGCACGCGAAAAATACTACGTCACGACGGCTATTTCCTATCCGAACGGCAAACCGCATATCGGCCATGCCTACGAGTTGATTGCCACCGACGCGCTGGCCCGCTTCCAGCGGCTCGACGGTAAGGACGTGCTCTTTCTCACCGGCACCGACGAGCACGGCATAAAGATGCTGCAGACGGCGAAGAGAGAAGGTATTTCAGCGCGCGAGCTGGCAGACCGCAACTCGGCCGATTTCGAGCGCATGGCCGTCGCGCTCGATGCCTCCAACGACGATTTCATCCGCACCACGGAAAAGCGGCACTACAAGGCCTCGCAGGCGATCTGGAAGGCGATGGCCGCCAATGGCGACGTCTATAAGGGCGGCTATGCCGGCTGGTACTCGGTGCGTGACGAAGCCTATTACGGCGAAGAAGAGACCGAGGTGCGTGCCGACAATGTCCGCTATGGGCCGCAGGGGACGCCGGTCGAATGGGTCGAGGAAGAGAGCTACTTCTTCCGGCTGTCGGCTTATCAGGACAGGCTCCTTGCACTTTACGAAAACCAGCCCGATTTCGTCGGTCCTGCCGAGAGGCGCAATGAGGTGATGAGCTTCGTCAGGTCCGGCCTGAAGGACCTATCGATCTCGCGCACCACGTTCGACTGGGGCATCCCGGTGCCGGGCGACGAGAAGCATGTGATGTATGTCTGGGTCGACGCCTTGACCAACTACATCACCGCCGCCGGCTATCCGGATCCGGCCAATGAGAGATGGTCGTTCTGGCCGGCAAACGCGCACGTCATCGGCAAGGACATCGTCCGCTTCCACGCGGTCTACTGGCCGGCTTTCCTGATGTCGGCTGGCATCGAATTGCCGAAGCGCGTGTTCGCGCATGGTTTTTTGTTCAACCGCGGCGAGAAAATGTCGAAGTCGGTCGGCAACGTCATCGACCCGTTCGCGATGATCGAGCACTACGGCCTCGACCAGGTGCGCTATTTCTTGCTGCGCGAAGTGCCGTTCGGCCAGGACGGCAGCTACAGCCATGATGCGATCGTCAACCGCACCAATGCCGACCTTGCCAATGGCCTCGGCAACCTGGCGCAGCGCTCGCTGAAGATGGTCGCCAAGAACTGCAGCGGCGCGGTGCCAAAGCGCGGCGAACTGACCGAAGCCGACAGCGCCATCCTCGACCAAGCGGTGGGGGCACTCGCCGTCGCGCGAAAGGCGATGGCGGATCAGGGCATCCATTTGGCGCTGGCGGCGATCTTCGGAGTGGTGGCCGAAGCTGACCGCTATTTCGCCTCTCAGCAACCCTGGGCGCTAAGCAAAAGCGATCCAGAGCGTATGAAGACAGTTCTGTGGACGACGATCGAAGTCGTCCGGCGCGTGACGCTGCTCTGCCAGCCCTTTGTTCCGGGGTCGGCTGCTAAGCTGCTCGACCTGCTGGCGGTGCCGGCAGACAACCGTGACTTTGCGCATGTCCACGCCGACTATGCGCTGGTGCCCGGCACGGCATTGCCCGCGCCGGAGGCGGTCTTTCCGCGTTACGAAAAGCAGGACGCGAACGCCTGATGCTGGTCGACAGTCACTGCCACCTCGACTTTCCGGATTTCGCCGAAGAGCGGACGGCCATTGTCGCCCGCGCCCTAGCGGCCGGCATCGGCCGAATGGTGACGATCTCGACGAGGGTGAAGCGATTTAACCAAGTGCTTGAGATTGCAGAGACTTTCGATGAGGTCTATTGCTCGGTCGGCACCCATCCGCATAATGCGGCCGAAGAGCTTGATGTCACTGTCGATGATCTGGTGCGGCTCTCTGCTCATCGCAAAGTGGTGGCGATTGGCGAGGCCGGACTCGACTATTTCTACGATCATGCGCCGCGCGACGCACAGGCGCAGGGCTTTCGCACCCACATCGCCGCGGCGCGCGTGACCGGTCTGCCGCTGGTCATCCATTCGCGCGACGCCGACGACGACATGGCTGATATCCTCGAAGAAGAAACGGGGAAGGGCGCCTTCCCCTTCATCCTGCACTGTTTTTCGTCGGGGCGCCGGCTGGCCGAGATCGGCGTGGCGCTCGGCGGCTACGTCTCGTTTTCCGGCATCCTGACCTTCAAGAACTCCGCCGAGCTGCGCGCCGTCGCCGCCGATGTGCCGCGCGACCGTCTGCTGCTCGAAACCGACGCGCCATACCTTGCGCCAATCCCGTTTCGCGGTAAGCGTAATGAGCCCGCCTATGTCGCGCATACAGCCAAGGTGCTGGCCGAGACGATCGGCTTCAGCGAGGCCGAGATCGCTAATATCACCACGGATAATTTCTTCCGGCTGTTTAGGAAAATGCCGCGCCCGAGCGCGCCGGGCGCCTGACGCATGAGCGACCGGTTACGTCTTACCGTCCTCGGCTGCGGCTCATCGCCGGGCACGCCACGCATCACCGGCGACTGGGGCAATTGCGATCCCGCGGACCCCCGGAACCGGCGCACGCGCACCGCAGCGCTCGTCGAGCGGATCGCGGCGAGTGGCGCCCGGACCACGGTCGTCATCGACACCGGCCCGGATTTCCGCGAGCAGATGCTGCTGGCATCGGTCAAGCGCATCGATGCGGTGGTCTATACACATCCGCATGCCGACCATATCCACGGCATCGACGATTTGCGCGGCTTCGTGCTCGAGCAGCGCCACCGGATCGACATCCATGCGGATCAGGCTACCATGCTGCGCCTACGCGAGGCGTTCCGCTACTGTTTCGAAACACCGAAAGGCAGTTCGTATCCGCCGATCGTCAACGCCCATATCATCGACCACCACAGGCCGGTGGTGATCGCAGGCGAGGGCGGCGCCCTCACCCTCGAACCGCTGCTGCAGCTCCATGGCGACATCACCTCGCTGGGTTTCCGCATCGGCGGGCTGGCCTATTGCCCTGACGTCAGCGACTTTCCGGAGGCGACCGCCAAGCGTTTGCGCGGGCTGGACATGCTGGTCATCGACGCGCTGCAATACACCGTCCATCCGAGCCATCTGTCGCTTGGCCAGGCGCTTGGCTGGATCGAAAGACTGGCGCCGAAGAACGCGGTGCTGACGCATATGCATGTGCCACTCGACTACGCTACGGTAATGGCCGAGACGCCGGCCAACGTCGAGCCTGCTTATGACGGCATGACGATCGAAATCCCTTACGAATCAGCGTGAAAGACTAAGTTTTTACGGCCTGGGTTCCCGAGTTGGATCTCGCGAGGTGCTATCTTCACGTCACATCCAATCGGCCATGCCAGTTCCATAATCTATCTTATGCGACTACGCCTATAGCATCCGTTGGCGGCGAGATCAGGCCGGTCACTCTTAGACATTCGCAACAGCGCTGTGGGGCAACGGGCATGCTAGGGTTGGGAATCATGAACACACTCCCGCTACTTGCAAGTCTTGCCCTCACCCTCGCCTGCGCGCTCACTGGCGCGCGAGCGCAGGACTTTGATCGTGCGCCAGGCGAGAACGACCTGGCTTTCGCCAAACGTGTTGTTGGGTTCGCCGACAATGCTGATCCGCACACCACAGCCGTGAGCTGGAACGGCCTCCAGACACTCTTCGTCGATTACCAGACTACTGAGGAATATCCGGAACGCCCACTCGTCGCGCTACAACGGCTAGCTGACAACAGATATCGCGCAATCCAGGTCACGATCGGTGAACAAGAGGGCGACACACCGGACATAGCGCTCGGCCTCGCCAACGCCGACCACGACCCGGCAAAGGAACTGATCGTGATACTTTCCTGGGCTCAGATGCACTACGATGTCGAAGGGACGCTCTACGAAGTTCGCATCTTCGATGGCCCCAAGCCAGGCCAGAAGGCGCTGACTCAATTGAAAGCGAGCCGGAAGTTCGATACCACATGCGACTGCCATTGGCGCGACGGCGCAACGAAGCACTTCCGCTTCAAGACGATCGCGGCGGTCAAGGCTGAACTGAAGCGCCTGGGCTATTAGCCGCCGGCGGACGATCGCGGCGGTCAAGGCTGAACTGAAGCGCCTGGGCTATTAGCCGCCGGCGAGGGCTCGCTTCCCGGATGTTGCCCTCGCCACCTCGCCGATGCTGACCCGCAATCGTCACCAGCGCCAGCACAGGCACAGGCTGGGTCGCTCGTCAGAACTCCATATCACCGAAGTCACCGCCATTATCGGAGCTGGAATCGCCTGCCTGATCGGCTTCGTCCGGCTGCGGCGTCGGCTGTTCAGCTGCCTTCGCTTCGCTGCCGCCAAGCACGCCGGCGATCGCGTTGCCGAGCAGCACGCCGCCCGCCACGCCCATCGCGGTCTGCGCGGCGTCGGCAAGAAAACCGCCGCCTGCCCGTTGTGGCGTGTCCTGCGGCCCTTCAGTTGCAACGGAGGCGGTGCGCCCTACCCGCGGAACCGAGCCTGAGCGCCTGCCGCCGCTGCGGCCGAAGAAGCCGCTGAGCGGTCCACCGCCGGCCGGCTGCCGCGCCTGCTCCTCCAGTTCTTCTATGCGCGCCTGAGCTGCGTTCAGGGCCTGCTCCTGCACCACGATCGTCTGGGCCATGTAATATGGCGCCCCAGGCTGCTGGGTGATCTGGTCCTGGATGAAGCGCTCTGCTTCGGCATCGCGCGGCGGCGCCTGGCGCTCGGCGCTTGCCAACTTCTCGAAGAGCTGTCCGATCGCTTGCTGATCGTTTCTGTCCAGGATGTCCAACTCCGGTCTTGGTTCAACGCCGGCTATTCGCGCTCGCCGGTGAAGTTCAACAGCAGTTGGAAGATGTTGATGAAGTTCAGATAGAGCGAGAATGCCCCGAAGACAGCGAGTTTCTGCTGTGATTCCGCGCCGAAGTTTTCCGCATACTGCTCCTTGATCGTCTGGGTATCCCAGGCGGTGAGGCCGATGAAGACGGCGATGCCGATCACAGAGATCGCGAATTGGAGCGCGGTCGAGCCCAGGAAGATATTGACGATGCTGGCGATCACCACGCCGATCAGGCCCATGATCAGGAACGACGAAAACTGCGTCAGGTCGCGTTTGGTCGTGTACCCGTAAAGGCTGGTCGCGCCGAACATGGTGGCGGCGATGAAGAAGGTGCGTGCGATGCTGGTGCCGGTAAAGACCAGGAACACGGAAGCCAGCGACAGGCCCATGACCGCGCAGAATGCCCAGAACATCGCCTGGGCGCCGCCTGCCGACATCGCCTGCATCCGAAACGAGAACAAGAGCACAAAGGCCAGCGGGGCCAGCATCACCACCCATTTCAGCGGTGTGGAGAAGATCGGCACGTAAAGAGCGGGCGTGGAAGCCACCACGAACGCGATCACGCCCGTAACGACGAGGCCAAGGCCCATATAGTTATAGACGCGCAGCATGTGCCGGCGCAGGCCTTCATCGTAGACGGCTCCGGCTCGGGCTCCGGCCCCGATATATCCGAGATTGTTCATGTGGTTCTCCTTCTTGCAGGTCGATCAGTAAAGCGTTTTGGCGAGGGCTTCGGCCGTGCGATCGAGACCGCCGACATCGCTGCGTCCGACGACCGCGTAGGCGACCTCGCCGATCTGGAAATAAGCCGAGGAAACTTCGCCCGAGGGAACGACGGTCGGCTTGACGACGTCGAATGTTCCGGGCCTGATCGCGAACAACGAGACCAGCCCCATCTCTTTCGTCTCGACAGCCATCTCGACGCTCGGTCCGAATTGCGATGGATAGATCTGCACGTCACGGACCGTCCAGTCCGCTGGCAGCGATGGCATCACGATCGCCGTCGCGGCGCGGATTTCGTCGGCATTGTAGCCGGGTGCTTCGGGTTGCGACGACATCGCCTCGCGCACGAGCGTCGTGCGGTGCGCCCGGACCGCGTCCTCCACATAGGCCGGCGGATGGGTCGAAGCGACGACTTCCGTCACCGATATCGGTCCGATGAGCCCGTTCGCAAGCCAGCCGGCAGCGACGAAGACAGCGACTGCCGCAACTCGCTGCAAAGCACCAAGGACGCGGCCGCGCGCCAATCCCCGCTCCAGCCGTCGTGCAGCATCGGCCGTCGCGGGCCGCGCCATGCCTTTCGATCCGGCAAGCGCCACGCGCAATTCGTCACGCATCCGTAAGTCGGACATCACCCGCGCGGCCGCGTCCGGGCGGGCCGAAAGGAACGCCTCGACCTCGATGCGACGAGCCACGTCCAGCTGATCGTCGACATAGGCGTCGAGATCGGCGCCGGTTACGGGATCGCGCAGTTGGTTCATGATCCACCTCCGACGATCTTCAGATGGCCTTTCGCGCGTGCCGGCACCGCGTCCTCCATCTCGCGCAGGGCCGCACGCGCCCTGCCGATGCGCGACATCAGCGTGCCAAGCGGCACGCCACTCACCTCAGCGGCCTGGCTGTAGCTAAGCCCCTCGATGGCGACGAGATGCAACGCCGAACGCTGCTCCTCCGGCAATTCGAAAAACGCTTCGCGCACCTGCGCCAGACGGACCGAATGTTCCTGCGGAGCCTGGACATTCGCCTCGGCGAGATAGCCGGCCTGTTCGATGCGCATTGCTTCGGATTTGCGGGACCGCAGACCGTCGATGAATGCATTATGGACGATCGACAGCAGCCATACGCGAAGATTTCCGCCGGAGCGGAAGCTGCCGCGTCGCTCATAGGCACGCACCAGCGCATCATGCAGCAGATCCTCTGCATCGGCGCTGTCGCGCGTCAGCGAGCGTGCATAGCGGCGCAGCGAACCGAGCTGTCCCAGAATATCGAAGCGTGGCATCGGCCGTTTCATGTCCTGTTTACGGAGCAGGTCGGGATGTTAATCCCGCTCTCCCCGAAATTTTCTTACGGCTCGCCGCGTTCTCGTCCTGGGAGATATCGGGCCCGCTCTCGCCCGCCAGATAGTATTGGCCGCCCTCGAGGCAAACCGGCGCCGAGTTGGCGCATATGAAACTGCTGGCAAAGTACGGCCGGTTTGCGTATCACTCCGCCGCCAACGGAACCTTATCGATGTTCGAAAATCTCCAGCCCGCGCCTGCCGACAAGATCCTGGCCTTGATCGGTCTCTATCGCGCCGACCCGCGTCCCGACAAGGTCGATCTTGGGGTCGGCGTTTATAGGGATCGCGACGGCAAGACGCCGGTGATGCGCGCGGTGCGCGAAGCCGAAAAGCGGCTGCTGCAGGGCCAGGATACCAAGACCTATCTCGGCCTTGCCGGCGATACTGCCTTCAACGCGGCGATGGCCAGGTTGGTGTTCGGCCCAGCCGCCGACATGACGCGCATTCGTGCGGCGCAGGCGCCAGGCGGCTCCGGCGCGCTGCGGCTGGTAGCAGAGCTGCTGAAAAGGACCCGCACCGACGCGATGGTCTGGCTATCGGATCCGACATGGCCGAACCACATGCCGGTGATGCGCGCCGCTGGCCTGCAGACACGCGAATATCCCTATTTCGACGCTGCTTCCAGTGCGGTTCGCTTCGACGACATGCTGAATGCATTGAGAACCGCGAATCCTGGCGACGTCGTATTGTTGCATGGCTGTTGCCATAACCCGACAGGCGCCAATCTAGACATCTCGCAATGGGCTGCCATTGCCGATCTTGTCGTTGAGCGCGGCCTGCTGCCCTTTGTCGACATCGCCTATCAGGGCTTTGGCGAGGGACTTGATGCGGATGCCGCCGGCTTGCGCCTTCTGGCGGCAAAAGTTCCGGAAATGGTCGTTGCCTCGAGCTGCTCGAAGAACTTTGCCGTCTATCGCGACCGAGTCGGTGCAGCGCTGATCATGGCGAAAGGTGGCGCGCAGGCGGATTTGGCGATGGGCCAGATGCTGTCGGCGGCGCGCGCCATGTATTCGATGCCGCCGGACCACGGCGCGGCGGCGGTGCGCATCGTGCTTGAAGACCCCGCATTGCGTGCCGACTGGGAAGCAGAGCTTGAAGAGATGCGGCTGCGCATGCTGCGGCTGCGCGTCCAGTTCGCCGAGGCGCTGCGGCGGCAGTCCAACTCCGACCGTTTCGATTTCGTCGCCAGCCATCGCGGCATGTTTTCCCGGCTTGGCCTGTCGGAAGCGCAAGTCGAGCGGCTGCGCGCCGAGCATGCCATCTACATGGTCGGCGACAGCCGCATCAACGTTGCCGGCCTGCCCGAGGACGGCATGGATGCGCTCGCCAAGGCGATAGTCTCCGTGCTCGACTGATACTTTTTGCTAGTTAGGATCTTTTCCGGAAACCGGCTTCCACTTTCGGATCATGGTCTGGCCGCCCATCTGTGGACAAGGCGCCCTCACCGGCTGAAGCCGTTGGCCGCACAGCCATGTACAGGATAGCGTTTCCCAGATGAAACCCTCGAAAGACATTTCCCGGCTGATCGAGATCATGGCAGCGCTGCGGGCGCCGGAAACCGGTTGCCCGTGGGATATCGAGCAGGACTTTTCGACAATCGCGCCATACACGATCGAGGAAGCCTACGAAGTGGCGGACGCCATTGCGCGCGGCGACCTCGACGATCTGCGGGATGAACTCGGCGATCTCCTGCTGCAAGTGGTCTACCACGCGCAAATGGCCGAGGAGGCCGGCGAATTTTCATTCGGCGATGTGGTCCAGGCCATCACCACAAAAATGATCCGCCGCCACCCCCATGTCTTCGGCGACAACAAGGCGCGCAGCGCCGGCATGGCCAAGGGCATGTGGGAAAAGATCAAGGCAGAGGAAAAGGCGGAGAAGCGCAGTGCGCGCCTCGCCCGTGGGCTCGACCCGGAAGACCATGGCAAGGGCTTTCTCGACAGTGTGCCGGTCGCCCTGCCCGCGCTGCCCCGGGCGCTCAAGCTGCAGGAAAAGGCCGCCCGCGTCGGCTTCGACTGGAGCGAGGCGGCGCCGATCCTCGACAAAATCGAGGAGGAGATCGGCGAACTACGCGAGGCGCTGGCCAAAGGCGACACTGCGCCGATCAAGGACGAGTTCGGCGACATGCTGTTTGCGGTCGTCAATCTCGGCCGGCACCTCAAAATTGATTCCGAAGCGGCACTCAGTGGCACCAACGAAAAATTCCGATCGCGCTTCCACTATGTCGAGCGGACGCTGCAAGCGTCGGGAAACAGCCTCGAAGAGGCGACGCTGGACGAGATGGAAGCGCTCTGGCAGCAGGCAAAAAGCGCGAAGTAAACGCCTCTACCCGTTGTTTTGACGGCGCAATCGGCTTTCGATCTCCTGCCGAGCGCTGTGTGTAGCCTTGAGCGCGACGGTCACGCTGCCATCCTCATTGTCGTCGCGCGAGACGATGTCGCCGTTGCGGTAAAGCCAGTCGACGACGCCGAGTTGGTCGGGCTTAAGTGTGACGGTGAACGTCTCCAGTTCGCCCGACATCATCGTCTCGATGATCGTCTTCAGCGCATCGATGCCCTCGCCGGTTACCGCCGATATGGCGATCGGCGGTGCCTTCTTGCCGTCAGCACCATCGGCAAGCAGCCGCGCCCGGTTGCCCTCGTCGAGCCGGTCGATCTTGTTCCATACTTCGATGACGCGCTTGCTATCGCGGGCATCGACGCCGAGATCGGCAAGGATGCGCTCGACATCTTCGGCCTGCGCGGCCGTATCGGGATCGGAGATGTCGCGCAGATGAATGACGAGGTCTGCCTCGACCACTTCCTCCAGCGTCGCCCTGAAGGCCGCGACCAGATGCGTTGGCAGGTCGGAAATGAAGCCGACCGTATCGGAAAGGATGATCGGCGTGCCGTGCGGCAGGCGCACGCGGCGCAGCGTCGGGTCGAGCGTGGCAAACAGCATGTCTTCGGCCAGCACCCCTGCTCCGGTCATCCGGTTGAACAGAGTCGACTTGCCGGCATTGGTGTAGCCGACGATCGCCACCACCGGAAATGGCACCTTCTTGCGCTTGGCGCGGTGCAGGTCGCGGGTGCGGCGCACAGTTTCGAGCTCGTGCTTCAGCTTGGTGATCTTGTCCTGCAGCACACGCCGATCCGACTCGATCTGGGTCTCGCCAGGGCCGCCGAGAAAGCCGGCGCCGCCACGCTGGCGCTCGAGGTGGGTCCAGCTCCGCACAAGGCGGCCTTTCTGGTAGTTGAGATGGGCAAGATCGACCTGCAGCGTGCCTTCCTTGGTGCGGGCGCGCTCGCCGAAAATCTCCAGGATCAGCCCGGTGCGGTCGAGCACCTTGGCGTTCAACTCTTTTTCGAGGTTGCGCTGCTGTACCGGGGTCAGCGGATGATCGACAATGACCACTTCCGCGTGGCCCTCTTTGACGATCTCAGCGAACTCCGCCACCTTGCCGCTGCCGAGCAAGGTCGCCGGGCGTGGATCGTTGACGGTCACCACCGCCGTGTGGACCAGGTCGAGGTCGATTGCGCTGGCGAGGCCGACGGCCTCGTCGCGACGAGCCTCGGCGGAACGGCTCAGGCGGGGGCGGTTGGTGTCGTCGTCGCCACGAGGCTGCCGGGTAAGCACCGGCACGATAACCACCGCCCGGGTCGGGCCGTTGGCCTCTGTCCCGGTCTGATGTGCTGGTTTTCCGCGAACGCTGCGGTCCGCGTCTTTCTCACGTGCCAATCAGGCGCCCTGGCTTTCCTCACCATCGAACATCTGAACCGGCTGGCTCGGCATGATCGTGGAAATAGCGTGCTTGTAGACAAGCTGGGAATGGCCGTCGCGACGCAGCAGAACGCAGAAATTGTCGAACGAAGTGACCACGCCGGTCAGCTTCACGCCGTTGATGAGAAAGATGGTGAGTGGATTTTTGCTCTTGCGAACTGAATTCAGGAACAGGTCCTGAAGATTTTGCGATCGTTCCGCCATTGTTCTTGTCTTTCGCCGATCCCCTTCGGTTTGCAGGCCAATGCGCCAAATTAGCCGGCACATGTCAAGCACGCAAACACCATCTTGCCGTCAGTAACGACAAGCAGAACGAGATATATTGATGTTCATTCCATCTGTGCGGTTATCAGGCTGGACTTTTTTCCGCAACGTCAAAAAAGGCCTGCCGTAATGAAACTGTTATCGAGCCCGGGTGGCCGTTGGCGACGGGAGTGCCATCGATCGCCACCACCGGCATGGCAATCGTGGTCGCGGAGCTGATGAAAACCTCGCGCGCGGCCTTGGCTTCAGCCACCGAAAAACCGCGCTCCTCGATCTTCAGGCCGAGCTTGGCGGCCACGTCGAACAGCGTCGTACGGGTGATGCCGCGCAGGATGCCGTGCTCGGCCGGCCGCGTCACCAGCACGCCATCCCCGGTGATGATCCAGGCGTTCGACGATCCACCTTCCTTGACGGTGCCGTCGACATCGACGAACCAGGCCTCCTGAGCGCCGGCTTCCTTGGCTTTCTGCTTGGCCAGCACGTTCGGCAGCAGGCCGACCGACTTGATATCGACCCGATCCCACCGGTTCTCCGGCACTGTGATAACCCGGATCCCGCTCTCGGCCCGCTTCGCGGCAGCTGCAGGATCGGCTTTTTTGGCGGTCACCACCAGCGACGGCTTCGTGTCCGCCGGCGGGAAGAAAAACTCGCGGCTGGCGACGCCGCGTGTCACCTGGACATAGACCAGGCCGTCGACGACATGGTTGCGGCGCACCACCTCGCGCATGACGAGCGGCAGCACGCCGCGCGTGATCGGCCAATCGATCGAGAGTTCGGCAAGTGAGCGGTTCAATCGGGCGAGATGGCGCGGCATGTCGACGATGAAGCCTCGTGCCACCTCGCAGACCTCGTAGACGCCGTCGGCGAATTGATAGCCACGGTCCTCGATATGCACGGAAGCTTCGGCGTGAGCGACGTAGCGCCCGTTCACATAGGCAATGCGCGGCATGGCTAATCCCTGAGAGAAGTCCAGCTTTCTTATGCGATTCCAAGACCGCCGTAACCGATAATTGCGTGGGCCACGACTGGTTTGGCTGTCAGACGCCCAGCGACTTCAGCTTGCGGTGCAATGCAGAGCGTTCCATGCCGATAAACTCTGCCGTCTTCGAGATGTTGCCGCCAAAACGGTTGATCTGGGCGATCAGATAGTCCTTCTCGAATTGTTCGCGCGCTTCCCGCAGCGGCAGCGCCATTATGTGCTGATCGGATTTGTTTGGAGTGCGCGGCATGACGTCGCCGATCTCGGCAGGCAGGAGATCGGCGGTGATCGGCGCATCGACATCGTCGCCGCGCGCCAGGATCATCAGCCGCTCGACATTGTTGCGCAACTGGCGAACGTTGCCCGGCCAGTTATGCGCCTGCAGCACCGCCAGCGCGTCGTCGCCGATGCGGCGCGGCTTGATGCCGGCCTGGCGAGCGATCTGCTTCATGAAATTGTCGACCAGATAGGGAATGTCCTCGCGACGCTCGGCCAGTCCCGGCACCATGACCGGAACCACGGCCAGGCGATGATAAAGGTCCTCACGGAAACGGCCGTCGGCGATCATGGCTTCCAGGTTCTGCGAGGTCGACGAGACGATGCGCACGTCGACCTTGACCCGCTTGGTGCCCCCTACCCGCTCGAACTGCTGTTCGACCAGCACGCGCAGGATCTTGTTTTGCGTCTCGCGCGGCATGTCGGCCACTTCATCAATGTAGAGAATGCCGCGATGGGCTTCCTCCAGCGCGCCGACCTTGCGTTCGACGCCGTTCGATTCGGTGCCGAACAACTCGATCTCCATACGCTCAGGCGTGATGTTGGCGGCGCTCAGCGTCACAAACGGTGCACTCTTGCGCGCCGACAGTGCGTGGATGGCGCGCGCCGCCAGTTCTTTGCCCGAGCCGGAGGGGCCAATGATCATGACGCGGCTGTTGGTCGGCGCGACGCGCTCGATGGTCTGGCGCAATTGGCTCATTGCCGACGACATGCCGATGAGGTCGAAAGTCTCGCCGCTGCGCAGCTTGAGATCCGAAACCTCGCGTCTCAATTTGGAGGTTTCGAGCGCCCGTTCGGCAATGAGGATCAGCCTGTCGGCCTTGAATGGCTTTTCGATGAAATCATAGGCGCCGCGGCGGATGGCCGAGACTGCCGTTTCGATATTGCCGTGGCCCGAGATCATCACCACCGGCAGGTTCGGGTGCATCGTCTTGATCTCGTCCAGCAAGGCCAGGCCATCGAGCCGCGAGCCCTGCAGCCAGATGTCGAGGAAGACCAGCCTGGGTGCCCGGTCGGCAACCGCCGCAAGCGCGCTGTCGGCGTCAAACGCCGTGCGTGTTTCGTGACCTTCGTCGCTCAGGATACCGGCGACGAGTTCGCGGATGTCTTCCTCGTCATCGACGATGAGAATATCAGACGCCATTACCGACCTTTTCAGTTTCTTTTTCGTGTTCCGTCTTGCCCTCGCCGCGTACCGGAACGGTGGCGGCAACCGGCAGGATGATGCTGATCATTGCACCCCGCCCATCGTGGAAGTCCGCTGGTGCATCGTGCAATTCGAGTCGCCCGCCATGGTCCTCCACGATCTTCTTGACGATAGCGAGGCCAAGCCCGGTGCCTTTCTCGCGTGTCGTCATGTAAGGCTCGAGCAAGCGCTGCCGGTTTTCGCGCGGCAAGCCCCTGCCGTTGTCGATGACGTCGATTCGAATCGCGCCATTCTGACGCCCGGCTTGAATCCGGATTATGCCGTGCGGACGATCCTCTGCATCAAGTCCGTCGATGGCTTCGGCAGCATTCTTGATGACGTTGCCGAACGCCTGCGCCATCAGCCGGCTGTCGAATGTGCCTTTGAGCGGCTCATTGCCGAAGACGCGCTCGAAGGTGATGTCGGCGCGGCTCACTTCGACCAGGAACGAGGCTTCGCGCAAGGAATCGCGCAGATCGATGGCCTTCATTTCCGGTTTCGGCATGCGGGCGAACGCCGAGAACTCGTCGACCATGCGGCCGATGTCCTCCACTTGCCTGATGATGGTGTCGGTGCATTGATCGAAAACCTCACGGTCCTCGGTGATGACCTTGCCGTAACGGCGCTTGATGCGCTCGGCCGAAAGCTGGATCGGCGTCAGCGGGTTCTTGATCTCGTGGGCAATGCGCCGCGCCACGTCGGCCCATGCGGAGGAACGCTGTGCCTGGACCAGATCGGTAATGTCGTCGACTGTCACGACGTAGGATTTATCCTCCGAACCGTCGTCGCCGGCTTCAATCGTGATCTGCACGTTGAAGGTCCGTTCAGTGCCGGCACGATAGAAGGTGACCTGTTCGCGATAGACCGGCTTGCCCGACTTGCGGCCGATCTCGAAGACGCGGCCGACATGCGGCAGCACGGCGGAAAGGTTCTGCCCAAGCGCTGCCGTGGCGGATATGGCCAGCATCGTTTCGGCCGAACGGTTGACGATGGTGACGATGCCATATGGATCGACGCCGATGACCCCGGCGGTGACGCCGGCAAGCACCGCCTCCGAAAAGCGTCGCCGCTCGTCGATCAAATCCTTGGCCGACAGGATCTCGTTGCGCTGCGATTTCAGCTCCATCAGCATCTTGTTGAAGGTGTCGCCGAGCGAGGCGACGTCGCCGTCGGAGGGGCGGACTGGCACGGCCACATCGAGATTGCCGGTAGCGACCTCGTCGGCCGCGCCGATGAGCTGACGAATCGGCCGCACCAGGCGGTCGGCCACCGCAATGCCGGTCCAGATGGCGGACAGGATGATGATCAGCGTCAGCGACAGATAGGGAAGCGCGAAAGCCACTTGCGAGGTGCGGCGATTGTCTTCGAGACCGCGATATTCGGCGGTGTTGGATTTGACGATCTGCCGCGCCTTGATCACCTCGGGATCGACGAGGCGAATGGTGTAGAGATAGAGGCCGTCGATCTCGCGCAGCTTGACGATGGCACCCATGATGTTGCGGGTGCGCGGTTCTATCAGCACCGGCTTGCCGTCGGCAGCGCTTGCCACGGCGCCCTCAGGCGGCTCCGGCATGGCAAAGTCCGCGTCGGTCTTGGCGCTCATAACGAAGGAACCATCGGGCTTGATGAGTGCTGCGTGCGTCAGCGAGCGTCCCACCGCCTCCTTGTTCATGAGGTCGAGAAAACCGGTACGATCGAGGCCGTAAAGCGTGCGCGAAGCGTCGAGGTCGTAAGCCATCGACAACGTCGTGCCCTGAAGATTTCGCGCGTTTTCCTGCACATAGGCGTCGGCGATCGACAATGACGAATTGACGATCGTCTTGGTGCGGATCTCGAACCAGCGGTCGAGGCCGATGTCGAGCGTGATCGACGCGATGATCGCCACCATGATCGCGGGGATGGCGGCGACTAGCGCAAACATCGCCACTATGCGCACATGCAGGCGCGACGCAGCCTTGCCATGCCGTCGTGCCATCAGGATGCGATGCACCTCGCGGCCGACCAGCAAGATCAGAAACAGGACGAACGCCGCATTAAGCGCAATCAGCGCCAGCGTCGTCCTCGCGTCGGGCGTGATCGGCGTCGCGCCGACCAGAATGGCGAAGGAGATCGCCGCCGTCACCAGCGCACCGGCAACGGCGATCACGCCCGGCAGCGCAAGCAGCCGGCGACCGTCTCGCGCGCCCGTATTGCTGAAAAGCGATTTGCTCAGTGTCGGTGCGTGCAGGGCCATGTCGCCGTCTAGAGCCAGTGATTGCGTCGGATGTATGCAACGCATTGTGGCGATTATGCAACAAGTGTGGCCGAGACGGAAATCTTTCGGCAATCGATCCCCTGGAAAGCGCTCGTAAAGGGATTCGTCTAGACCTGCCTGGACGATTTGTAGACGTTGACGCCGAGTTCGCGAATCTTCTTGCGCAGCGTGTTGCGGTTGAGTCCGAGCAATTCGGCGGCCTTGATCTGGTTACCGCGCGTTGCGGTCATCGAGGCGAGGACCAGGGGATACTCGACCTCGGAGAGGATTCGCTGATAAAGGCCGGCCGGCGGCAAGTCGCCGGCAAACGAGGCAAAATAGCGCTGCAGGAAATGCTCCACCGCCTGGCCGATGGAAAGGTCGTCGGGAATGAGGTTGCCGCCACCTGGAACGACAGGCCTTTCGCCGGTCTTCAACTCCGCCTCGATGATCTCCGCTGAGATCTCGTCCTGCGAATACAGTGCGGCCAGTCTGCGGATGAGATTTTCGAGTTCGCGCACGTTACCGGGCCATGGGTAGCGCTTCATCAGCTCGATGCCGCCGGTGGAAATGCGCTTGGTCTGCAAGCCTTCACTGACGCCGAGCTTGAAGAAGTGGCGGACGAGGTCCGGAATGTCCTCCGAGCGCTCGCGCAGCGCCGGCAGCCTGAGCGGCACAACGTTCAAACGGTAGAACAGGTCCTCGCGGAAAAGCCCCTGATTGATCAGTGTGCGCAGGTCCTTGTTGGTGGCAGCGACGATGCGCACGTCGGTCTTGATCGGCGTGCGGCCGCCGACCGTGGTGTATTCGCCCTGCTGCAGCACACGCAGCAGCCGCGTCTGCGCTTCCATCGGCATATCACCGATCTCGTCGAGGAAGAGCGTGCCGCCTTCGGCCTGCTCGAAACGGCCGGTGGAGCGGTTCTGTGCGCCGGTAAAGGCGCCCTTCTCGTGCCCGAATAGTTCCGATTCGATCAGGTCGCGTGGGATCGCCGCCATGTTGATGGCGACGAAGGGGCCACCACGACGACGGCCATATTCATGCAGCGCGCGCGCCACCAGTTCCTTGCCGGTACCCGATTCGCCCGAGATCATCACCGTCAGGTCGGTCTGCATCATGCGCGCCAGCATGCGGTAGATGTCCTGCATGGCCGCCGAGCGGCCGACCAGCGGCATCGTTTCAGGCGGCTCGTCGGCACGCGTATCGATCTTGGGCCGCCGCGGCTCGGAAAGCGCGCGGTTGACGATGTTGAGCAGCTCCGTCAGGTCGAACGGTTTCGGCAGATATTCATAGGCTCCGGTTTCGGAGGCCCGGATCGCAGTCATGAACGTGTTCTGCGCACTCATGACGATGACCGGCAGTTCCGGTCGCGCCTTCTTGATGCGCGGCAGCATGTCGAAGGCGTTCTCGTCGGGCATGACAACGTCGGTGATGACCAGATCGCCCTCGCCCGCCGCCACCCAGCGCCACAGCGTCGAGGCATTGGAGGTGACGCGCACGTCGTGACCGACGCGCGAAAGCGCCTGGTTGAGGACAGTGCGGATGGCCGCATCGTCGTCGGCGACGAGAATATTGCCGCGAACGGTCATTTGCGGTCTCCTTCACCGTCGTCGTCGGTGCCAAACTGAGTTTCTTTCCACGCCGGCATCAGGATACGGAAGGTGGTCCCGCGCGGCGTCGATTCGCATTCAATGATGCCGCCATGCTCGCCGACGATCTTTGCGACCAGCGCCAGACCGAGACCGGAGCCGTTCGGCTTGGTGGTGATGAAGGGATCGAACAGGATCGGCAGGATATCTTCGGAGACACCCGAACCGTTGTCGCGCACGCAGAATTCCAATGGCAGCGACACGCGGTCCTGCGTTCCGGGCACGGAAACACGGATGCCCGGGCGGAAGGCGGTCGACAGCATGATCTCGCCCTGCGGATCGCTGCCGATCGCCTCGGCGGCATTTTTTACCAGATTGAGGAATACTTGGATGAGCTGGTCGCGATTGGCAAAGACCGGAGGCAATGATGGATCATAATCCTCTAATATCTTGATCCTCTTGGCAAAACCGTTCTTGGCGATTGCCTTAACATGGTCGAGCACGACATGGATGTTGACAGGGTAGCGGTCGATCGGCCGCTCGTCGGAAAACACCTCCATGCGGTCGACCAGCGAGACAATGCGGTCGGTCTCGTCGGTGATCAGCCTGGTCAGTGCGCGATCCTCGTCGGACGCCGACAGCTCTAGCAACTGCGCCGCACCACGAATGCCGGACAGCGGGTTCTTGATCTCATGGGCAAGCATCGCGGCGAGGCCGGTGACCGAGCGCGCCGCACCGCGATGCGTCATCTGCCGGTCGATCTTGTCGGCCATTGAGCGTTCCTGGAACATTACCACGACGGAGCCTGGAAATTCCGTCACAGGCGCGACGTAGAGATCGACCACCTTCTCGATGCCGAGCCGCGGCGACGACACGTCCACCCGGTATTCGTTGACCGGCGCCCGGCGCTCGCGCACCTGGTCGACAAGCGTCAGCAGCGGGCTGCCGAAAGGAATGAGCTTGTGCAGCGTGTTGCGGGCGAGCATCGTGGCGCTCGACCGGAAAAAATCCTCGGCATCGGCATTGGCGAAGGTGATGAAACCTTGCGGATCGACCATGATCACCGGCCGGCGAATGGTATTGAGCACAATATGCGCGGCGTCCGCCATATCCGTGCTCTGTGTGACGGTGGCGTTCATGCCGCACTCCGCAGGTTCGCCGCTTCGGGAGCGGTTGAAAACATGTCGCGCAGCAACGCAATGACACGCCCAGGCTCGAAAGACGTGAGTATGGCTTTGCGCCGGTCATCGCTTGTGGCGGCGTGGCGGTCGAGATACCAGCCGAGATGCTTGCGTGCCTGGCGCAATCCGCTTTCCACGCCATAGAACGTCAGCATGTCTTCGTAATGGGCAATGACGTAATCGGACAGCGCTTGCGGGCTGGCCGGCATGCCAGATACCGGCTCGGCCAGCGCGGTCGCTACAATGCTGCCGGCCGTCCAAGGCGCGCCATAGTGCGCGCGGCCGATCATCACCGCGTCGGCGCCGGACTGGTCGAGGATCGACGCTGCCTCCGCCGGCGAGCCGACATCGCCATTGGCAACGACCGGGATCGAGACGGCCTGCTTGACACGTGCGATGGCACGCCAGTCGGCCGTGCCCTGATAGAACTGGCAACGTGTGCGGCCGTGCACCGTCACCATCATCACCCCGGCCTGCTCGGCGCGTCGCGCCAGCATCGGCGCGTTGAGCGCGCCTTCGTCCCAGCCGAGCCGCATTTTGACCGTGACCGGCACGTCGACCGCGCCGACTACCGCTTCGATCAGCGACAGCGCGTGGTCGAGGTCTCGCATCAGTGCCGAACCGGCATAGCCGCCCGTCACTTTTTTGGCCGGACAGCCCATGTTGATGTCGATGATGTCGGCGCCTTCGCCGACCGCGATTCGCGCGCCCTCGGCCATGTGCATCGCCTCGCGGCCGGCAAGCTGGACCATGTGGACAGGTAGCCCGGAATGACGGATGCGCAGGCCGGAACCAGCCCTGCCCTTTGCAAGCTCACCGCTCGCCACCATTTCCGAAACAACCAGCCCGGCGCCATGCGCATGGGCGCGCTGCCGGAACGGTTCGTCGGTAATGCCCGACATCGGCGCGAGAAACACGCGGTTGCGGATTCTCACGCCACCCACATCCAGCGGCGAAGCCAATTTGGTCACATCAGGCATGCACAAAAACCAAGCACCTTCGGTTGCTGCACATTCTCTAGCCAGAATGATGGCAATGTGCAACGCGCAATGTCGTGATATTAAGGCGCATTTGGGAAAATACGGATCGCCGCACCGCATCAATCCTGGGTCTTCCGAAAGCGATACCACTTTTCGGGATCATGCGCTAAGCGTCTCGGCATGAGAGATGTCAACGAAAAGCAAGCTGCGGACGACAAGGTCGCGGTGGTCATCGTTGCCGCCGGCCGCGGCGCGCGCGCCGGACAGGCCAAGGGGCCGAAGCAGTACCAGCAGATTGGCGGCGGCGCCGTTATCGCACGCACGCTCGACGCCTTTCTGACGCATCCGAAAATTGGAGCTGTCGTCGTTGCTATACATGCCGAAGACGACGCGCTTTTCCGCCGCGCCGCCGGCGCGAACGCCGACCGTGTCGTCGCGGTGATCGGCGGTACGTCACGGCAGGAGTCCGTCCGGCTTGGACTGCTGGCGTTGAGAAGCCATGCGCCGGGCCGGGTCCTGATCCATGATGCGGCTCGGCCGTTTGTCGATGCGGAACTGATAGACCGTACGATCGCCGCCATTGAAGAGCGCCAGGGAGCGCTGCCTGCTTTGCCCGTTGCCGATACGCTGAAGCGCGAAACGGCCGAAGGCATGATCGGCGAAACAGTGTCCAGGGCCGGGCTCCATGCCGCACAAACACCACAAGGCTTTCCGTTCTGGCCGATCCTGGCCGCGCACGAAAAGGCTCATCATCTGGGCAAGGCGGATTTTACCGACGATGCGGCAATCGCCGAATGGGCGCATATTCCGGTGAAGATCGTTCCCGGCTCGCCGGACAATGTCAAACTGACCTGGGCAAGGGATATTGCGATGGCGGATCAGCGGCTTTCCGGGGGGGCACGTTTTCCGGACATCCGAACCGGCAATGGCTATGACGTCCATGCCTTCGAGCCCGGCGACCATGTCACCCTGTGCGGCGTCGCCATTCCACACGACAGGAAGTTATCCGGCCATTCGGATGCCGATGTCGGTCTCCATGCCTTGACCGACGCCCTGCTGGCCACCTGCGGCGCCGGTGACATCGGCACGCATTTCCCGCCCTCCGACCCGCAGTGGAAAGGGGCCGCTTCACGCATCTTCGTCGAACACGCGGTGAAGCTGGTGCGCGAGGGCGGCGGGCGCATTGCCAACGCCGACATCACCCTGATCTGCGAGGCGCCGCGCGTCGGCCCACATCGCGAGGCAATGACCGAAGCGCTTTCGGCAATGCTGCGAATTTCGCGCAATCGCATCTCGATCAAGGCGACAACCAATGAGAAGCTCGGCTTCGTCGGCCGTGAGGAAGGCATAGCGGCCATCGCGACCGCCAGCGTTGTGTTTCCAGGGGATGTCCCCGAGTGAGCAATAGCGATCTCGCAGATGCCCTGCTTCAGGCCTGCCAGCAGCGCGGCATCATGCTGGCGACGGCGGAGAGCTGCACCGGCGGCATGATCATCGCCGCGCTGACCGACATCGCCGGCTCTTCCGCGGTGATCGATCGCGGCTTCATCACCTATTCCAACCAGGCCAAGACCGAGATGCTCGGCGTCTCGGCCGCTACGCTCGAGGCGCACGGCGCGGTCTCGCGCGAGACTGCGGTGGAGATGGCGGCCGGAGCCTTGGCGCATTCGCCGGCCGGGCTCGCCCTGGCGGTGACTGGCATCGCCGGTCCGTACGGCGGCTCTGCGGAAAAACCTGTCGGCCTGGTCTGGTTCGGCGTTGCCGTGGCTGGCCGGCCGGTGGTCAGCGAATGCCAGCTGTTCGCCGACAAGGGCCGTGATTTCATCCGCCGGGAGACGGTCCGACATGCGCTTGAACTGGGTTTACGCGCGCTCGCCGCGGATCAGGCTGCCGATGGCGCGCCGTAGATGATTTCGGCACGTTTCTCGAACGCCTCGGAGAACATGCGGAAGGCGCGGTCGAACATGGTTCCCATGAGCGCACCCAGAATGCGGCTCTTGAACTCATAATCGATAAAGAAACAGACGTTGCAACCGCCGCCGTCCGCCGGGTCGAAGCGCCAGACATTGCTGAGATATTTGAACGGGCCGTCGATGTATTTGACGTCGATGGCGTTCTCGTCAGGCTTCAGCAGCACCTGCGTGGTGAAAGTCTCGCGGATCGCCTTGTAGCCGATGCTCATGTCCGCGATGAGCAGGGTGCGTCCGTTGCGTTCCTTGCGCGAACGAACCGTAAGTGCCTCGCAAAGCGGCAGGAATTGCGGATAGGATTCGATATCGGCAACCAGAGCGAACATCTGTTCCGGCGTATGCGCAACGCGGCGATGGGCTTCGAATTGTGGCATGAAACCAGTGTGTTAGGCGGACTTCCTGAGAAACGCTTCGCGCGCCGCGCGCAACCTGGCAAAGTCGTCCCCGGCATGGTGCGACGAGCGCGTCAGCGGGCTCGACGCTACCAGCAGGAAGCCCTTGGTCCTGCCGATCGTCTCAAAGGACTTGAATTCCTCCGGCGTGACGAAGCGGATCACCGGATGGTGCTTCTTCGACGGCTGCAGATATTGGCCGATGGTCATGAAGTCGACATTGGCCGAACGCAAATCGTCCATCAGCTGCAGGATTTCGTTCCGCTCCTCGCCAAGGCCGACCATGATGCCGGACTTGGTGAAGATCGAGGGGTCGAGTTCCTTGACCCGCTGCAAGAGCCTGATCGAGTGGAAATAGCGCGCACCCGGCCGAACGGTCAGATAGTTCGACGGAACGGTCTCGAGATTATGGTTGAAAACGTCCGGCTTGGCCGCCACGACGATCTCCAGTGCACCGTCCTTGCGCAGGAAGTCGGGCGTCAGGATTTCGATCGTCGTCGATGGGGTCGCTGCCCTGATCGCACGGATGACATCGGCAAAATGCTGGGCCCCGCCGTCGGCGAGATCGTCGCGATCGACGGAGGTGATGACGACATGGCTCAACCCCATCTGCTTGACCGCATGCGCGACACGCGCCGGCTCGTCGGGATCGAGTGCGGTAGGGATGCCAGTGGCGACATTGCAAAAGGCGCAGGCCCGCGTGCAGATCTCGCCCATGATCATGAAGGTGGCGTGCTTCTTCTCCCAGCACTCGCCGATATTGGGGCAGCCCGCCTCTTCGCAAACCGTCACCAGTTTGTGAGACTTCACGATTTCGCGCGTCTCGGCATAGCCTTTCGACATCGGCGCCTTGACGCGGATCCAGTCAGGCTTGCGCAGTACGTCCTGATCCGGCTTGTGCGCCTTTTCGGGATGCCGCAGGCGCGGCGCATTGGCAATCGTGTCGAGGACGGTGACCATGTGAAACCCGGCTCATTGGCAAGCGCATGTCCAGCGCTCGCTCTACCCACGTCATCTAGGACTTTTCGGCGAAAAGAAAAAGGCCGCGATCACGCATGCCGCGGTGGCCTTTTTCGCATAGCAAGTGCCGACAGAGGTTAGCGGCGCACCAGTCGTCCGACCGCAATCAGAATGCAGGCACCGATGAAGCCGGTGATCAGATAGGCTATCCAGCCGACGCCGAAGATGCCGATGTTCAGGGCCTGCAAGATGGCATTCAACACGATTGCGCCGACAATGCCGAGAACGATGTTCATGAGGATGCCGGTATTGCTCTTCATGACCATCTCGGCGAGCCATCCCGCCAGGCCGCCGATGATGATGGCTGCAACCCAGCCCACGCCGTTCATTTCCATATGCCCTCTCCTTGTATGATGGATGATGCCTGCGAAACGAATTGCTCTGCCGTCGAGTTCCTTTGTGTCTTTCGTGTGAGACTCGCCCTAACTAATTTATCATGCATTCAGTGCGCGACCATAGGCGTCGAGTACACTCTCCTTCATCATCTCCGACAGCGTCGGGTGCGGGAAGATCGTGTGCATCAGCTCTTCCTCGGTGGTCTCCAGATTCATCGCCACGACGAAGCCCTGGATCAGTTCGGTTACTTCTGCGCCGACCATGTGGGCACCCAGCAACTGGCCGGTCTTCTTGTCGAAAATGGTCTTGACGAAGCCTTGGTCTTCGCCCAGCGCAATCGCCTTGCCGTTTGCCGCGAACTGAAAGCGGCCGACGCGGATGTCCTTTCCGTCGGCTTTCGCTTTGGCTTCCGTCAGTCCGACCGAGGCGACTTGCGGATTGCAATAGGTGCAGCCCGGGATCTTCAGCTTGTCGATGGCATGCACGCCGGGGAAATTGGCGATCTTTTCCACGCACACCACGCCCTCATGCTCGGCCTTGTGGGCGAGCATCGGCGGTCCGGCAACGTCGCCGATGGCGTAGACGCCCGGCACATTGGTCTTGCCGTAGCCGTCGACGACGACGCAACCGCGGTCCGTCTTCACGCCGAGCGTCTCGAGGCCGAGGTTCTCGATATTGCCTTGTACGCCGACGGCCGAGATCATGCGATCGGCGGTGATCTTCTCGACCTTGCCGTCCTTCATCTCGACATGCGCGGTGACCGAGTTAGTGCCCTTCTCGACCTTGGTCACCTTGGCTTCTAGGATGATCTTCATGCCCTGCTTCTCGAACTGCTTCTGCGCGAATTTCGAGACCTCGGCGTCCTCGACCGGCATCACAGCCGGCAGCAGTTCGACCACCGTCACCTCGGCGCCCATGGTGCGGTAGAACGAGGCGAACTCGATGCCGATGGCGCCCGAGCCCATCACCAGCAGCGATTTCGGCATCTCTTTCGGCACCATCGCCTCGAAATAGGTCCAGATCAACTTGCCGTCAGGCTCGATGCCGGGCAGCGCGCGCGGCCTGGCGCCGGTCGCCAGGATGATGTGCTTGGCGCTATAGGTGCCCTCGCCCTTGACGCCCTTGGGCGCCGGCGGCTGCGGCTCCATCGGCTTCTTCGACGATTTCGACACGACGATCTCGCCAGGTTTGGTCAGCTTGGCTTCGCCCCAGATGACGTCGACCTTGTTCTTCTTCATCAGGAAGCCGACGCCGCCGTTGAGCCGCAGCGAGACCTTTCGCGAGCGATCGACGACGGCGGCTGTGTCGACCCCGACCTTGCCATCGATCTTCAGGCCGTAGTCCTTCAGATGATCCGAATAGTGCATGATCTCGGCGGAGCGCAGCAGCGCTTTGGTCGGAATGCAGCCCCAGTTGAGGCAGATGCCGCCCAAGTGCTCGCGCTCGACGATCGCCGTCTTGAAGCCAAGCTGGGCCGAACGCACTGCAGTGACATAGCCGCCGGGGCCGGAGCCGATGATGATGACGTCGTAGTTCTCAGCCACGGCTTTCTCCTTCACAATTCCAACATGAGGCGCACGAGCGGCGCCAGCGCTTGCCCGACGTTCCGCGTGTTTTCCGCGTCCAGGTGGACGCCGTCGAGCGGCGTGGTTTTGGCCACCGTGCCGGCATCGAAGAAGCCGCAGCCGGCCTCGTCGGCAAGGGCGGAATATTGCGGCGCCAGCCGCTTTGACGCGTCATCGCCGCCGGCGAACATTTCCTTGAACTCGGCGTTTTCCGTGCGGCTGACTACGGGCGGCGCGACGATCAGGATCTGCGGCGCCGGCCAATCGAACGGGTAATCGTGACCGCGCACGATATCGATCAGGCGTTGCATGCCTTGTTTGGCCGCGACCGGATTACCGTGAATCCACGGCTTCATATCGTTGGCGCCGAGCATGATGACGATCAAGTCGATCGGCGCATGCGTCGTCAGGATGGTTGGCAACAGCCTTGCGCCATTGCGGTCCGCTCCGGCCAAGTGATCGTCAAAGGCGGTGGTTCGGCCATTCAGGCCTTCGGCGATGACCTCGACGCCGCTGCCCAATGCCGCCTGCAGCACGCTCGGCCAGCGATCTTCCAGCGGATGCCGGCCAAGGCCTGCCGCGTCATAGCCCCAGGTAAGCGAATCGCCGTAGCAGAGGACCGTCTTCATGTGCCTGCCCCGCCGAAACCTGGTTGCGAGCGCGCCAATCGCCAGCGCACGAAAAGCCACTGGACCAGCACCGTAGCGATGCCTGGCAGGACGAGACCGGCGACGATAGGAAGATCGCCCGACCACTCGCGCTTGCCCGGCGGCTGGGAGAAAGTCCAGCCGATCAGGGAAACTCCAACGAGCACAAAAGATGCTACCCCTATGGTCGCGGTCAGTTTTGTTGCCCGTCGTGGGTCCGACATGAATTGTGCGATGAAGAATGCGAGCGTCGCGAAGATGGTGACGAGAGCCGAGATCATGAATACAAGGATGTACTCCACGTCGGCCTTGGTGGCGACGGCGAGCCACTGCACCACCAATCCGCCGGCCAAACCGGAAAGAAAGAAGGCAAAAAGGCTGGTGAAGAATTTCCGCACCGCCCTGTTTCCCTTCTCTTAAACCAGCATGCCCATTGGATTTTCGATCATACGCTTGAAGGCGACGAGCAGCTCGGCGCCGAGCGCACCGTCGACGGCGCGGTGATCGGTCGACAGCGTCACCGACATGATTGTGGCGATCTTGATCTCGCCGTTCTTGACCACTGCGCGTTGCTCGCCGGCGCCGACCGCAAGGATCGTCGCATGCGGCGGGTTGATGACGGCAGAAAAATCCTTGATGCCGAACATGCCGAGATTGGACACCGCCGTGGTGCCGCCCTGATATTCTTCCGGCTTCAGCTTGCGGCTGCGGGCGCGGCCGGCAAGATCCTTCATCTCGTTGGAGATGACGGACATCGTCTTTTCGTCAGCACGCCGGATGATCGGGGTGATCAGGCCGCCGGGGATCGATACGGCAACGCCGACATCGGCGTGCTTGTGTTTGATCATGGCGTTTTCTGTCCACGACGCATTGGCATCCGGAACCGCCATCAGCGCCATGGCAAGAGCCTTGATGACCATGTCGTTGACCGACAGCTTGTAGGCCGGCGTTTCGCCCTTCTCGGTCTTCTTCACCGGCGCGGCCGCATTGATCTGCGTGCGCAGGGCCAGAAGTGCGTCGAGCTCGCAGTCGAGCGTCAGATAGAAATGCGGGATGGTGGTCTTGGCTTCGACCAGCCGCCTCGCAATGGTCTTGCGCATATTGTCGTGCGGGATCAGCTCGTAGGAGCCTTCGGCAAACAGTTTGAGCACCTGCTCGTCCGACATCGCCTTGGGTGCTGCGGCCGCAGGTGCCGGAGCGCCGGCGGGCGCCGCTTTTGCTGCTGGTGCCGCCTTGGCGCCGCCACTGGAAATTGCGGCATCGACATCGGCCTTTACTACGCGGCCGCGGGGGCCGGAGCCTGTCAGCGCCGCGACATCGACGCCGGCTTCCCTGGCAATGCGCCGGGCCAGCGGCGAGGCGAAGATGCGCTCACCGCTTGCGTGGCCGTTGGCGACCGGCACCGCTTCCGCCTTAGGCGCAGGCGCGGCAGGCTCCTGCTTCGACGCTTCGGGCTTTGATGTTTCAGCTTTGGGGGCTTCCGCTTTCGGAGCCTCAGCCTTGGCCGGCGCAGCGCCATCACCGCTTTTGGCGGCAGAAGCAGCATCCTCGCCCTCGGCAGCCAGCACCGCGATCAGCGCATTGACCTTGACGCCTTCTGTGCCGGCCGGAACCACCAGCTTGGCGACCGTGCCCTCGTCGACGGCTTCGACTTCCATCGTCGCCTTGTCGGTCTCGATCTCGGCAATCACGTCGCCGGGCGAAACTTTATCGCCTTCCTTGACCAGCCACTTGGAAAGATTGCCCTCTTCCATTGTGGGCGACAGCGCCGGCATGGTGATGTTGATCGGCATTTTGTCCTCCCGCCCTGCTCAGCGATACGTGACGGCTTTGACCGCCTCGACGACCTCGCCGACATTGGGCAGCGCCAGCTTTTCGAGGTTCGCCGCATAGGGCATCGGCACGTCCTTGCCGGCAATTGTAATGACCGGTGCATCGAGGAAATCGAAGGCGCGCTGCGAGACCTGATTGGCGATATGGTCGCCGACCGAGTTCTGCGGAAAGCCTTCCTCGACCACCACGAGGCGATTGGTCTTTTTGACCGAGGCGATGATGGTGTCGAAGTCGAGCGGGCGGATGGTGCGCAAGTCGATGATCTCGGCATCGATGCCCATGCCGCGCAACTCCGCCTCCGCCTTTAGCGCGTAGGTCATGCCGATGCCGAACGAGACGATGGTCACGTCCTTGCCGGATTTGTGAATGCGCGCCTTGCCGATCGGCAACACGAAATCGTCCATCTTCGGCACGTCGAAGGAGTGGCCGTAAAGGATTTCGTTTTCGAGGAAGATGACCGGGTTCGGATCGCGGATCGCCGCCTTGAGCAGACCCTTGGCGTCGGCGGCGGTATAAGGCATCACCACCTTCAAGCCGGGAATATGGCTGTACCAGGCGGCATAGCACTGCGAATGCTGCGCGGCGACGCGGGCAGCAGCGCCGTTCGGGCCGCGAAAGACGATCGGGGCGCCCATCTGGCCGCCGGACATATAGAGCGTCTTGGCGGCTGAATTGATGATCTGGTCGATCGCCTGCATGGCGAAGTTGAAGGTCATGAATTCGACGATCGGCTTCAGGCCGGCCATCGCCGCGCCAACACCAACGCCGGCAAAGCCGTGCTCGGTGATCGGCGTGTCGACCACGCGTCTCGGACCGAATTCCTGCAACAGGCCTTGTGTGATCTTGTAGGCGCCCTGGTACTCGGCGACTTCCTCGCCCATGACGAAGACGTCGCCGTCGCGGCGCATTTCCTCCGCCATTGCGTCGCGCAAGGCTTCACGCACTGTGGTCGAGACCATTTCGGTGCCGGCCGGGATGTCCGGATCGGCGGCAATTTCCAACCTGGGCGCAGCGGCGACAGGTGCTGCCGCTTCGCTCTTGGCCGCAGCAGCCGCGGGGGCCGGAGCGGCCGCGGGCGCTTCCGCTTGCGCCTCAATAGCCTCCTCGCCGATACCTTCGCCTGCCTCGTCGATGTCTTCGCCATCGACGGCCAGCACAGCGATCAGCGTGTTGACTTTGACACCTTCGGTGCCGGCAGGAACCACGATCTTGGCAAGCGTGCCGTCGTCCACGGCTTCGACTTCCATCGTTGCCTTGTCCGTCTCTATCTCGGCAATGGCGTCACCCGCCGCGACCTTGTCGCCCTCTTTCTTCAACCACTTGGAAACATTACCCTCTTCCATGGTCGGCGAGAGGGCGGGCATGAGAATTTCGATCGGCATGTCCTTGCCCTCTCGTTAAAGTACGATGTCGGTCCAGAGCTCGGACGGATCCGGCTCCGCGTCGTTCTGGGCAAATTCTGCGGCATCGGCGACAACGTCGCGGACTTCCTTGTCGATGGCCTTGAGCTCGTCCTCGCTTGCCCATTTCTTGTCGAGCAGCCGCGCTTTGACCTGTTCGATCGGGTCACGTTCGGAGCGCATTTTCTGCACTTCTTCCTTGGAGCGGTATTTTGCCGGATCCGACATCGAATGGCCGCGGTAACGATAGGTCTGCATTTCGAGAATGAGCGGCCCGTTGCCGGCGCGGCACCATTCGGCGGCGAGGTCGCCGGCTGCCTTTACAGCGCGCACATCCATGCCGTCGACCTGGATGCCTGGAATCTTGAAGGATGCGCCGCGGTGCGAGAAATCCGTCTCGGCCGATGAGCGCGAGACCGAGGTGCCCATGGCGTAGCGGTTGTTCTCGATGATGTAGATCACCGGAAGCTTCCACAGCGAGGCCATGTTGAAGCTTTCGTAGACCTGGCCCTGGTTCGCCGCGCCATCGCCGAAATAGGTCAGCGTCACATTGTTGTTGCCGCGATAGCGGTTGGCGAAGGCAATGCCGGTGCCGAGCGACACTTGCGCGCCGACGATGCCGTGGCCGCCGTAAAAATGCTTCTCCTTGGAGAACATGTGCATGGAGCCGCCCTTGCCTCTCGACAGGCCGCTACGGCGCCCGGTCAGTTCGGCCATGACGCCGCGCGGTGACAACTCCATGGCCAGCATATGACCATGGTCGCGATAGGCGGTGATCATCTGGTCGCCGTCGATCAGCGCCATCTTCATGCCGGTAACGACCGCTTCCTGGCCGATGTAGAGGTGGCAGAAACCGCCGATGAAGCCCATGCCGTAAAGCTGGCCGGCCTTTTCCTCGAAGCGGCGGATGAGCAGCATGTGCCGGTAGGCGGCAAGCTCCTGGTCTTTGGTGAATTCAACAGGCTTCGGGGTGGAAAGGCCCGGCATCTTGCCGTCTAATTTGGATTTGGCAGGCGCTTTTCTGGTGGCGGTGGCCATGCATCACTCCCTGTTGGCGTCTCTTGGCGGACAGCGAGGGAGATCAGTTCTCCCACCGATTTGAGGCAGGCTAACATGCAGGGAAGGCTTTCGCCATGCCGAAAACGCATGGCTGTCATGCATCTAAGCAATTAAAATCATTGCAAATATCGCTGATTAACTGAGATCAGGTTATCTTGCGACCGGCAGCATGATGGTGATCTCGTCGGCGTGGGACAGATTAAGCGCCTTGCGCGCCTGCTCGTCCAGCATGTCCTTCTCCAGCGTGCCCTCATGCATCAGCTGAACGCGGCGCTCGAGATCGATCCGGCGCGCCCTGACGGCATCGAGCCTGCCCTGCAATTCGGCAGTCTCAGCTTCGAGCTGATACTTGGAATAGATGCCGAACTCGCCATGATAGGCATGGAAACCGAAATAAGTCAGGAACACCACGCAGAGCGAGGGGATGATCAGCCGGCCGGTGTTTCTTTGCTTGTGCTGGCGTGTCCACATGGTCCGAATCCTCTACGCCGCCTTTGTCGCCCGATTGTGCTTAATGGACGGTTACAGCCTGTTGGATTCAGAGCCTGGAAGCAAAAAAGGGCGGGAATGTCCCCGCCCTCGTCGCCACGGATTTTCTCTCGAAATCAGCTTTTCACGATCGACTTGCCGGCATATCGCGCCTGCTTGCCGAGCTCCTCCTCAATGCGGATGAGCTGGTTGTACTTGGCCATGCGATCCGAGCGCGACAGCGAGCCCGTCTTGATCTGCCCGCAATTGGTGGCAACGGCGAGATCGGCGATGGTCGAATCCTCGGTCTCGCCCGAGCGGTGCGACATCACCGCGGTATAGCCGGCCTTGTGCGCGGTCTCGACGGCGTCGAGCGTTTCGGTAAGCGAGCCGATCTGGTTGACCTTGACCAGGATCGAATTGGCGACACCCATGCGGATGCCGTCGCGCAGCCGCGCCGAGTTGGTGACGAACAGATCGTCGCCAACCAGCTGCGTTTGCTTGCCGATGAGATCAGTCAGTATTTTCCAACCGTCCCAGTCATCCTCGGCCAGGCCGTCCTCAATGGTGATGATCGGGTAGTCGGCAGCGAGTTTGGCCAGATATTTGGCCTGCGCCTTCGGGTCGCGGGTTTTCCTCTCGCCTTCATAGACGTAGTTGCCATCCTTGAAGAATTCGGTCGCCGCGCAGTCGAGGCCTAGCGCAACCTCCTCGCCGGGCTTGAAGCCAGCCTGCTCGATCGATTCCATGATGAAGTCGAGCGCGGCCGGCGCGCTCTTCAGGTTGGGGGCAAAGCCGCCCTCGTCGCCGACATTGGTGGCATGGCCGGCGTCTTTCAGCTTCTTTCGCAGCGTATGAAAGATCTCCGAGCCCCAGCGCACGCCGTCGCGCAGCGTCGGCGCGCCGATCGGCAGGATCATGAATTCCTGGAAATCGATCGGGTTGTCGGCATGCGCGCCGCCATTGATGATGTTCATCATAGGCACCGGCAGCACATGGGCCTTGGTGCCGCCGACATAACGATAGAGCGGCAGGTCGGCCGCTTCGGCCGCGGCCTTGGCCACAGCCAGCGACACGCCGAGGATGGCATTGGCGCCGAGCCGGCTCTTGTTGGGCGTACCATCGAGCTCGATCATGGTCTGGTCGATATGGATCTGATTCTCTGCCTCCATGCCGCCGATCGCCTCGAACAGCTCGCCGTTCACCGCCTCGACCGCCGTGAGCACGCCCTTGCCGAGATAGCGGGGGCCGCCATCGCGCAGTTCGACCGCCTCATGCGCGCCGGTAGAGGCACCGGACGGCACCGCGGCGCGACCCATCGAGCCGTCTTCGAGCACGACGTCGACCTCGACGGTCGGATTTCCGCGGCTGTCCAGGATTTCACGCCCGACAATGTCGATGATGGCCGTCATTGCGATGTCCCCGATTGATCGATTGAAGCGTCGCGCACCTCTTAGCCAAAGCGCCGCAAAACGCAATCGGGGCACTTGCAAATATTGCCGGCGCGCTACGGGATTCACGAAGCACGAAGCGCTGTCATCATTTGTCATACGCGGCATGCCGGTTTCTGGTTTATGGCTGTTGTCGCGCGGGGCGAAACACGAGGAGTTTCGCCATGTCCCAGTTGAGCGGTATTGTGAGTTTGTTCCTGATCGCGGCTGCGTTCCTGACGTCGTGCGACAATCAGCACCCCCCGCAGGGATCGTCGCCTTTGCCGACCCTGCAGATTGCGCAGTAGCATCCCGCCACATCGAAAGGCCCCCGATTTCCCGGGGGCCTTTTTGATTCCAGGAGACTTAGTCAGTGCCAGTAAGGTCAGTGCCAGTAAGGCTCGACCTTGTAGTAGTTGTATGAGGCGTCACGCGCGGCCTCGCCGTCGGCGCCGGTCAGCTCGTTGATCGAATAGGAAGGAGCGGCCATCAGCTGGTCTTTGGTGAACGGCACGACATAGCCGCCCCTGTTCTCATCATAGTCAAGGCTCGCCCACGGAATGGCGTGGTATTTCTCGCCGATGCCGAGAAATCCGCCAAAACCGATCACGGCAAACATGATTCCGTTCGACAGTTTGTCGAGCATGACGTCCTCGATGTCGCCGATATGAGTGCCTTCCGTATTGTAGACCGATGTGCCGATAACCCGCGAAGCGGCGATGGCTTCGGTGTGTCCCGTCTGGGTCGTCATGGTGTGCTCCTCGTCGTCGTTGACATTAGATTTTGACAATGAGGGCCGCGGGCTAAGGTTCCAGGCGGGTTCGAAATTCTTCAAAGTTTTCTTGGCGGCGCTGCTGTGGCGCAACTGCTGGTTCAACCCACGCTTTTGGCAATGCGATCGAACGCCATCAGCCGTTCAAGCAATGCGGGAAGATCCTTTAGCGGCACCATGTTGGGACCGTCGGAAGGCGCGTTGTCGGGGTCCTGGTGCGTCTCGATGAAGACGCCGGCGACGCCAACCGCGACGGCCGCGCGCGCCAGCGTCTCGACAAAGCGCCGGTCGCCTCCGGACGAACCGCCCTGCCCACCCGGCTGCTGCACGGAATGGGTGGCATCGAAAATCACCGGCGCGCCGATCTCGGCCATGATCGGCAGCGCCCGCATGTCGGACACCAGGGTGTTGTAACCAAAGGATGCGCCGCGCTCGGTGACCAAGACATTGGCGTTGCCGGAGCCGATGATTTTGGCGACGACGTTCTTCATGTCCCACGGCGCGAGGAATTGCCCCTTCTTCACATTCACCACCTTGCCGGTTCTTGCCGCAGCGATCAGCAAATCGGTCTGGCGGCTGAGGAAGGCAGGAATCTGCAGGATATCGGCATGCGGAGCGACGATCGCGCATTGTTCCTCAGTGTGGACGTCAGTCAGGATCGGCAGCGAAAAATTGTTGCGCAAGTCGTCGAAGATCGGCATTGCCGCTTCAAGTCCCGCACCGCGCGTGCCGCCAAGCGATGTGCGATTGGCCTTGTCGTAGCTGGTCTTGTAGACGAGCCCGATTCCGAGCCGTTCCGTCAATTCCTTCAGTGCACCGGCCATGTCGAACGCGTGCTGCCGCGATTCCAGCTGGCATGGACCGGCGATCAGCGACAGGGGCGCGCTGTTGCCGAAAATGACCTTGCCGATCGCAACGGAAGAATTTGGCATCAGAGGATTGAGATTGTTCATGCGATCTCCCGGAAAATGAAGGCTGCGCCCTGCCCTGGCGCCGGCGGCACGATGATATCACCGCCGCGCATGTGGTGTTCGACGGAATTGGCTGCAAGCAGCTTGGCGACGGTGTCGCCGTGCCTAACCGAAAAGACGATCCCAGCAAAGCGGAGTTCAGATGGCGCGCCGGCAGGAATGCCGAAGCGTGCCGAATAGGCTGCAGGATCCAGAACGGTCACGACGGCATTCGGCAGCTCATAGACAGTGCCGCCGCCCTGCGCCTTGATCCCAGCCGCGATCGAAATCACATTGCGTTGTTCGAAGGGTTCGCCACTGGCTGCCACGATTTCGACAATGCCGGATGCGCCATTAGCGTGGGCCTGCGACGCAGTGCGGTCGACGTTCGGCGCATTGATCCGCTCGCAGGCGAAGAGAAAAGCGTCCGTTGCCTTGCCTGTAGCCGCGAAGGCCAGTTTGAACGATGCGGTGTCGCTCTTTCCCGTCGCATCGGTGAAGGCGCGCGAAAAGCTTAGCGCGTCTCCCGCCGACAGACCGGCTTCCATGTAGCGCGCGTGGTCCGCGGCGGCGCTTTCGGTGCCCAGCGCCACGGCAGAAAATCCTTCATCGCCGTTTTCTTCGCGATACGTGCGATCACGCACGACAAAGACATTGCGGTTCGAGATCGCCGTTGCCGCGGCCTGCCGGTCAGCGACCGCGAGCGGCTCGAGATAGGTGCCGTCGGTGAGGAAGACACAGCAGTTTTCGGTTCCGAAAGGGTGGATACCTGTCGGCGCAACGGTAAGGCCGAGCAAGGTCAAGCGCGCCCGCGCAACATCGAGGCTCGCTGTCGGCAGCACCAGGTGATCGAGCGGATGAGGGCTTGCGGGGGTGTCCTCTGTCATGTCCCGCGCGATGTGCCTCATTCCTGAAAATGGTTCAAGGGCTTGGCCGACGCCTCAGCGGAAAGACCACATCAGCGCGTAGGGGACGGCGGCTCGTCAACTTGCAACGATGTCGGCCGAATAACGCAATTCGCGCAGAGGTTTGACCCGGCTGGTCGTCTCTGCATAGAGCGGATGCGCCTTGTAGGCGGCGAGCGCCGCTTCGTCCTCGAACTCGGCGTAGACGACCACATCGATCTCATCCGAGAGCGGGTCGACCTTGGTGTTGAGCGTTACCTCGAAATGGCGCGAGTGGGGTATCTTGCCGAGCGCCAGCAGACCCGTACGCACTGCCTCGACGTCCACTTTACGCCGCGCGCTGAAGAAAACGATATGCCGGATCAACCCAGCCTCCTGGACCGTTGGACCGGCGTTCTTTTGTGTCAGCGGGAGCGTGCCGTCAATCGGCAGGATGTCGCGTCGGCGAACCGTGGCGAAAAAGAGAAACTACACCATGCTGGTTACATAGTGCACGACGCGGGTCACCTCCCTGATGGTCCTGTCGAGGTAGCGGCCTTGGTTGTAAATGCCGTCCCAGATCAGGAAAAAGGTGACGGTCGTGATGATGATGACATAACGCATGGCTAAAACTAGCGCATATGGATGCTTGCAACCATAGTGATTCCGGCCCTGCTGGGACCCTCCCCGAATTTTAACGGCCTTTGGTCTGTCCGCTGCGATGCTTGCTGGCCAGAATGGCTCTACCGCTGCAGGGCGCCTTGGAAAGATAACCCCGCTCGGCTTCGACGACCGCTTCCCGCCTCGATCGACCAACTGCCACACGATTATTCCGGTGGGATTTCGACGGACGCGCTGGATCTGGTCATGCCGCCGTCAAGCGGCGTTTCGCACCACCTGCTTGAAGAGGCCCCCTGTCTCAAACGGATTGGCCGTATCGGGACAGTATCTTAACGCTGAGACAGTTTCGAGCCGACGCTCAAATCCTTGCCTCAAAGCGTGATGCGGTATTTTACAAACCCCGCTTCGCCCTCGCCCGCCGGCTCGATCGTCAGCGACTTCACCTGCGCAATAAACTCTCTCGCCTTGGCGCCGGTCTCGAACACGACGCTGGTTCCCGGTAGTGGCGCAAACGACCAGTTGGCATCCGCCGACGGGTTGATGGTGCCTTCGCTGACGATATAGCGCACGATCACGTCGCGGTTGGTGTCGGGCGCTTCGTAGATGATCTTCGAGGCATTGATCTCCGGGAAATTGCCGCCGCCGCCGGCTCGGTAGTTGTTGGTGGCGACGACGAATTTCGGCTTGGGACCAATCGGTTTGCCGTCGAACATCAAGTCAATGATGCGGGTCGAGCCAGCATTCACCAGCCCGCCCTTCGAATCATATTTCGGTGGCTGCGACAGGTCGATCCGGTAGGTGACGCCGTCGATCACGTCGAAATTATAAGACGGGAAGTCGGTGTTGATGAGCGCCTGGTTTGCTTTGCCCGGTTCGATCCGGTTGAAGATGCCGGCCGACATTTCCAGCCATTCCTTCACCTCTGCCCCGGTGATTTCGACGGCGCGCACCGTGTTTGGATAGAGGTAGAGGTCGGCGACGTTCTTGATGGCGATATCGCCCACCGGCACGTCGGTGTAATAGTCGGCGCCGTTGCGCCCGCCCGCCTTGAACGGTGCCGCCGCCGACAACAGCGGCATATCCTTCCACTCTGTGTTCTTCAGGATGTCCTTCAAGTACCAGGTCTGCGCCTGGCTGACGATCTGCACCGATGGATCGTCGGCGACCAGCGCAAAATAGGAATAGAGCGGCGCCGAGGTTTTGCCGACCGGCCGGCGCACATAGGCAAGCGTCGCCTCGTGGTCCTGTTTGAGCGCGTCGACGATGCGGTGGTCGTCCGCGACGGTCGGCTTGTTCGTCTTGTCGACCCGCTCAAAGATCGGCCTGGCCTCAGAGGTCGTCGAAACGATTTTCCACGTCGATCCGTCGCGCTCCAGCAACAGATCGATCAGCCCCATGTGCGAGCCCCAGAAGCCGGCCATGACGGCGGGCTTGCCTTGCAACGTGCCTTTCGCCGTATCGACGGCGTCCAGCGACTGAAAGTCCTTCTTGCCGGGGAAGACCAGATGCTGGTGGCCGGTGAACACCGCATCGATACCTTCGACACCGGCAACGAAGAAGGAGGCATTCTCCATCATGTCGCTTTGCTTCACATAGATGCCGGAATGGGAGAGCGCAATGACGATGTCGGCGCCTTCTTCCTTCATTTGCGGCACCCACGCCTTGGCCGCCTCGACGATGTCGCGCGTCTTGACACTGCCCTCGAGATTTTTCAGGTCCCAGACCATGATCTGCGGCGGCACGAAGCCGATGATGCCGATCCTGATCGGCTGCTCGGCCCCCGACCCGTCCCTGATCTTCTTGTCGAGGATGACATAGGGCTTGAGATAGAGCTTGTCGTCGCGCGGGTTCGCGGCGAGTTCGGTGCCGCGGATCAGGTTGGCGCAGACGAACGGAAAATTGGCGCCGGCCAGCACCTTGTCCATGAACGACAGGCCATAGTTGAATTCGTGGTTGCCGAGCGTCGAACATTCATAGCCGAGCACGTTCATGCCCTTCATGACCGGATGCAGGTCGCCGTCCTTCATCCCCCTCTCGTAGGCAATATAGTCGCCCATCGGATTGCCCTGCAGAAGGTCGCCATTGTCGATCAGCATCGCGTTGGTGGCTTCCTTGCGCACAGCTTCAATCAACGATGCCGTTCGCGACAGCCCCATCGTGTCGTTAGCTTTGTCGGCGTAGTAGTCGTAAGGCAGCACATTCACGTGGATGTCGGTCGTCTCCATAATCCTCAGATGCGCCTGATTGGCTTGAGCCCGGGCGGAGAACGGGTGCAGCATGATCAGCGCTCCGCTGGCGGCAACGCCGGCGAGGAAATCGCGGCGTGAGACGAGGTGGCGCAATTGGGACATTCGTTTTCTCTTTCTTCCACGACGTGACAAGTCCTGCCCGAAGCAAAGCTTCGCGCCGAAATCCAGCCGAGTCCAGAAGCCGATTCCATCAAGAGGAGGTGACGCGCCGATGAATGTCCGGCAGCGAACAATCAGCCCTTATCGTCGTCGCCCTGCGTGATCAGCCGCGCGCTGCGCTGACCGGTGAAGTATATCCATAGCCAACTCAGGGAAACCGCAAGCCGGTTACGAAGGCCGATCAGGAAGTAAATATGCGCAAAGCCCCATAGCCACCAGGCAAGCCGGCCGGTGAGCTTGATCCAGCCGAAATCGATCGCGGCGGCGCGCTTGCCTATCGTCGCCAAATCGCCGTCATGCCTGTAGCTGAAAGGACGCGGTGTCGCGTCACCGGCAAGCCTTGCCTTGATCGCCGTGGCGACGTGCCGTCCCTGCTGCTTGGCGGCGGGCGCGACGCCCGGCACCAGCCGGCCATCCGGCCGCAGGACGTGCGCTGCGTCACCGATGACGAAAATCTCCGGGTTTCCCGGTACAGTGAGGTCGGGCTCGACAAGCACTCTGCCCGCGCGGTCCGCTGCCGCGCCGAGCCATTCGGCGGCTGGCGAAGCGGCTACGCCCGCCGCCCACAGAATTGTCCTGGCCGGCAAATGCCTGTCGCCGAAGACGACACCCTCAGCATCGCAGCGCGTAACCGCGCGGCCGAGTTCGACGGTCACGCCGAGCCGTTCGAGCGCCTTCATTGCATAATCAGAGAGTTCCGGCGCGAAATTGGCAAGAACGCGGTCGCCGGCCTCAATCAGCACCACACGCGTCTGCCGCGTGTCGATGTTGCGGAACTCGCCGCGCAGCGTGTCGTGCGCCAGTTCGGCAATGGTGCCGGCCAATTCCACGCCGGTCGGCCCGCCGCCGACGATCGCCAGCGTCAGCAATGCCTGGCGCTGGGCGGGATCGGTTTCCCGCTCGGCCTGCTCGAAAGCCAAAAGAATACGCCGTCGAATGGTCGTGGCGTCCTCCAGCGTCTTCAGGCCCGGGGCGAATGGCTCCCATTCGTCATGGCCGAAATAGGCGTGCCGCGCGCCGGTGGCCAGCACCAGCGTGTCGTAAGCGACCGTGCCGCCGTCCTGCAGCAGCACCCGCTTGCCGGTGCGGTCGATGCCAGTCACAGTGGCAAGCAGCGTCGTCACGTCCTTGCGCCTGCGCAGGAGATGGCGGATCGGCCAAGCCACTTCGGAGGTGGCCAGGGCCGTCGTCGCCACCTGGTAGAGCAGCGGCTGAAAGAGGTGATGATTGCGCCTATCGATCATGGTGATGCGCACCGGCGCGCCGGCAAGTGCGCGGGTGAATTCGAGGCCGCCGAAACCGGCGCCTACGACGACGACGTGATGGTTGGCTATGTTCATCTCACTCATCCCTCTCGCCAAGGCTGATGTAAGTATCCTTGTGCAGTGCAGCAATGCCTGCGCTGCAACTGCCTGGGACTCGTCTCTTGATGTCGTGAATACGCATGCTGCAGACTCATTCCCGGATATAGCTTACGTCCCGGATACGACTTGGTCGGAACAGTATATTGCAGGTGAAGCATGGCTAGGAATGAAGATGAAGACTCAGCGCAGTACGCCTCGCCGCCTTGTTTTATGCACGAGCTTGATCCGGAGTTCCAAGCGCCGCTATCCGACTGGACCGACGTAAGGCGCTGGCGCAAGGCCGAGCGCGAGCGGTTGATCGTATCCCGCCTTGCCGTTTCGGCCGACACGCGCGCAGCTATGTCGCAGCGCATTGCCGAAGGGCTCGACGCGGTGATCGGCGACATCGCCGGCCGCATGGTCAGCCTCTACTGGCCGTTTCGCGGCGAGCCGGACCTGCGCCCGTGGATGGAAACCGTTAACGCGCGGGGCGGGCGCACGGCGTTGCCCGTCGTCGTCGAGAAAGACCGGCCGCTTGTCTTTCGCGCCTATACCCACGGAGACCGGCTGGAGAAGGGCGTCTGGAATATCCCGATACCGGCCGAGGGTGATCCGGTGTTGCCCGACATCGTCATTTCGCCGATCGTCGGCATCGATCCCGGGCAGTTTCGCCTGGGTTATGGCGGCGGCTTCTTCGATCGCACGCTTGCCGCGATGCCCTTCAAACCGCTGGTCATCGGCGTCGGCTACGAACTGCAGCGCATCGTCACCATCTACCCGCAGCCGCACGACATTCGGATGGACCGTGTGGTGACCGAGGCAGTCAACACCTAGGCGAGTTCGGGGCCTAGGCGAGTTCAGGCTTCATTCCCACGGCCGTGCGATCGACGATTTCGCGCAAGGCAAAAGACGAATTGATCTTCGTCACATGCGGCATTGCCGACAGCCACTCCTTGTGGATGCGTTCGTAGTCGACGAGATCCTTTGCCGCGATGCGCAGGATGTAGTCATATTCGCCCGACATCAAATGGCAGGACAGGACGTTCGGGCAGCGCTTTATCGCTGCCTCGAAATCCGACAACGTCTTCTCGAATTGCCCGGACAGCGATATATGTACGATCGCCGTCATCTGGTGCCCAAGTGCAGCGTTGGACAGCCGTGCGTGATAGCCGCGGATGGTTCCGGATTTCTCCAGATTGTCCAGCCGCCGCGAACAGGCCGACTGCGACAGGCCAACCTTCTCGGCGAGCGCTGCGTTGGGTATCCGCCCGTCTTTCTGCAGCGTCTCGAGAATGGCGATATCAATCCTGTCGAGCGGCATTTTTGCGGGTTCCTGCGATAATTCTAATGTTTTGCGCAACGATTATCGAACAGTGGCCTCTCTGGCAAGCGCATTCGCAAACACTTACCGAACGATTCGTGGTTCACTATCTCTAGACAGGGAACGAGCCCCAAAGGGCCGGATCAGGAGAAAAAGATGCGCGTCGGTTGCCCCCGGGAAATCAAGAACCATGAATACCGCGTCGGCCTGACACCGGGTTCGGTCCGTGAATATGTCGCGCATGGCCATGAAGTGCTGATCGAGACCGGCGCCGGCGCCGGCATCGGCGCCGATGACAACGCGTATCGCGCCGCCGGCGCCACGATTGCCAAAACGGCCGCCGACGTTTTTGCCAAGTCTGACATGATCGTGAAGGTCAAGGAGCCGCAGCCCAACGAATGGGTTCAGCTCCGCGACGGCCAGATCCTCTATACCTATCTGCATCTTGCCCCGGATCCGGAGCAGACCAAGGGCCTGCTGGCCTCCGGCGTGACCGCGATAGCCTACGAGACGGTCACCGACGAGCGCGGCGGTCTGCCGCTGCTAGCACCGATGTCGGAAGTCGCCGGCCGCCTGTCGATCCAGGCGGGCGCAACGGCGCTGCAAAAGGCCAATGGTGGCCGCGGCGTGCTACTTGGCGGCGTGCCCGGCGTGCTCCCCGGCAAGGTCACTGTGCTCGGCGGCGGCGTCGTCGGCCTGCATGCTGCACGGATGGCCGCCGGCCTTGGCGCCGACGTCACCATCATTGACCGCTCGATCCCGCGCCTGCGTCAGCTCGACGACATCTTTGGCGGCCGCGTCCACACCCGCTACTCGACCGTCGAGGCGCTGGAGGAAGAATGTTTTTCGGCTGACATCGTCGTCGGCGCCGTGCTGATCCCGGGGGCAGCAGCGCCCAAGCTGGTGACGCGCGAAATGCTGTCGGGCATGAAGAAAGGCGCCGTGCTGGTCGACGTCGCCATCGACCAGGGCGGCTGCTTCGAGACCTCGCACGCCACCACCCATGCCGAGCCGACCTATGAGGTCGATGGCGTCATCCACTATTGCGTCGCCAACATGCCGGGTGCGGTGCCGGTCACCTCGGCCCACGCGCTCAATAATGCGACGCTGCATTATGGCCTGCAGCTCGCCGACAAGGGCCTCAAGGCGCTGGTAGACGACCACCATCTGCGCAACGGGCTGAACGTCCACAAGGGCAAGATCACGAATCGCGCAGTGGCCGAAGCGCTCGGTTACGACCTGGTCGAGCCGAAGGCCGTTCTCGCCGCCTGAGCTGTCCGAATCTGCCTCTCCAGTGCCCGTCGGATTCGTCCGACGGGTTTTTTCTTATGTCGAAAAACTGAAAAGTGTCGGGCGCGCGGAATAACCGGACAACAAAAAAGCGGAGCCAAAGCCCCGCTTCCTCGGTTGTCGAAAATTCCCGCCGGTTCATCCGCGGTCGGCAAATCGATCGACAGTGTGTTTCTACCGCTTGTATGCGACGGGAGTACGACAGCCCCAAGCCGGTGCAGCCTGTCCGGTTACGCGCGGTCGATCCGGCACTGATAGCAATTGTTGCGCGCCGAGCGGATGTGGACGTAAGCGATGTCGTCGCGTTCGAACAACGTCTCTGCCCGTGCGGCAATTGCGTCGGTCGGAATGACGCCGCCGCTGCCGTAAACGATGCGGTCGTCCTTGCCATAACCGCGCACAATGTAATCGCTGCTTTCGAGCATTTCGGGAAGCATTTTCCCCTCGGCGGCGCGTTCGCATTCTTTCGCATGCAGAAAGATCGGCCCCGTTTCGGCATAAGGCTGCAGCTCCGGAAAAGGCCGATAGGCCAAAACAAGATAGGCTTCTCCCACAGCAATATTTTTCAAGCAATGACGGCAAGGCACGCCGTCGCCATCCGAAAGTTGCCGCTCTGGCTTCAAGCCATAAGCATCCGGCCCGCCGCGCTGAAGTGCCCGGACAGCATTGGTTGGCAAGGCTTTGAATTTTAGCGTCATGGCAAAATCTCCGGTGTCGTCGACCGGAAATTATGCTCGCAAGGCAGAGCTTCCCACCCGATTCCTGCCGAAATGGATCAATCCATCAGCGCCTCGAGACCACGAACCAGACCTTTGATCTGCTGTACCCGTCTGATGGCGAGCAGCGTGCCCGCCACGTAAGGCGCCGCGGACGAGCCGGCGTCGTGGCGTATGGTCAGCCGCTCGTCTGGCAGACCGAACAGCGCCTCGCAGGACAGGATGTAGGACGGCAGGCGAAGCGCGTGCACTTGCACCCCCTCGCCTGCGCCGACCGCACCACCGCGTGTGGCCGGCACGCCGGAGACCTCGGAGACCGGCTTTGCCGTTGAGGCCTTGCGGATGTCGGCCAGCGCTTCAGCAAGCTCTCGTGCGGTTCCGGAGGGCGCGTCGGGCTTCTTTGCACTAGCATAATCGATGACCTCGACGTCCGGCACGTATTTTGCCGCCATAAGTGCAAACCGCTTCATCAGCGTGGCGGTGATGGAAAAGTTGCCAGCGGCAACAACGCCGACGCCATTGGCGCGCGCCGCGGCGTCGATCTCGGCATAGTCGGCAGCTCCCAGTCCCGACGTGCCGATCACCGTGTGCCGCCCGTTGTCGATGGCGAGCAGCACATGGTCTTTCACGACATGCGGCTTGGTGAAGTCGACCAGCACGTCCGACGGCGCCTCCAGCGCCTCGGCCAGCGAGGCCGAAACGGCAATACCATTAGCCGGCATACCAACCAGCAGACCGGAATCCTGCCCCGCGCCGCTGCGTGATACAGCCCCGGCCAGCGCCATGTCGCCTTGCGCCCCGATCGCCGGAACCAGCGCTTTGCCGACCCAGCCGGTCGCGCCGGCCATTACCACGCGTATTGCCATCGTGCGATCCTCCATCACCCATCGGTTTTTAGACGATAGCGATATGGAAAGAGCCAAGCTCATTCAAGTCGGGCTCACCTTTGAGTGTTGATCCAGAGACTCTGGGACGTTGCAAAGACAAGCTGAAGCTCGGATGAACGGGCCTGAAAATCAGGGCCGCATGACGCTGGCCGCGCGCTCGGCAAAAGACATCGGATGTACGACCTCCTTTTTTTGCGCCACTGGCGTAAAGCCGAGTTTTTGATAGAGCGGCAGTGCTGCTGGGTGATCGAGGGTGCAGGTCTGCACGGTTATCCGCCTTGGCCCGTGCGACCATGCCGCGGCGATTGCCGCACCGAGGAACCAGCGGCCGATGCCTTGCCCGGTCGCGTGCTCCATCATTCCGAAATAAGCGAGTTCCACTTCCTCCGGCAAATGCGGCTTGAGGTCGAAGAAGCCCGCCGGCGCACCATCCAGATAAAGCACCCTGATGTCGCGGTCCTCGCGGTGGATGCCCGCCGCAAGCTCCTCGTCGCTCAGCCTCAACACATTGACCCAGTGCCATTTGCGGCCGACCCGATCCATCAAATAGCGGTAGAAATGCAGGGGAATGTCTTTGGTCTTGAGCAGCGCGATCTGGCGGTTGTACGGCAGCGGCGGCGAATAGGCAGGCGGCACATGCATTTCGAGAAACGTCACGGTGACATCGATGTCTTCCAGCGATCCGTCTTCCATCACCGTCAGTCCTTGCCCGTCACGACAGGCGTGTCGGAAAGCCCGCCCCATTCGGTCCATGAACCGTCATAAAGCCTGTTGTCGGCATGGCCAAGCGTCTCCAAAGCTAGCGTGACGGCTGCCGCGGTGACGCCCGACCCGCAGGAGGTGACGACCGGCTTCGACAGGTCGATGCCGGCTCCTTCGATCACTTTGCGCAGCCTGACCTTCGGCAACAATTCGCCGTTTTCCGAAAGCGCCGAAAACGGCACGTTGTGCGCGCCCGGCATATGGCCGGAGCGGATGCCGGGGCGCGGCTCCGGCTCGGTGCCGGCAAAACGGCCAGGCGAGCGCGCGTCGGCGATCTGGCTCTCCCCCGTCTCGACGATCCGGCGCATGTCGGCAAGGCTGGCGACGCGGGCGGCATCGAAGTTGGCATAAAACACGCAAGGCGCGATCTTCGTCGGCTCCGCCGTCACCGGCCGTCCGGCGGCTTTCCAACGATCGAAGCCGCCGTCGAGTATATAGACCTGGAACACGCCCATGACGCGAAACAACCACCAGGCGCGCGGTGCAGAAAAGAACCCTGGCCCGTCATAGACAACAATCGTGTCATCGGCCGAAATACCCATCGCGCCGACATATTGCGCGAAATGCTGCGGCGACGGCAGCGTGTGCGGCAGAGCCGCGTCGGGGTCCGAAACCGCATCCTGGTCGAGGAAGCGGGCGCCTGGAATATGCGCTACGTCGTACTCGGCGCGCGCGTCACGCTTTTGCGCCGGCAGGTACCAGGACGCGTCGACAATCGTCAGGCCGGGTTCGCCGAGCCGCTTCTGTAACCAATCGGCATCGATGGTGAAAGGACTGTCGTCGGCCATCTTTTCTCTCCTGTCCCGCCCGTCGCAGTCCTATATCAGGCTGGCGGCATAGGACCAAAGCGAATGCGGAAGCGCCGGTTCTCGCGGCCCTTCTTCTCGATCTTGCCGATATGGATCTCGCCGATTTCGCTGGTGCTCTTTACATGGGTGCCGCCGCAAGGCTGGCTGTCGATCGAAGCGTTCTCGCCGATGCAGACCAATCGGATCCTTCCCGTGCCGGCCGGGGGCCGCACATTCTTGGATTTCACCAAGCCCGGATTGGATGCCAGTTCCTCGTCGGAAATGAGCCGGGTGAAGATCGGGTGGTCGGCTCGCACCAGCTCCATCAGTCTGGCCGTCACGTCTTCCTTGGTAAAGCCGGCGTCCGGGATGTCGAAATCGATACGGCTGTCGTCCTCGGAAACCGCGGCGCCGGTGATCGGGAACGGACAGACGACGGTAAGCAGGTGGCAGGCAGAATGCATGCGCATCAGCAACTGCCGCCGCGGCCAGTCGATGGCGAGCCTCATGCGCTCGCCCACCTTTGGAACTGCCTGCTCCGGCGCCGGCACATGGATGATCTCGTCCTTGGTTTCGCCGGTGATCGTAGCGGCAATCGCTATGCCGGTGCCGTCGGCGCGTTCGAGGCTGCCGGTGTCGCCCGGCTGCCCGCCCGATGTGGCGTAAAACACCGTCCGGTCCAGAATGATGCCGCCGCGATCATTGACTGCGACGACGGTGGCGTCGGCCGTCCCCAGATAGGCGTCGTCACGAAACAGCGCTTCGGTCTTGTGCGCCATCACGCAACCCTTTCGAACGGTACCGAAATCGTGCTCTGTTGCTCCATCCATCCCGGCACCGGCAGCTTCTTTTCGCGCAGGAATTCAGGATTGAACAGCTTCGACTGGTAGCGCGTGCCGTAGTCGCAAAGCATGGTCACGATGGTGTGGCCGGGGCCTAGCTCGCGCGCCAGGCGAATGGCGCCGGCAATGTTGATGCCCGTCGAACCGCCAACGCAAAGCCCCTCCTCCTGGATCAGGTCGAATACGATCGGCAGCGCGTCCTCGTCGGGGATCTGGAAGGCAAAATCGGGTGTAAAGCCTTGGAGGTTGGCGGTGATCCGCCCCTGCCCGATGCCTTCGGTGATCGAACTGCCCTCGGATTTCAGCTCGCCGCTGGTGTAGAAGGAATAGAGCGCTGCCCCCAGCGGATCGGCCAGCGCGATCTTGACCTGGTTGTTTTTGGCCTTCAGCCCGAAACCGACGCCTGCCAGAGTGCCGCCGGAACCGACCGCCGACACGAAACCATCCACCTTGCCGTCGGTCTGGTTCCAGATTTCTTCGGCCGTGGTGCGGATATGGCCGTCACGGTTGGCGACATTGTCGAACTGGTTGGCCCAGATCGCGCCGTTCGGCTCACTCTTCGCCATCTGCTCGGCCAGCCGGCCCGACAGCTTCACGTAGTTGTTCGGGTTCTTGTAAGGCACGGCGGGCACTTCGATCAGCTCGGCGCCGAGCAGTTTGATTGTATCCTTCTTCTCCTGGCTCTGGGTGTCGGGAATGACGATCACCGTGCGGTAGCCGAGCGCCTTGGCAACCAGTGTCAATCCGATGCCGGTATTTCCGGCCGTCCCCTCGACGATGACGCCGCCGGGCCGCAGCAGCCCGCGCTGCTCCGCATCGCGGATGATAAACAGGCCGGCGCGGTCCTTTACCGACTGCCCGGGATTCATGAATTCGGCCTTGCCCAGGATCTCGCAGCCGGTTGCTTCCGAGGCCTTGTTGAGGCGGATCAGGGGCGTGTTGCCGATCACGTCGATCACAGAACGGGGCATGGAGATTCCTTTGTGGGTGCGGCGAAACCCTAGAAACCCGAAGCTTCGGTTTCAAGGCAAGAATTTGCCTGGTCCAGTCGCATTTCGCACACTGCAATTCCTGCAGCCAGGAGCGCCCGACCGGTATTCATTTCAACCATGTACCGAAAAGCACTCTTTTCATTCGATTTCTTCACCGGTAGAGCACAGGCTAAGAAGAGCCGGCGGGGCGCAACATGACACTCTATCGGGCCAATCCGAAGCATGGCGTCGCCTGGATTACGGGCGGCAGCAGCGGTATCGGCCGTTCGCTGGCCAAGGATCTTGCCGCTCGGGGCTATGTCGTCGCGGTGACTGCGCCAGATGACCATCCGATCGATACGCTCATCGTCGAAACGGCGCAGATGGCGGGCCGTGTCGCAGCCTATCCTTGCGACGTGACCGACGAAAAACGCATGGCGAAGACGGTTGCAGCGATCGAGAAAGATCTCGGTCCGATCGTGTTGGCAGTGTTCAACGCTGGAAGCTATATCGCAACGCCGGGCGAGGATCTTGTGGCGCGCAATTTCCGTCGGTCTTTCGAAGTCAATTATTTCGGCATCATCAACGGCCTGCTGCCAGTCATCGAACGCATGCGCGTGCGCTCGCGCGGCCATGTCGTGCTGATCGGTTCAGTTACCGCCTATTTCGGCTGGCCCACCACCGCCGCCTATGGCGGCACCAAGGCGGCGGTCAATATCCTGGCCGAGTCGCTGAAATACGATTTCGACAAGATGAACGTCCGCATCCAGGTGATTAATCCGGGCTTTGTCGACACGCGGCTGACCGAAAAGAACTTCCTGCCGATGCCGGGCTTGATGCCGGTCAATCTGGCCTCGCGCCGCATCGCGCAAGGCATCGAATACGGCGGCTTCGAAGTCACTTTCCCACGCCGCCTGAGTTGGACGCTGAAGCTGCTCAGGATGCTGCCGAGGCCGTTCTGCCGATGGGTGATCAGCACGGTCACCCGCTGGAATGCGCGGCCGCTGAATTTCGACCGCAAGCCGCCAGTCGAGTAGGATCGGTGATGGGCGAGCGATCGTACTTGCGGGTCGCTGGGGCGCCGCACATGAATTGATGCCGGCCGACGATACCGGCGACCCGGACAACCACGTCATTGCCGGCGACGCGCTGTCGCCATCGACCACGGCTTTCCTCGCGCAGCGGATCGTCGTGTGGATCGAGGCGGTGGTAAAGTGAACCAAAGGCCCCCAAGCAAGAGGGCGACCGAAGCATCGCTCCGGTCGCCCTCTTCAATCGTGTGTGACCAAGCCAGGCTTGGCCGACCGCAACACGGTCAGATTATGCGGCCCGCGCTGCTGGCCGCTTGCCGCCGAAGCGGCGCTTGTTATTGCCCTTGAAGGGCTTGGCGCCTTCCGGCTTGCGCTCGCCCGCAAAGGCCGGCTTGTCGCCGAACCGCTTCTTGCCGAAGCCATTGTTTGCGCCGCCGGGCCGCCTGCCGTCGCGACGGCCATTGCGGTCGTTGCGATCATTGGCCGGTTCGAAGCTGCGCTCGTTCTTCTCGGCGGGATTGCGCTGCGGATCGGGGCTGCCGAGATGGTCGGCAACGATCGGCAGCTTGGTGCGGATGATGCGCTCGACCTGACGCAGCTTGCTGTTTTCAGACGGGTCGCAGAGTGTGATGGCGATGCCGTCCATGCCGTTGCGGCCGGTGCGGCCGATGCGGTGGACATAGCTCTCCGCCTCGTCCGGCAGGTCGAAATTCACCACATGGCTGATGCCGGGCACGTCGATGCCGCGTGCCGCAATGTCGGTCGCCACGAGAATGCGCACCGAACCCTCACGGAAATCGTTGAATGCCTTCTGACGGGCATTCTGCGACTTGTTGCCGTGGATGACGGCGGCCTTGAAGCCGTCGCGCTCGAGATCCTTGGTCACCCTGTCGGCGCCATGCTTGGTGCGCGAGAAGATGATGACGGACTTCATCGCCTCATCGGCAAGCATGTTGGCCAGCACCTGGCGCTTCTGCTTGGTGCGGGCAAAGACGACACCCTGCACGATCTCGGCTGCCGCGGTGCTGTGAGGAGCGACTTCGACGCGGATCGGGTTCTTCAGCAGGCCTTTCGCCAGTTCGGCGATCTCGGCCGGCATAGTCGCCGAGAACAGCACCGTCTGACGGTCCGGCGCCGTCGCCTTGGCGATGCGCTTCACGTCGTTGATGAAGCCCATGTCGAGCATGCGGTCGCCTTCGTCGAGCACCAACCATTTGGTGTCGGCAAGCATCAGGTCGCCTTCACGCACAAGGTCGGTCAGCCGACCGGGCGTTGCGATCAGGATGTCGACGCCGGGCGCAACCTTCTTCACCTGGCTGAAGCGCGAGACGCCGCCCAGCACGAGCGCGGTCGATACATGCGCGCCCTTGGCGAGCAGCTTGATCATCTCCTCGATCTGCACCGCGAGTTCACGTGTCGGCGCCAGGATCAGCGCGCGGGCCGTCTTCGGCCGGCGCTTGGTGCCAAGTGCGATGATCTTCGACAGGATCGGCAGCGCGAACGCCGCCGTCTTGCCCGAGCCGGTCTGGGCGATGCCGAAAATGTCGCGGCCTTCGAGCTGCGGCGGGATCGCCTGGGCCTGGATCGGCTTCGGATCGGTAAAGCCGGCGGCATTGGTGGCCTTGAGCAGTGCGCCGGTAATTCCAAGTGCGGCGAAACCGTTCAGTTCCCCAGTGTCCTTACCGATCAAAATGTTCTCATTGGTCAAAATATTCTTCTTTCATGCGGCTTCTGGCCGCAAACATCGATGGCGGCAGGGCGCAACCTGCCGTCGAAAATTGTCATGAAACGACAAGGCGGGCGGACGTCATCGTCCACACGGCTGCGCTGTCGTGCCCGTAGGCTTCATGCCACGGGGCTTTTTCGCCACCTTGCCGATCTGTCGGGAAGAGGGAAAACAGACGCAACCAGTCTCATTCGTCGAGAAGGCCGGATTATCCCGGCCCAAGCGCCTATACGGCCGCATATGGCCCAGTTCGCTTCGGAATGCAAGGGGTCCGATGTTGCAGCGCAACAAAAGCCATGAGGAAGCGGCGCTTGCGCTCTCCCCCAGGCATGATTACCACAATCCAGCTTTCTGTTTCGGGGACCGGTCATGAAGGACGTGCTGAAGGAACTCGAGCGCCGCCGCGAGATCGCCCGCATGGGCGGCGGCCAGGCCCGCATCGACGCCCAGCACAAGAAGGGCAAGCTGACCGCCCGCGAACGCATAGACGTCTTTCTCGACGAGGGCTCGTTCGAGGAGTTCGACATGTATGTCGAGCACCGCTCGACCGATTTCGGCATGGAGAAAACCAAGATCGCCGGCGACGGCGTCGTTACCGGCTGGGGCACCGTCAACGGTCGCCCGGTCTATCTTTTCGCCAAGGATTTCACCGTGTTCGGCGGCTCGCTGTCCGAGGCGCATGCCGAAAAGGTGGTCAAGGTGCAGGAGATGGCGCTCCGCAACCGCGCGCCGATCATCGGCCTCTACGACGCCGGCGGCGCCCGCATCCAGGAAGGCGTGGCAGCCCTCGGCGGCTATGCCGAGATCTTCCAGCGCAATGTACTGGCCTCTGGCGTCATCCCGCAGATTTCACTGATCATGGGCCCCTGCGCCGGCGGCGATGTCTATTCGCCGGCGATGACTGACTTCATCTTCATGGTTCGCGAAACCTCCTACATGTTCGTCACCGGGCCGGATGTGGTGAAGACCGTCACCAACGAGACGGTCACCGCCGAAAGCCTCGGCGGCGCTTCTATCCACACGACGAAGTCCTCGATCGCCGACGGAGCCTACGACAATGACGTCGAGGCGCTGCTGCAGATGCGCCGGCTGGTCGATCTGCTGCCGGCTTCCAACACGGCGGAAATTCCCGAGATCGAATGCTACCAGTCGGTCACCGAACACGATCTGTCGCTCGACAGGCTGATCCCCGACAATGCCAACAAACCCTACGACATCAAAGAGTTGATCCTTAAAGTTGCCGACGAGGGTGACTTCTTCGAGATCCAGCAGAATTTTGCGAAAAACATCGTCACCGGCTTCGGCCGTATCGAGGGCCGCACCGTCGGCTTCGTCGCCAACCAGCCGATGGTGCTGGCCGGCGTGCTCGATTCGGATGCCAGCCGCAAGGCGGCTCGTTTCGTGCGATTCTGCGACTGCTTCTCGATCCCGATCGTCACCTTCGTCGACGTGGCGGGGTTCCCGCCCGGCACCGCGCAGGAATATGGTGGGTTGATCAAGCACGGCGCCAAGCTTCTGTTCGCCTATGCCGAAGCGACCGTGCCAAAGATCACCGTCATCACCAGAAAGGCCTATGGCGGCGCCTATGATGTGATGGCCTCGAAGCATCTGCGCGGCGACATGAACTATGCCTGGCCGACGGCGCAGATCGCGGTGATGGGCGCCAGGGGCGCGGTCGAGATCATCTACCGCAAGGACATCGGCGACGCGGAAAAGATCGCGGCACATACAAAAGCTTACGAGGATCGCTTCCTGTCCCCCTTCGTTGCCGCCGAGCGTGGCTATGTCGACGAGGTGATCATGCCGCATTCGACCCGCCGCCGCATCGCCCGCGCGCTCAGGATGCTGCGCAACAAGGATATGCAAAACCCCTGGAAGAAGCACGACAACATTCCGCTGTGAGGGGTTGATGTCGCGCCTGGTCCTCTATGTAGGAGCGCGTTTCGGCAGGTTTGCCATCCTGCTCTTCGCCATGCCGCTGTTTTGCCCAATACTCCTGTGGTTCTGGTTCCTCGATTGCTATCCGCTCGCTGTCATCGCGACTGGCGTTGTTGCAATCCCGGCCGCGATGCTGGCCATCGTTCTGTTGATCGGGACATTGTTCGCCGGTTTTCGACCCAGCAAGGTGGACGGGATTACTCGGGAATCAGCCCCGAAATTGTGGGCCGTCTGGGAGAGTATTGCCGGCAAACACCGCGCCAGCCGCACGAGCATCATCCTGAGCGACGATCTCAACGCCAGTATCGGTGAAGAGCGGCCGTTTCTGGGCCTGCTTGGTCGCAGGGCAATTCTCACCGTGGGCCTGCCGCTGCTCGCAGCGACCGACCAAAAGGGGTTTGCGGCGATCTTGGCCCATGAGGACGCCCATCTGAAAAATAAAGATACAAATGGCGGGCTCAACCTGGCCGAACTCGAAAAGAGCTTCGATCTAATCTTCGACTTCGCCCCACCGGGAAAAACCGTTTCGGGCAGCCTGTTCTACTGGATGCTTGGCCCGCTGTCGCGCACGCTGGAGCGCGAAGAAATACGGTTGTCGCGGCGGGCGGAAATTGACGCAGATCGTCATGCAGCGATGTCCGGCGATGCATATGAAACGGCGCGCGCCCTGCTGCTGATCGGTGCTGCCAGTGCGTTCTTCGATGACCAAGTGTATATTCCGCTTAAACGTGAACTGCTTGGCACCATGGTACCGCCTCGTCCACCACTTGAAAGAGTTCTGGCGGCCGCCAGTCACCTGTCGAGGCTTCCCATCCTGCAAGAATATGCGCAAAAGGCCTGGGACGCGCCAGATAAGGAAAGCGCGGATCATCCGCCCTGGTCCGAACGTTTGACTGCTCTTGGATTTAGCTCGGCTCCAGAGATAGAACCAGTTCTGGTTTCCGCCTTGTCGAGCCTGCTGAGCGATGAGATCGTCGCCGAACATGTCCGCCATTTCGACGGCGAATGGACATCGAAGATCGCCGACTATCTCGATCGATAGCTATCCACCTGAAACTATAGCGGCTAATGCGCAGTCGGCGCAGGCTATTCCGCTTCCGCCGCTCCGAACCCGGCCCCCCTCGTCGCGCGGACAGCGCCCGACCATGGCGTGGCGTGATTGTCGATGCGCATCTGGAAGATAAAATAAGTCGGCGAGCAGAAGCCGATGCCCTTCACTTTGCCGATACTGGGTGTATCGGGCGGCAGCGACTGGCACATGTAATCCTCGCGGCAGAAATGGTCGGCCGAACAGGCGGGACGATTACCGCGATTGACGGCGCCGCCGAGGCACTGGTCGAAGTTATTGGTCGCCACGCAGGTGTCGAATTTCTTGCCGCCGACCAGTCCGCAAATCTCGTTCGGCATCGGCTTGCCCGTCTTGAAGGCGGCAAAGCTGCGATCCCGGTCGTCGCAGCCGCGATAGGCGATACCCGCCGGCACACCGATCTTCGGCGGTCGGCAGGTGTAGGCGGCGCGCGAAATGCTTGGCGCGAACGCCGCGAACTGACCGGTGATGGTATACCGGTCATTGAAAGGCTGTGCCGGGTTACTGGCGATGGATCCCGTTAAACAGGGGTGGCCGGAAAACATGTCTTCGCTGTGCTTGGGCAACAGGCATTGCGCCAGCTTGGTGCGTACGCCGGACGAGGTCGCCAGCGGCGTGCAGACGGTGCCGGCGCCGCATTGCCAGGTCGCGCCGAAGCGGGCCGCATCCGCCGGCATCAGGCACGGCATCGCCATCTCGGCCGGCGAATAGGCGATTTCGCCGGCATCGTTCCAGGTCGCCGGCGGCGCGAACGATAACGGGCGAAAGCGGTTCGGTTCCTTGCCGTCGGCAGTCGCGCGCAGCCAGGCGACGCGGCGCGGGATGTCGGCGTGGAGATGCGGGGAGATGCCGACCTCGATGCGGTTGAGCGGCGAGGTCGTCTTGTCGTCGAGGCCGATGAAATGGAAGCCGGCGGTCGAGCCCGCCTGATGGCAGCCCTGGCAGGCGCCGTTGTCCAGCCGCTCGACCAGTGCCTCCGGCGTGCGCACCAGCTTCATTGCAGAGAAATCGACACCAGCGAAATCCGCGGACTGGAACAGTGGCGTGAACAGGTGGTTGGCCTGCCTCGCACTGCCGAAGGTCGACCAAGAGATGACCTTCCTTGCCAGGAATTCCTCGGGAATCTGGTAGACGCCGAGATCGACCGCCGCGACATTGGTGCGGACATAGTCGGCAAGTCTTGCTTTCAGCGCAGCGTCTTCGGCGAGACGTGCCGTATCGGGCGTGTTTTCCAGCGGCTTTTCGCTGGCAGCCGCTCCGTCCATGCCGAAAATTCGCATGAGATAGGCAGCCTGCCCGCCGAATTCGGTCTCCTGGCCGGAGGGGAAGCGCACCACTTGCCCATTGAGCTCGAGCTGCTTGAAGGTGAGCGCCGTCCTTTCCAGCGGCCCACCGGTCAGCCAGCCGGCATCGACGCTCTCGTCGACTTGTGGTGCCCAGCGTCCGGCGACGCCGACACAACCGCCGTCGGCATCCGGCGCGGCATCGTAGACGGCACTGAAATTGAATGGCAGGCGCGAGGCCAAAACCTTGCCGTTCTTCTTGAAGCTGTAGGCGAGGCGATAGATGAAGCGCACTTCGCCGCAACTCGTGTCGCCTTGCAACGCGGCGAAGTCGCGCCGGTCGAGCCGGTTGACGATGCCGACGAGGCGGAAGCGCGCGGCATCGGTCCTCAGCCAGCGCATGTCCATGACACGGCCAACATTGCCGTCGGTCACCTCGTAGAGCGGCCGACCGCCGGCCTTCATCTCGGCCCGCAATGCTGCGACGTCGCTTGCAATCGTTTCGACAATCGCGTGATAGGCCGGAGCCTTGTCATAAAGCGTCTTCAAATCGCCCTTGCCATCGACGCCGAAAATGCCGGCGAACCCGTAACCGTTGCTGTCGAGGGCGGCGAGAACGGCCGGGTCGTCGACGATCGTCAGCGGAGTTTCGGCGTTCGCAGCCTGCGCCATGAATACGGCGCTGACGATCGCAACGAGCAGCGTGAACATGCGGTTCATTCGGCAGCTATCCCGCGACTTTCGATAAGCTCGCGCAGGACCGGCACTAGCGCCGGCGGCAGGTCCTCGGCGATCAGCCCCGGTCCGAAACGGCTGCCGGCCTCGGCATGGATCCAGACTGCCGCACAGGCCGCTTCAAAGGCCGGCATGCCCTGCGCCAGCAGCGCGGCGATGATACCCGACAGCACGTCGCCCGAACCGGCGGTGGCCAGCCAAGGCGCGCCATTGCCGTTGATCGCTGCCCGGCCATCGGGGGCCGCAATCACAGTGTCGGCACCCTTGTAGACGAGAATGGCGTTGGCCCGTTCGGCTGCGGCGCGTGCCTTAGCGAGTTTGGACAGGTCCTTGTCCCCGGCGATATCTGAAAAAAGCCTGGCGAATTCGCCGTCATGCGGCGTCATCACCAGAGCCGGCGCGCTCGGCCGGCTGGCGGCTTCGAACAGGGCATCCGGCGCGTCGCGAAACGATGTGACGCCGTCGGCGTCGAGCACCAAGCCCTCAATCCCGCCGCCCTGCCCATGGGCGCCATTCACCACGGCCAGGGCGAATTCGCGCGTCTTCTCACCAATGCCAAATCCCGGGCCGAGCACGAAGGCCGATGGTCGGCGACTGCCGACGAATTCGTCCACATCCGCGACAGTGTCTACCTTGCGCAGCATGATCGAGGTCAGATGCGCCGCGTTCACATGGATGGCGTTCGCCGGCGACAGCATGGTGACTGCCCCTGCCCCGCTCCTTGCCGCGGCAAGCGCCGACAGCCGCGCAGCACCCGTCGCCGACGGCCCTCCGGAAAAGACGCCGACATGGCCGCGTTTATACTTATGGGCGTCGACGGCCGGAACCGGAAAGCGGCCAAGCCAGAGCGCCGGAATGTTCTCGAATGTTCGTGGTTCAAGCTGCGCAACAACACTGTCGCTTATGCCGATATCAGCGAGCACGATTTCGCCGCACAGCTCGCGCCCCGGCAACAAAAGATGGCCTGGCTTTTTTCGCGCAAAGGTCACGGTGATTCGGGCGTGGAAAGCCTGACCGAGGACATTGCCGCTCTCACCGGAGACGCCCGACGGCAGGTCGACCGCGACGACCGGCGAATTCAACTCCGCCACATTGTCGATCGCCTTGGCGGGGTCGCCGGATAGCGGCTTGGACAGCCCCGCCCCGTAAAGCGCATCGACCACGATCGAGCCCGTCTCGGCAACGAAATCCGACAGCGGCCGAGCTTCAACCGGGCACTCCGAGGCAGCGACTGCCGCATCGCTGCCGCCTTTAGGCGATCCGGACGCCCATACCGAGACGTCGACGGCGCTCTCCCGAAGGATGCGCGCCACGACATAGCCGTCGCCGCCATTGTTGCCGGGGCCGCAAAGCACGTGGACGCGCGTTGCGTTCGGGTAGCGCTTGAGTACTACGGCAGCAACCGCAGCACCGGCATTGCGCATCAGGCCGATGCCGTCGAATGGACCAGCGGCAATCGCCAGCCGGTCGGCCTCGGCCATGTCGGACGGAGACAGAAGTTCATTGCTCATGCGGGCGACATGCACATCATTTCCCCAAGCATTGTCCAGTTTTTGATCCGACGCAAACAACGAAGGTCCCCAAGCAATTTGGCGGCGTACATCGTTCGGGACGACGGCGCGCAGCTGCCCATGAAATACCCGATCTGCCCAATTTTTGTGCGGACGGCAGGACCGGCGGTGTGTAGGCTCGCGGCATTCATGGCGCATCCAACGCTGCGAATGACGCGAATGTACATTCCCGCGTGGCATGGTATCCAAATCATGTGAGGCCGTTCGGCGCCCCATCAATTGGCACAGTTCGTGCTTGATTGAGGCGCAAGCGGGGCTCACAACCCGTCTTTTTTGGCAGTGGAGGCCACTTTTTACATGAAAAAGATCGAAGCGATCATCAAGCCGTTCAAGCTAGACGAAGTGAAGGAAGCGCTTCAGGAGGCCGGCCTGCAAGGTATCACCGTTACCGAGGCCAAAGGGTTTGGCCGCCAGAAGGGCCATACCGAGCTTTATCGCGGCGCCGAATATGTCGTCGACTTCCTGCCGAAGGTGAAAATCGAGGTCGTGCTCGGCGACGATGCGGTCGAAGCCGCGATCGAAGCCATCCGCAAGGCGGCCCAGACCGGCCGCATCGGCGACGGTAAGATCTTCGTCTCCAATATCGAGGAAGTGGTGCGCATTCGCACCGGCGAAACCGGCATGGACGCCGTCTGAATTTTCCCGTTAAAAGGCCATGTTCAAAACGTCATCACATAGGGAAGCAGGGACATGACGACAGCCAAAGACATCATGAAGCAGATCAAGGACAACGACGTTAAGTTCGTCGATCTGCGCTTCACCGATCCGAAGGGCAAACTGCAGCACGTTACGATGGATGTCGTCGAGGTCGAGGAAGACATGTTTGCCGATGGCGTCATGTTCGATGGTTCCTCGATCGCAGGCTGGAAGGCGATCAACGAGTCCGACATGGTGCTGATGCCGGATTCCGATACGGTGCATATGGACCCGTTCTTCGCGCAGTCGACCATGGTCATCCTGTGCGACATCCTCGATCCGATCTCCGGGGAGTCCTACAATCGCGACCCGCGCGGCACCGCTAAAAAAGCCGAGGCCTACATGAAGGCCGAAGGCATCGGCGACCAGATCTTCGTCGGTCCTGAAGCCGAGTTCTTCGTGTTCGACGACGTCAAGTACAAAGCCGATCCCTACAACACCGGCTTCAGGCTGGATTCCACCGAACTGCCGTCCAATGACGACACCGACTACGAGACCGGCAATCTCGGTCACCGGCCGCGCATCAAGGGCGGCTATTTCCCGGTGCCGCCGATCGATTCGGCACAGGACATGCGCTCGGAAATGCTCACCGTGCTCGCCGAAATGGGCGTGCGCGTTGAAAAGCACCATCACGAAGTGGCCGCCGCCCAGCACGAGCTCGGCATCAAGTTCGACACGCTGGTCCGCAACGCCGACAAGATGCTGATCTACAAATATGTCGTGCACCAGGTCGCCAATGCGTATGGCAAGACGGCCACTTTCATGCCGAAGCCGGTGTTCGGCGACAACGGCTCGGGCATGCACGTCCACCAGTCGATCTGGAAGGAAGGCAAGCCGACCTTTGCCGGCAACGAATATGCCGGCCTGTCCGAGAGCTGCCTGTTCTACATCGGTGGCATCATCAAGCATGCGAAGGCGATCAACGCCTTCACCAACCCGCTGACCAACTCCTACAAGCGCCTGGTGCCGGGCTATGAAGCGCCGGTGCTGCTCGCCTATTCGGCACGCAACCGCTCGGCCTCGTGCCGCATTCCGTTCGGCTCGTCGCCGAAATCCAAGCGCGTCGAGGTCCGCTTCCCCGATCCTGGTGCCAACCCCTATCTCGCCTTTGCCGCCATGCTGATGGCGGGCCTTGATGGCATCAAGAACAAGATCCACCCGGGACAGCCGATGGACAAGGATCTCTACGACCTGCCGCCGAAGGAATTGAAGAAAATCCCGACCGTCTGCGGCTCGCTGCGCGAGGCTTTGCAGAGCCTCGACAAGGACCGCGGCTTCCTTAAGGCCGGCGGCGTCTTCGACGACGACCAGATCGACAGCTATATCGAGCTCAAGATGGCCGAGGTGATGCGCTTCGAAATGACGCCGCATCCGGTCGAATACGATATGTACTATTCGGTGTGATCCGGATCGTTGCAGCCAATAGAAAAAACCCCGGCAGAGACGCCGGGGTTTTTTATTGTGATGCGATTGGAGAGAAAGTCACGGCGCAGACCTGAGGTCCACGCCATGACGAATGCTCAAGCCGCGGCCGAAACCTCGGCGCTGGTCGGGACGGAGGCGATCGTCTTCAATATCTGCGAGGCGATCTGGTAGGGGTCGCCCTGCGAGTTCGGCCGGCGATCCTCGAGATAGCCCTTGTAGCCGTTATTGATAAAAGAATGCGGCACGCGGATCGAGGCGCCGCGGTCGGCGATGCCGTAGCTGAACCTGTTCCACGGCGCCGTCTCGTGCTTGCCGGTCAAACGCTTGTCGTTGTCCGGCCCATAGACGGCGATGTGATCCATCAGGTTTTTGTCGAAGGCCGCCATCAGCGCTTCGAAATACGCCTTGCCGCCGACTTCGCGCATATAGGCTGTCGAGAAGTTGGCATGCATGCCGGAGCCGTTCCAGTCGGTGTCGCCGAGCGGCTTGCAGTGATATTCGATGTCGATGCCGTATTTCTCGGTCAGGCGCTGCATCAAATAGCGTGCCATCCACATCTGGTCGGCGGCCTTCTTGGAGCCCTTGCCGAAGATCTGGAATTCCCACTGGCCCTTGGCCACTTCGGCGTTGATGCCTTCATGGTTGATGCCGGCGGCAAGGCAAAGGTCGAGATGCTCCTCGACGATCTCCCTGGCGACTGAGCCGACATTGCTGTAGCCGACGCCGGTATAGTACGGGCCTTGCGGCGCCGGATAGCCGCTCTCGGGGAAGCCGAGCGGGCGGCCGTCCTTGTAGAAGAAATACTCCTGCTCGAAGCCGAACCAGGCGCCCTCGTCGTCGAGGATGGTGGCGCGCTTATTGGAGGCATGCGGCGTCACGCCATCGGGCATCATGACCTCGCACATGACGAGCGCGCCATTGGTGCGGGCGGGATCCGGATAAACGGCGACCGGCTTCAGAACGCAATCGGAGCTGTGGCCCTCGGCCTGCATGGTCGAAGAACCGTCGAAGCCCCACAGCGGAAGCTGGTCGAGCGTCGGAAACTCGGCATAGTCCTTGACCTGCGTCTTTCCGCGAAGATTGGGAACCGGGGTGTATCCATCGAGCCAAATGTACTCGAGCTTGTATTTCGTCATTCTAGCCTCTCGTTGCTTGATCACCGAACCCTGGATGGCGCCGGAGCAGGCCGGCCTATCCAGCAGCCGACCTGCCGGATTATTAAAAAGCAATTCGTGTGCCATTCTCGCCGGCGATGGATGCGGCAAAAGTGAGGTTGTATCCACCCAAAATCGCTGGTCCGCCGTCATGCTGCGCTCGGATCATCCACAAGCATATTTTGCACAAATAATGTGCAAGTACTGATCTTTTTGTAATCATGTTGCCTATTTCGATTGCTGAACCTATGTTGGGGAAAGGTTGAATCGGCAAGGTTCTGTCGAAGAAAGGAAACCGACAATGGAAATCACTTCCACTCGTCAGTCGGCCAAAATCCTGATGTTCCCGGTGGCAGCGCGCGCTTCTGCCTCAAATTTAAGCGGAAAGGCTAAGTTCGCGGCAGAACTCGCTTCTTTGCGCAACCGAACGGATTTCGGAAGTGCCTGGTATCATGAAACAGCGATCGAGGAAGCGAACCAGGATCGGAAGAGCTAAGCCCTGCGCTCGATAAATTGAAAAAGCCCGGCGCGATCGCTCGCGCCGGGCTTTGCTTTGAACCGTCGGCTACTGTTTGGTGTGCAGGTCCGTTCCGAGCGTATCCCTGACAAAGATCATGCCGATGATCAGCGACATCGCCGCGATCACCACTGGGTACCAGAGTCCGTAGTAGATATCGCCCTTGTAGGCGCTGAGCGCGAACACCGTCGCCGGCAGCAGCCCGCCGAACCAGCCGTTGCCGATATGGTAGGGCAGCGACATGCCGGTGTAGCGGATGCGGGTCGGGAACATCTCGACCAGGATCGCGGCAATCGGCCCGTAGACCATCGTGACGAAGATCACGAGGATGAGCAGGATGCCGATCGTCATCGGCCAGTTGACCGCCGCCGGGTCGGCGAACATGGCAAAGGGACCGCCGCCTGGTACGGTGTAGACGGTGACCTCGGGAGCTCCCGCAGCCTCATCGGCAGTCAGCAGCTTGTCCTTGATCGCCTGGTCGGCCGGAACCATGGCCTTCTCGCCGGCGCGGATCGCGGCCGCATCGAGCTTCAGTTCGGGATTGGCCGCGATGAAGGCTTCGAGCTTCTGATCCGGCACCTTCGCCGCTGCCCGTTTCAGCGGATAGCCGCCGTCCTGAAGCGCCGTGTTTACCGCCTTGGCGAAAACAGCGTCCTTGGCCTTGGCTTGATCGCCGGCTGCGGTGGCGTCATACGACTCAACCGTCTCGTTGCCGATTTTGACCGACGCAGCAGTGCCGGGCGCTGCCGTGGCCACTACGTCATAAGGCACCGAGTTCTTGGTCAGAAACGAGGTGGCGATATCGCAGGACGTGGTGAACTTCGCCGTGCCCACCGGGTTGAACTGGAACTTGCAGTCTCCCGGTGCCGCGGTCACCGTCGCACGGGTGTTCTGCTGCGCGGTGGCGAGCGCCGGGTTGGCTGCCCAGGTCAGCGCCTTGAACAACGGGAAGGTGCAGACGATCGCCAGTGCAAGGCCGGCCATGATAATCGGCTTGCGGCCGATCTTGTCGGAGAGCCAGCCGAACACGACGAAGAAGATCGAGCCAACAGCCAGAGCAATCGCGATCATGATGTTGACCGATTGCGGATCGACCTTGAGCACGTTCTGCAAGAAGAACAGCGCGTAGAACTGGCCATTGTACCAAACTACGGCCTGACCGGCTGTGAGGCCGAGCAGCGCCAGCAGCGCGATCTTGGCGTTCTTCCACTGACCGAAGGCTTCTGACAGCGGCGCCTTGGAGCCTTTGCCTTCGTCCTTCATGCGCTGGAAGGTCGGCGATTCAGAAAGCGACAGCCGGATCCAGATCGAAATGCCGAGGAGGAGGAAGGAAACGATGAACGGAATGCGCCAGCCCCAGGCGGCGTAGGTTTCCTTGGTCATCGACCCCTGGACGATCAGGATGACGATCAGCGACAGGAACAGGCCGAGCGTTGCCGTCGTCTGTATCCACGACGTGTAGTAGCCGCGGCGATCGTCGGGTGCATGCTCGGCGACATAGGTGGCGGCACCGCCATACTCGCCGCCGAGCGCCAGGCCCTGCAACATGCGCAAGATGATCAGGATCACGGGAGCGGCGATGCCCAAAGTCGCATAGCCAGGCAGCAAGCCGACCAGGAAGGTCGACAGGCCCATGATCGTCATGGTGACAAGGAAAGTGTATTTACGGCCGACAAGGTCGCCGATGCGGCCGAACAGCAATGCGCCGAACGGGCGCACGAGGAAGCCAGCGGCAAACGCCAGCAGCGCGAAAATATTGCGCGTCGCTTCCGGAATGGTTGGACTGAAAAAAGTCGAACCAATGAACACTGCCAGCGAGCCGTAGAGATAAAAATCGTACCATTCAAAAACGGTGCCGAGCGAGGAAGCGAAGATGACCTTCTTCTCCTCGCGCGTCATGCCGCGGCTTGTTTTGCCGGCGGTCGATGCCATTGCCATGAGTGTATCCTCCCGTGTGATTCCGTCAGTCCTCGATGCTGCGCGTCATCGTCCGCGTTTCCTCGCAACGCAGACTCAGTGCAGCCACCGGTGCAAAAAATGACAGAAAGCGCCGTCCAGAGGCAGACCGTCTTTGGGATTATGACTTTGGTCTAATGTGCAGTGCGAAATAGAAACGACGGTGCGGTCAGCCTTTGAGAGCTTCGAGCAGGCTGACTGCCGCCATCATGTCGCGCTTGCGGGCCGCGCGGTGCGCGACGGCCTCGGCATCATGGCCCCATTGCTCGGCCTGCCAGTCCTCGTCGACATTACCGGCAGCCCAGGCCGCCTCGCCGTCGAGCTCGCCGAAATCGACAGCCAGCGCCAGCAGCGCCGATCCGGTCAGCGACGTCATGACGTGGATGGCGGCAAGGCGCAGCGGATCGGCACGTTGGGCAAGATGCTGGCCAAGCAGCGCGATACTCTCGCGCGGCTGTTCGACATGGATCACGCCTTCGGCAAGATGGAACCGGGCGCCGAGCGCGCTGCGCACCCAGTCGATGACCGGATCCCAATGCTCGTTCTGCCGGTCGACGAGTCCTTGGGGCGTATCGGCGCGGTAGCAGAGCAGATCGGACGAGGCAAAGCGCAGGATGTCCTCCAGCACGGCCTGGGGATCACTGGCGACGCCATCGATTGCCGTATTGACCAGACGCATCACCGGCATCGTCACCGGGTTGATGGTCTCCTCCTGTGCGGCGAATTCCTCCGCGACGAGAGCAGCCGCCTTTTCGGTCGGCAGCGCCAGCAGCGCCTTGGCCGGCATGCGGACGGGCTTGCCATCGAGATGGACGGCAAAACCGTCTTCGACCGGTGCTACCGCGACGGTCTTGTAGAAGCGCTTCGGCAGCGGCGTCTTCATCTGGATCTGGGCGCGACGCACCGGGTCCGGATCAGAGAGCTGCTTTCCAGCTTCGAGGTCGTTCAATATATCGCGCATGCTCATCCGGGACTTTGTTTTCGGGCCGGCCGGTTGACGATGATGAGTCCGGCGGCGATGAGGCCGAGTGCCAGGAAGATACGAACGGTCAGCGGCTCGTTCAAGAACACGGCGCCGCAAAGCACACCAAACACGGGCGACAGGAAGGTGAAGCTCGACAGTCCAGATGCAGGGTAACGCCGCAGCAGCCAGAACCACAGCACATAGGTGAACGCGACAACGTAGACGGCCTGGAACAGCAGAGCCAAGGTTGGCAAGACGGTAAAGTTGCGGACGGGCGGCCCGGCAAAAGGCATCACCAAAATGCCGACGACGGCGGCCCCGGCCAGCTGATAGAGCAGCAGCTTTTCGGCGCTGGCCGTCACCAGCTTTGACCGCTTGATGACGATATTGGTCACGGCCCACAGAATGCCGGCACCGAGACTGAGCAAATCGCCGCTCAGCGTCGCGCCGCCACTGGCGCTCAGTTTATCGGAAAACACCGCGATCAGTCCGGCGAAAGCGAGCAGAAGACCAACGAGCTTGCGTGCCGTGACGCTTTCGCCCAGCAGGAAATGACCGCCGACCAGCATCCAGAACGGCATGGTGTTGACCAGCAAAGTGTTGCACACGACAGTGGTATGCTCGAGCCCGACATACAGGAACAGGAACTCGAGACCGAAAAGCGCGCCTGCCAGAATGCCGGCGACGAGGGTCTTGTCGGGCGTGAACAGCGCAATGCCGCGCCAGCGGCACCAGCCGAAAACACACAAGCCGCCGATGACCGACCGTGCGATCGACAGGAAAACGGGATCGTAGTCGGCATAGGAGATCTTGGCGGCGACGTAGTTCAGTCCCCAGGAAAAGGTCAGCCCAACCATGATGGCGGCGGCCGCCAGATCGACCGCGTCACGGCGGTCGAGCGTATCTGTGGCGACGCCCACCGCCGCTAGTCCTCCGCGCTCGCGTCGTCGAAACCGAGCAGGTTCCAGCTCTGGCGCATATGCGGCGGCATCGGTGCGGTGACGTCGACAAAGCCCTTGTCGGGATGCGGGATGACGATGCGGCGCGCGTGCAGATGCAGCCGGTTCTGCATGCCGCCGGGAAAATCCCAATTGGTGTCGGCCTCGAAATATTTGGGGTCGCCGATGATCGGGCAACCGATATGGGCGGCATGGACGCGAAGCTGGTGGGTGCGCCCGGTATAGGGTTCCATTTCCAGCCAGGACAGCGTCTGCGCCGCCTGCTCGACGATGCGGTAATAGGACACGGCGTGATCGGCGCCCTTTTCGCCATGCTTGGCGATGCGCACACGATCGCCGTCGGGCGTCGGTTCCTTGATCAGCCAGGTCGAGATCTTGTCCTCGCGCTTCGGCGGCACGCCCTTGACCAGCGCCCAGTAGGTTTTCTTCGTCTCACGCGCCCGGAACGCTTCGGCGAGCTTCATGGCGGCGAGCCTTGTACGAGCGACAACCAGCACACCCGACGTGTCGCGGTCGAGCCGGTGCACCAGACGCGGCTTCTCGCCCTTCTGGTTGCGCCAGGCTTCCAGCATGTCGTCGACATTGCGGGTGACGCCAGAGCCGCCCTGGACCGCTAGGCCGGCCGGCTTGTTGAAGACGAAGACCTTCGGGTCCTCATGGATCAGCATCATTGCCAAAACGTCGGCGTCGCCCTGGTTGCGGATCGAATGACCGGTGAGCGGGCTTTCACCTTTCTTGTCGACTTCGAGCGGCGGCACTCGGACCGTCTGGCCGGCTTCGACGCGGGTATCGGCCTTCACCCTGCCGCCGTCGACGCGGATCTGGCCGGAACGCAGCAGCTTCTGCAGATGACCGAAACCGAGACCGGGGAAATGGCTCTTGAACCAGCGGTCGAGCCGCATGCCCGCCTCGCCGGCGTCCACTGTGATCTGTTCAACGCCTGCCATGATTCCAATCGCCGTTTTGCAGGCATGCAACGGCATTCGCCGGTACCCGCAATCTCACTCGGTTATTCGTTGTCGGTTCCATATTGCAGAACCTGAACTTTCTCCAGCGTAATCAAACCACTTGTCATGATTGTTTCAAGCACGGGCAGGAAAGCGGCCAATTTTTCCTCGTCATCGACGATCTCGATGACGAGTGGCAGATCCTCCGATAGGCGGAGGATCTTCGTGGTGTGAAGCCGGCTGGAATGGCCGAACCCCATCGCGCCGCGCAGGACGGTCGCGCCGGCGATCTGCATTTCGCGGGCCCTCAGCACGATAACCTCATACAGCGGACGGCCATCTGCCTTGTCGTTTTCGCCGATAAATATGCGCAGCAATTGTGCCTGTGTTGGTATCTTCATTGCCTGGACCCTCTCAGCCGGTTGAGCCGAACTGCAAAGATGTGGCCAAGCCAGACGGCGGCAAGCCAGGCCACCACGGAGATCGCGATATTGAGTCCCGCCGCCACAAGCCTCCCGCCTTGCGCGAGGGTGAGTGTTTCAAGGCTGAAAGCGGAGAAGGTCGTCAGGCTGCCGCAGAAGCCGGCCATGAAGAATTGACGTTGCAGCGGACCGGCGAAGACGCGACCATCCGGTCCCGTCAATGTCGCGTAGAAGCCGATGAGGAACGAGCCAACAATGTTGACGAGGAGCGTGCCGAAGGGAAATCCAGCGCCCCACAGGGCAGTGCTCGTCGATGAGGCAAGCGCCCGCAACACACCGCCGATCATGCTGCCTGCGGCTACGGTCGCATAGAGCCGAACCGTTTCGTTGGTTCTGCGACGGCCAATGAGGCGCGCCGTATGCCCTGCCGCGGCAGTGTCCGTCCCGTCGTGGCGGAGCTTCCGCGGGCCGCTCACGGCGCCCCGCCGCCAATCAGAAGACTTCCCGCAGCAAAGCCTAGCGTCACGCCGCCGAGGCTCAGAAAAACCGAAAGCAGCACATTTCCGCCGGCGCGCCGCCATTCGCCCTCGCGCGCCAGCGCCAGCGTCTGCAGGCTGAAGGAAGAAACCGTGGTGTAGCAGCCGAGGCCGCCGGTAACGGTAAAGGCCCAGATGGCGGGCATGCCGTCGCGCGCCACCGCATGCGCAACGACACCGATTGCAAACGCTCCCGAGACGTTGACGGCCATAGTGCCCCAGGGAAAGGTCTCGCCGACCCGGCGGGCGACGAAGCCGGACAGGAAGAAGCGGGCCATTGCACCGATCGCGCCACCAAGGCAGACAAGCAACAGATGATACATCGTGCTCCCTCGCGCCGGTCACACCACGGTGTCAGGCGGCTCCGGCCTTCTTCGGCTTGCTGGAGCCGATCATCTTCCAGTTCTTGTAGAACATGGCATTGATGCGCTCGACGCTGACCGAAACGATGGCGAGAAGAGCGGCGATCAGGCCGGGGAATGGCGATGGCCGGATGATGTCCATGAACACGCAGTAGCGGCGCCCATCATATTCGTTGACCGAGCGGTGCAGCAGCGTGTCGTCGAAAATATAGAGCGGATTGTCGTGCCAGTAGTTCCTGGCGTTGTTGCACTCGACGAAAACCTCGGCCTTCACCGGGAGAAGATTGTAGAGAATGCGCAGGCTGAGCCGCAGCGGTCCGAAATGCCAGGAGGTCGATTCCTTGCCCCTGAACACCGACACGGCGATGGTCTTGATATATTTGAAATCCTTGTTGAATTCGGCGACGTTGTCGATCTTGTGCTTGCCGTACCACTGGTAGACATACATGCCGCGCCGGCCGCTGCCGAAATTGGCGTCGATATCGGCGATGATCTCGTCCTTGCGCGCCTTGAAGACGTCGAGAACCTCGTTGACCTCACGCTGATAGTCCGGAGGAAACTGGTCCAGTTTCCAGACACCGCGGTTTCTGTAGCACAGCAGATCGACCAGCAGATTGAAGGGCGAAAGCAGCCAGGTGAAGATGCCGTTGCCGAGGAAATAACCACTGAACAGGGCCCAGTTCTTGTTGTCGTTGCGCAACACGTCGATCAAGCCGAGGACAATGAAAATTGTCGTCAGGATGGGAATGAAATAGAAGCCGAGCGCCAGCATCGGGATCGCTATGGCGAACTTCCGGAGGGTCTTGCGAGTTTTTTTTGTCATTTTTCCACGCGCCAGGCGCGATTCCGTTCTGAATATCGTCGGTACGTTTCTGGCCTGTCCGCCGGCCGAAGGCGCATCTTGATAGGGTTTTTTATCCCGCCAGACAACGGCGATCACACCAGTGTGCGACTGGCAGCTACTTTTCCCGCTCGCTGCGCAGCTTCGCCCAATAATCCAGCCGCTTCCTGATATCGCGCTCGAAGCCGCGCTCGGGCGGGTTGTAGAATGTCTGCCTTCCCATCTTCTCCGGAAAATAGTCCTGGCCGGAAAAAGCGTCGGGCTCGTCGTGGTCGTACCGATAGCCGGCGCCGTAATCTTCCTGTTTCATCAGCTTGGTCGGCGCATTGAGAATGTGCTTGGGCGGCAGCAGCGAACCGAATTCCTTCGCCGCCTGTGTGGCGGCCTTGAACGCGGTATAAACTGCATTGGATTTCGGCGCGGTGGCGAGATAGACGGTCGCCTCGGCGAAGGCCAGTTCGCCCTCGGGCGAGCCCAGATAGTCATAGGCGTCCTTGGCGGCGTTAGCGACGACGAGCGCCTGCGGGTCGGCCAGCCCGATATCCTCCATCGCCATGCGCACCAACCGGCGCCCGAGATAAAGCGGATCTTCGCCGGCGTCGAACATGCGGGCGAGATAGTAGAGTGCCGCATCGGGGTCGGAGCCGCGCACCGATTTGTGCAAGGCGGAGATCAAATTGTAGTGGCCGTCCTGTCCCTTGTCGTAGATCGGCGCGCGGCGCTGGACGATACGCTGCAGGGCTTCGGCGCCGAACACCTCCTTTGATTTCGCTGCGCGCCAGACCTCTTCGGCGAGCGTCAATGCCGCGCGGCCGTCGCCATCGCTCATGCGGATGAGCATCGCCCGCGCGTCTTCATCGAGCGGCAGCGCCCTGCCCTCTGCCTCCTCGGCCCGCGCCAGCAGCTTGGCGATACTGTCCTCGCCAAGCGAGTGGAAGACCAGCACACGCGCGCGCGACAACAGCGCGGCGTTAAGCTCGAAGGACGGGTTCTCGGTGGTGGCGCCGACCAGCACGACGGTGCCGTCTTCCATCACGGGCAGAAAACTGTCCTGCTGGGTGCGGTTGAAGCGATGGATCTCGTCAACGAACAGCAGTGTCTGGCGGCCGTTGGAGCGGCGCAGCTTCGCTGCCTCGAACACTTTCTTCAGGTCGGCAACGCCGGAAAACACCGCCGAGATCTGTTCGAAGGCGAGGCTTGTCTCGCCGGCAAGCAGCCGTGCGACCGTGGTCTTGCCGGTGCCGGGCGGGCCCCAGAAGATCATCGAGCCGAGCGAGCCGGAGCCGATCAGCCGCGTCAGCGCGCCGTCGGATCCGGTCAGATGCTCCTGGCCGACGACCTCGCCGAGGTTCTTCGGGCGCAGACGGTCCGCCAGCGGCCTGCCGGGCGGCGTCTTTTCCGGTTCATCGACACTGAACAGATCGGCCATGCAACTTCTTCTGCCTGGAGCCCGATCATGCTGACGTTCGGGCTCAGTAACGCAACACCTGGCGCAGTATCTGCCCGCCGCGCTCGACGGTAAAGCGCCACCAGCGCGTATCCTGCTGGGCTACCTGTTCCAGGGTCGCCGCCTTGTCGATCGTCAGGCCATTGACCTCACGCACGATGTCGCCTGGCTGGAAGCCAAAATCGGCAGCAGGCGAATCGCGGTTGATGTCGACCACGGTGACGCCTTTGACATCGGTGCGCAGACCGAGCCGTTGGGCAAGCCGTGGCGACAGTTCAGCAACCTTGGCACCGGAAAACGGGCTGCGGCCGCGCAATGTGAGTTCCGCAGCTTTGGCGCCCTCAGGCGGCCGTTCCAGCGCGATGTCCATCGTCACCTGCTGACCCTTGCTCAGAACGCCGAAGCTGGCATTCGTACCAATCGAGAGCGTCGCCATCCGGTAGTCCAGCGCCCCGACGCTCTCGACCGGCTTGCCGTTGAGCGACAGCACCACGTCGCCCGGCTTGAGCCCTGCCTTGGCGGCGGGTCCCGCCTCTTCGACCGAAGAAACCAGCGCACCGGTCGGTTTGTCGATGCCAAGCGATTCGGCAATCTGCGGCGTCACCGCCTCGAACTCGGCACCGGCATACGGCCGCTCGAAGAAGTCGAGCCCGGCCTTAGCCGCGTCGGCGAAGGCGCGAACCATGTTCGAAGGGATGGCAAAGCCGATGCCGATCGAGCCGCCGCTACGGCTATAGATCGCCGTGTTGATGCCGATCAGCTGCCCTCCCATGTTGACCAGCGCGCCACCGGAATTGCCGGGGTTGATGGCGGCGTCGGTCTGGATGAAGAAGCTGGAATCGGAGACGCCGATATGGCTGCGCGCCACCGCCGAAATGATGCCGCTGGTGGTGGTCTGGCCGACACCGAACGGATTGCCGATCGCCAGCACCAGATCGCCGACCTCGAGCGCGTCGGAATCGCCGATGGCGATCACCGGGAACGGCTTGTCAGAAGAAATCTTGAGCACGGCGAGGTCAAGCGTCTCATCCTTGAGCAGCACCTTGCTGTCGAATTCGCGCCCGTCGGCGGTCGCGACCTTGACCTGGTCAGCGTCCTTGACGACGTGGAAATTGGTGACCACGACACCGGTCGGATCGACCAGCACCCCCGAACCGAGCGAAGACTGCGCGCGCGGCTGCGAGCGGCCGAAGAACTCCTCGAAGAACGGATCGCCGTCGAAGGGCGACGTCACCTTGGCGGTCTGCGAAGCGTAGACATTGACCACGGCCGGCGCCGTCTGCTTGACCAGCGGCGCGAAGGACAGTTGCACCTCCTCGCGGCCGAACGGCACGCGCTTGTCGGGGCCTGAAGTGGCGTTTTCGCCTTCGACGCCATGCAGCAGATCGGTTAGCACGTCGGACAGACCGGGATCTGGCTTGGCCTCCTCCGCCAGCGCGTGCCTGGCCGCCGGCACGACGGCCAACGCCATCAAGGCGCAGATCAGAACAATGGACAGCCGTTTAACGCGCATTCCGAATCCTCCAAGTCGGGCGCCATTGTCCTGACGATTGTGCAAAATGAAAGGCTAAGCCGCTGAAATCGGATTATTTTGGGTAGTCGCCGCAAAAACCGGTGACAAAACCCCTACCAGCCCTGCCCGGTACCTTCGGAAACAGAAAAAGGGGCCCGGAGGCCCCTTTTGAACTTCTCAGAAAAACCAAGCCTTATGCGGCTGCGGCTTCCTCTTCGGTGCCTTCGGCCTCGATGCGGGCGCGATCGCCGGCGCCCTTGGCCGAGGTGTCGCGGTCGACGAACTCGATGACCGCCATTGCCGCGTTATCACCGTGGCGGAAGCCGGCCTTCATGATGCGCAGATAGCCGCCGTTGCGGGTGGCATAACGTGGCGCGATGGTATCGAACAGGCGCTTGACGACGCCTTCATTGCCGATCTGGGCAATAACCTGGCGGCGGGCGTGCAGGTCGCCGCGCTTGCCGAGCGTCACCAGCTTCTCGACGATCGGACGCAAATCCTTCGCCTTCGGCAGCGTGGTGAGGATCTGCTCGTGCTCGATAAGCGACACGGCAAGGTTGGCAAACATCGACTTGCGATGGCTTATGCTGCGGGCGAACCGGCGGCCCTTAAATCCGTGGCGCATGGCTCTTCTCCTTCATTGCGGTTTCAAGAGGCCTGAGCCCCAGTTGGTTAGCCGCATGATCTTGTCCGAAAAGTCTGCAACTTTTTGCTGCGCTGACCTTCGGTTCGGGATCATGCTCAATATTGGTCTTCGTAACGCTTGGCGAGGTCTTCGATGTTTTCCGGCGGCCAGTCCGGCACTTCCATGCCGAGATGCAGGCCCATCGCCGCCAGGACTTCCTTGATCTCGTTCAGCGACTTGCGGCCGAAGTTCGGGGTGCGCAGCATCTCGGCTTCGGTCTTCTGGATCAGGTCGCCGATATAGACGATGTTGTCGTTCTTCAGGCAGTTGGCCGAACGCACCGAAAGCTCGAGCTCGTCGACCTTCTTGAGCAGCGCCGGGTTGAAGGCAAGCTCGGTAACCTGTTCGGCGGCGACTTCCTTCTGCGGCTCGTCGAAATTGACGAACAGGCCGAGCTGGTCCTGCAGGATGCGAGCGGCGAAGGCCACCGCGTCCTCGCCCGAAATCGAACCGTCGGTCTCGATGGTCATGGTCAGCTTGTCATAGTCGAGAACCTGGCCCTCGCGGGTGTTCTCGACCTTGTAGGAGACCTTCTTGACCGGCGAATACAGGCTGTCGACGGGGATCAGCCCGATCGGCGCGTCCTCGGCGCGGTTACGGTCGGCCGGGACATAGCCCTTGCCGGTATCGACGGTGAATTCCATGCGGATTTCAGCGCCCTCGTCCAGCGTGCAGATGACGTGGTCGGGATTGAGGATCTCGACGTCGCCGACCGTCTGGATGTCGCCGGCGAGAACCGCGCCCGGTCCCTGCTTGCGGACGACCATGCGCTTGGGGCCGTCGCCTTCCATGCGGATGGCGATTTCCTTGATGTTCAAAACGATGTCGGTCACGTCCTCGCGGACGCCGGCGATGGACGAGAATTCATGCAGAACGCCGTCGATCTGCACGGCGGTTACAGCCGCGCCACGCAGCGAAGACAGAAGCACGCGGCGCAGCGCGTTGCCGAGGGTGAGGCCGAAGCCGCGCTCGAGCGGCTCGGCGACCAGCGTGGTCAGCGTCTTCTTCTTCGACGAGAACTCGATCTTGTTCGGCTTGATCAGTTCTTGCCAATTTTTCTGGATCATAGTGCTTTCCTTCCGTTGTCCCGCCACCATCCAATCGTGGCGGGCGACCTGGAATGCCGTGGAGGAGCGCCCTTGAGGCGCTCGCGCGGCGTTCGGTAAATTCTTTAGACGCGGCGCTTCTTGCGCGGGCGGCAGCCATTGTGCGGGATCGGCGTCACATCACGGATCGAGGTGATGGTGAAGCCGGCAGCCTGCAGCGCGCGCAGCGCCGATTCACGACCGGAGCCGGGTCCACAGACCTCGACCTCGAGCATGCGCATGCCGTGTTCCTGGGCCTTCTTGGCAACATCTTCTGCGGCCATCTGGGCAGCGAACGGGGTCGACTTGCGCGATCCCTTGAAGCCCTGGGCTCCGGCCGACGACCAGGCAATCGAGTTACCCTGCGCGTCGGTGATGGTGATCATCGTGTTGTTGAAGGTCGAATTGACGTGGGCAACGCCCGACGAGATGTTCTTGCGTTCGCGACGGCGAACACGAGCGGCTTCCTTGGCCATGATGGTCCTTTCAGTTGATCTCTACACCGCCGTAATGCCAGCGGCTCCACCAGGGAGAAGGCAGTAGGGGAATATGGCAGTAGGGCAGTATGTCTGCCGTTCCTATTGCCTTACTGCCCTACTCCCTTACTGCCCTAAATTACTTCTTCTTTCCGGCAATCGACTTAGCCGGGCCCTTGCGGGTGCGCGCATTGGTATGCGTGCGCTGACCACGAACCGGCAGCGAGCGGCGGTGACGCAGGCCGCGGTAGCAGCCGAGGTCCATGAGTCGCTTGATGTTCATCGACACTTCGCGGCGCAGATCGCCCTCGACCTGGTAGTCGCGGTCGATGGTCTCGCGGATCTGCAGCACTTCCGCGTCGGTCAGCTGGTTGACGCGGCGCTCGGCCGGGATGCCGACCTTGTCGACGATCTCCTGGGCGAACTTCTTGCCAATGCCGTGAATGTATTGAAGCGCGATGACGACGCGCTTGTTGGTCGGAATATTGACGCCGGCTATACGAGCCATGTTCTTCTCTTCTCCATATAGGCCGGACGAGCCGGCGCTTCAAGTTGCCCCGCGTCCGGTGGAGGCCGGCCCTTGCGGGAGTTTCCAGTTCAAAGCGGCCTGCCTTGCCCTTGCGGACAAGCAAGCCTCATGCCTGATAGGAAGACGGGCCGCCATACCCCAGCGGACCGCTCCAGTCAAGCGCAATCATTCGATTCTCTAGCCGGCCGCCTGGCCGACTGTCCGGGTCGTCGCCCTGAGCACCGCCTCGATCTGCTGCGTCACCGCATCGATGTCGGCCATGCCATCGACGCCCCTGAGTTTGCCCTTGGCGTAGTAGTAGCCGATCAGCGGCGAGGTTTTCTTGTAATATTCCCTCAAGCGTTCCTCGAACACCGCTGGGCTGTCGTCCTTGCGCACCGGCAGGCCTGCGGCCTTGGCGTCTTCGGCGCGCTTGACGATTCGGCCAACCAGCGCCTTGTCATCGACGACAAATTCGATGACAGCGTCTAGCTCCAGTCCGCGATCCGACAGCATTTCCTCAACGGCGTCCGCTTGCACCAGAGTTCGGGGATACCCGTCAAGGATGAAGCCGTTTGCGCAATCAGCTTGATCGATGCGCTCGGCCACGATGGCGTTGACGATAGCGTCGGACACCAGTTCGCCAGCGTCCATCACCGCCTTGGCGCGCTTGCCGACTTCGGTGCCAGCCTGGACAGCAGCACGCAGCATGTCCCCCGTGGAAAGCTGTGGGATGCCGTGTCGTTCTACCAGTCTTAGTGCTTGTGTCCCCTTGCCCGCCCCCGGCGGTCCAAGCAATATCAACCTCATCTGGCCTTTTTCCCCCCGCGCAGCTTCGACTTCTTGATCAGGCCCTCATACTGGTGCGCGATCAGGTGACCCTGAATCTGCGCCACCGTATCGAGCGTTACACTGACCACGATCAGGAGCGAAGTGCCACCAAGGTAGAACGGTACGCCAGTCGCTGAAATCAGGAACTCGGGCAGCAGGCACACCAGCACCAGATAAATGGCGCCGACGACGGTGATGCGGGTGAGCACATAGTCAATATAGTCCGCAGTGCGCTCGCCCGGACGATAGCCCGGGATGAAGCCCGAATGCTTCTTGAGCTGGTCGGCGGTGTCCTTCGGATTGAAGACGATCGCCGTATAGAAGAAGGCGAAGAACACGATCATCGCCGCGTAGAAGGCCATATAGAGCGGCTGGCCGTGGCCGAGCGCCGCCAGGATGGTGCTGGCCCATGCAGGCATATTGGTGGTCTGCGAGAAGCCGGCAACCGTTGCCGGAAGCAGCAGCAGCGACGAGGCGAAGATCGGCGGAATGACGCCGGAGGTGTTAAGCTTCAGCGGCAGATGCGAGGTATCGCCCTGGAACATGCGATTGCCGACCTGGCGCTTGGGATACTGGATCAGCAGGCGGCGCTGGGCGCGCTCGAAGAAGACGATCAGCGCGATGACGATGATGGCCAGCACGATGATCGCCAGGATCAGGCCGGTCGACAAGGCGCCGGTGCGGCCAAGCTCCAGCGTGCCGGAGATGGCGCGCGGCAGGCCGGCGACGATGCCGGAGAAGATGATCAGCGAAATGCCGTTGCCGATGCCGCGAGCAGTGATCTGCTCGCCAAGCCACATCAGGAACATGGTGCCGCCGACCAGCGTGACGACGGTAGAGATGCGGAAGAACATGCCGGGATCGTTGACGATGCCGTTGCCGCCCTCAAGCCCGACCGAAATGCCGTACGCCTGAACCAGCGCCAGAAGCACGGTGCCGTAGCGCGTGTACTGGTTGATGATCTTGCGGCCCTGCTCGCCTTCCTTCTTCAGCGCTTCCAGCGACGGAATGACCGAGGTCATCAGCTGCATGATGATGGAGGCCGAGATATAGGGCATGATGCCGAGGGCAAAGATCGCCATGCGCTGCACGGCGCCGCCGGCGAACATGTTGAACATGCCGAGCACGCCCTTGCTCTGCGACGAGAAGGCCTGGGCGAAAGCGTCGGGATTGATGCCGGGCAGCGGGATATAGGTGCCAAGGCGGTAGACGAGCAGCGCGCCGATGGTGAACCAGATGCGCTTCTTCAGATCCTCGGCTTTGGCGAAGGCCGAAAAATTCAGATTCGAGGCTAGTTGTTCAGCAGCCGAAGCCATGCCTGATTCTCCGCTTGGTCACGCTCGATGCCCGCAGCTCAGGCGGCGCGTGTCACCGAAGCTCACGAGATAAGCTCCGGACTGCAAACATGCAAGCGGCCGCGTTGATGCGGCCGCCACATCTGTCAGATCAAAGCACGACCGCAGGCAAAACCGAATTCCACCTTTGCCGGCCGTGCTTCAAATTGCCGTTACTCGGCGGCTGCCTTCTCAGGCAGCTTCACCGAGCCGCCGGCCTTTTCGATCTTCTCGATCGCGGCCTTGGAGGCTCCGGCCACTTCGAAGGCAAGCTTGGCCTTGATGTCGCCGTCTGAAAGGATGCGCACGCCGTCCTTGACGCGACGGATGACACCTGCCGCAACCAGCGCCTCGGCTGTTACAACTGTCTTAGCGTCGAGCTTCTTGGCATCGAGCGCCGCCTGGATGCGGGCCAGCGACACGACGGTGAAGCTCTTGGCGAAGATATTGTTGAAGCCGCGCTTCGGCAGGCGGCGGTAGAGCGGCATCTGGCCACCCTCGAAGCCGTTGACGGCGACGCCGGAGCGCGCCTTCTGGCCCTTGACGCCGCGACCGGCGGTCTTGCCCGAACCGGAACCGATGCCACGGCCGAGACGCTTCTTGGAGTGCGTCGCGCCGTCCTTGTCACGCAGATCATTGAGTTTCATCTGGGTTCTCCTGCGCTCTGGCTCAGCCCTCGTCCACGACGCGGACGAGATGCTGGACGGCAGCGATCATGCCGCGCACCGAGGGCGTATCCTCCAGCGTGCGCTGCTTGTGCATCTTGTTGAGGCCGAGGCCGACCAGCGTTGCGCGCTGCTCCTTCGGCCGGCGGATCGGCGAACCGATCTGCTCGACGGTGATGGTCTTGGTTGCTTTCTTGGCCATGGTCAGATCCCTGGTCAGCGTCGACTATTCTTCAGCCGCAACGGCGGTGCCGCGGCGGGCCTGAAGGGTCGAATACTTGATGCCGCGCGCGGCAGCCACATCCTTCGGATGCATCTGGCTCTTCAGCGCGTCGAAAGTGGCGCGAACCATGTTGTAGGGGTTCGAAGAACCCATCGACTTGGCGACCACGTCATGCATGCCGAGCGTCTCGAAAACGGCGCGCATCGGGCCGCCGGCGATGATGCCGGTACCTTGCTTGGCGGCGCGCAGCAGAACGCGTCCCGCGCCCCAGCGTCCCTCGACGTCGTGGTGCAGCGTGCGGCCTGAGCGCAGCGGCACGAAGATCATGTCGCGCTTGGCCGATTCGGTCGCCTTGCGGATCGCCTCCGGCACTTCGCGCGCCTTGCCGTGGCCGAAGCCGACGCGGCCCTTCTGGTCGCCGACGACGACAAGTGCCGCAAAGCCGAAGCGCCGGCCGCCCTTGACGACTTTGGCGACACGGTTGATGTGGACGAGCTTGTCGACCATGCCGTCGTCGCGCTCTTCGCGATCACGGCCGCGGCCGCCATCCCTACGTTCCTGTGCCATATCCTGTTCCTTGTTTTTTTCCGGAAGCACGGTTGATGATGATATCCGGCACCTCTGCGGGTCGCCGGGGGCGAACACTCTTTTTTCCTTCGCATGATCTTATCCGAAAAGTCTGCAACTTTTTGCTGCGCTGACCTTCGGTTCGGGATCATGCTCTAGAAGCTCAGACCACCTTCACGGGCAGCCTCGGCCAGCGCCTTGACGCGGCCGTGGTAGATATAGGCGCCGCGGTCGAAGACGACTTCCTTGACGCCGGCCTTCGAGGCGCGTTCGGCGATCAGCTTTCCGATGGCAGCTGCAGCCGCGGTGTCGGCGCCGGTCTTGAGCGAGCCCTTGAGCTCCTTCTCGAGCGTCGAAGCAGCCGCGATGGTGTGGCCCTTGGCGTCGTCGATCACCTGGACATAGATGTTCTTCGACGTGCGATGGACCGACAAGCGCGGACGATCGCCGGCAACCTTCTTGATCTGGCGGCGGACGCGCTGGGCGCGGCGTTGGGTGGATTCTTTCGAGCCCATGATATCAGTTCCTTGCCTTCAAAAACGGGGGCAACCATATGCGGTAGGACGAGCCTCCCGCGACCGCTCCCCGCGGCGTTAAAATTACTTCTTCTTGCCTTCCTTGCGGACGATCTTCTCGCCAGCATAGCGAACGCCCTTGCCCTTGTAGGGCTCGGGGCTACGATACTCGCGGATCTCGGCGGCGACCTGGCCGACCTGCTGCTTGTCGATGCCGGTCACCGTGATTTCCGTCGGCTTCGGCACCGAGATCGTCACGCCCTGCGGCGTCTCGTAGACGACGTCATGGCTGAAGCCGAGCGCCAGCTGCAGGTTCTTGCCTTGCATGGCGGCACGATAGCCGACGCCGGTGATCTCGAGCTTCTTTTCGAAGCCGGCCTTGACGCCCTGCAGGATGTTGACGATCTGCGTGCGTGACATGCCCCACTTGGAACGGGCAGTCTTGGTCTGGTCGCGCGGCTGGACAGCGATCTCGCTGCCTTCCATCTTGACCAGCACTTCGTCGTTCACCACGAACTTCAGCTCGCCCTTCGGACCCTTCGCCGTCACGGTCTGGCCGTTGACGGTCGCGGTCACGCCCTGCGGCAGCGAAACGGGTTTCTTTCCAATACGAGACATTTTGTTGTCCTCGTCACTTCTCTTGTTTCAGGTCTCGGCTTTCGGGACTAGATCCCGAAAGCCTGTTTCCAACCGGGTCACATACCAGATCAGAAGATCTGGCAGAGGATTTCCCCGCCGACATTCTGTTCACGCGCTTCGTGGTCGGCCATCACGCCCTTCGGCGTCGAAAGGATGGCGATGCCGAGGCCGTTGGCGACGTGCGGTATCGATTTGGCCGAAACGTAGACGCGGCGGCCGGGCTTCGAGACCCGAGCGATTTCGCGCACCACCGGCGCACCATCGAAATACTTCAGCTCGATCTCGATTTCGGACTTGCCGTTGTCGAAGTCGGTCTGGCTGTAGTCGCGGATATAGCCTTCCGCCTTCAGCACGTCGAGGACGCGGGTACGCAGGCGCGAGGCCGGCGTCGAAACGCTCGACTTCTTGCGGCCATACGCGTTGCGGATGCGGGTCAGCATATCGCCGAGAGGATCGCTCAATGACATGTTATGTCCTCCTTACCAGCTCGACTTGACCAGGCCCGGGATCTGGCCGTTATTGCCGAGATCACGAAGCGCGATACGCGATACTTTGAGCTTGCGATAATAGGCACGCGGACGTCCGGTGACTTCGCAGCGGTTGCGGATGCGGGTCTTGGCCGAGTTGCGCGGCAGCGCCGAAAGCTTCAGCTGGGCGCGGAAGCGCTCTTCCATCGGCTTGGACTGATCCATGATGATCGCCTTGAGCACCTTGCGCTTGGCAGCGAACTGGTCCGCAAGCTTGCGGCGCCTGTTGTTCTTCTCGACTGAGCTGGTCTTTGCCATTTCAGATTTTCCTTTTCTCGCTGCCGTTACTGGCGGAAGGGGAAGTTGAAGGCCTTGAGCAATGCCCTGGCTTCGTCGTCCGTCTTCGCAGTCGTACAAACGATGACGTCCATGCCCCAGATCTGATCAACCTTGTCGTAGTTGATCTCCGGAAACACGATGTGTTCCTTGATGCCCATGGCATAGTTGCCACGGCCATCGAAGCTCTTCGGATTAAGTCCGCGAAAGTCGCGGACGCGCGGCAGTGCGATGTTCACGAGGCGGTCGAGGAACTCGTACATGCGTTCCTTGCGTAGCGTGACCTTGGCGCCGATCGGCATCTTCTCGCGGACCTTGAAGCCGGCGATCGAGTTGCGAGCGCGGGTGACAACGGCCTTCTGGCCGGCGATCATCGCAAGGTCTTCCGCCGCGATCGAAGGCTTCTTCGAATCGCCAGTCGCCTCGCCGACGCCCATGTTCAGCACGATCTTGTCGATGCGCGGAACCTGCATCTCGTTCTCGTAGCCGAACTGCTCCTGCAGCGCCTTGCGGATGGTCTCGTTGTAGACCTGCTTGAGGCGCGGCGTGTTCTGGGCAGTTGCCTGCTTGGTTTGAGCCTTAGCCATTGATGACTTCTCCCGAGCGCTTGGCGACGCGCACCTTCTTGCCGTCCTTCTGGAAGATGAAGCCGACGCGGGTCGGCTTGCCATCCTTGGGGTCGGCCAGCGCGATGTTCGACAGCTGGATCGGCGCTTCCTTGGTGATGATCCCGCCCTCTTGGGACTGGGACTGCTTCTGGTGACGACGGATCAGGTTGACGCCGCGCACCAGCGCGGTGTCATCCTTCGGCTGTACCGAAAGGACTTCGCCCGAACGGCCTTTGTCCTTGCCGGCCAGCACGACGACCTTGTCGCCTTTTCTAATCTTTTGCATTGGTCCGGCTCCTTACAGCACTTCAGGCGCGAGCGAGATGATCTTCATGTGGTTCTTGGCGCGGAGTTCGCGCGGAACCGGTCCGAAGATACGCGTGCCGATCGGCTCTTTCTTGTTGTCGACGAGAACGGCTGCGTTCTTGTCGAAACGGATCACGCTGCCGTCCGGGCGGCGGATGTCCTTGGCCGTGCGAACCACGACCGCCTTCATCACATCGCCCTTCTTGACGCGGCCGCGCGGGATGGCTTCCTTGATCGACACCACGATGATGTCGCCCACGGAAGCGTATTTCCGCTTCGAGCCGCCCAGCACCTTGATGCACATGACACGACGAGCGCCGGAATTATCCGCGACGTCGAGGTTTGTTTGCATCTGAATCATGACTGGCCGCCTTCTTCTTTTCTAACGGGACGGGTCTCTCACCCCTCCCCGGTCTGTCCAAAATTCGTTTCGTTGGCCCTGATCAGGCCTGGTCCGAAGACACCACGACCCAGCGCTTGTCCTTGGAAATCGGCTTCGATTCCTGGATGAACACCTGATCGCCGACCTTGTGGGCGTTGTTCTCGTCGTGCGCCTTGTACTTCTTGGTCATGCGCACGGTCTTCTTCATCACGGGATGCGTGAAGCGCCGTTCGACCTTGACGACAACCGTCTTCTCGTTCTTGTCGCTGACGACGGTGCCCTGCAGAATGCGCTTTGGCATGGTTTTCGTCCTTAAGCCTTCTTGGCCGCGGACTTTTCCGCAGCGATGGTCTTGATACGCGCAATGTCCTTGCGGACCTGCCTCACGCGGGCGGTCTTCTCAAGCTGGCCGGTGGCCTTCTGGAAGCGCAGGTTGAACTGCTCCTTCTTCAGGCTGGCCAGGTCGTCGGTCAGCTGGTCCTGGGTCTTGGTCCGGATGTCTTCGGCTTTCATGATCAGCCCGTCCTTATTCTGCGATGCGCTGTACGAAGCGCGTCCTGACCGAGAGCTTGGCCGCGCCGAGACGCAGCGCCTCACGGGCGGTTTCCTCGTTGACGCCGTCGATCTCGAACATGATGCGGCCCGGCTTGACGCGTGCCGCCCAGTAGTCGACCGCGCCCTTGCCCTTACCCATACGGACTTCGGTCGGCTTCGACGTCACCGGCACGTCCGGGAAGATACGGATCCACACGCGGCCGGCACGCTTCATCTCGCGGGTGATCGCGCGGCGAGCCGCCTCGATCTCACGCGCGGTGACGCGGTTCGGCTCAAGCGCCTTCAGCCCGAAACCACCGAAATCCAGGTTGGTGCCGCCCTTGGCGGTACCGTGGATGCGGCCCTTGAACTGCTTGCGGAACTTTGTGCGCTTTGGCTGCAGCATCGTTCTAACTCCAAATTCCTAAATGTCTTACGCGTTTTCGCGACGGCGACCGCGTTCGCGCTCACCACCACCGCCATGCGCATGATCGCCCTCGGTGGCGCGGCGCTCCGAAGCCATCGGGTCGTGCTCGAGGATCTCGCCCTTGAACACCCAGACCTTGACGCCGCAGATGCCGTAGGCCGTATTCGCCTCGGCCGTGCCGTAGTCGACGTCGGCACGCAGCGTATGCAGCGGCACGCGGCCTTCACGATACCATTCCATGCGCGCGATCTCGGCGCCGCCGAGACGGCCGGCGCAGTTGATGCGGATGCCTTCGGCACCGAGGCGCATCGCCGACTGCACGGCACGCTTCATGGCGCGGCGGAACGCGATGCGGCGCTCGAGCTGCTGGGCGATCGACTGGGCGACCAAGGTCGCGTCGATCTCCGGCTTGCGCACTTCGACGATGTTCAGATGCGTCTCGGACTTGGTCATCTCCATCAGCTTCTTGCGAAGCTTCTCGATGTCGGCGCCCTTCTTGCCGATGATCAGGCCCGGACGCGCCGCATGGATGGTGACGCGGCACTTCTTGTGCGGACGCTCGATCACGACCTTCGAGATCGCAGCCTGCTTGAGTTCCTTCTCAAGATATTTGCGGATCTTGATGTCCTCGTGCAGCAGTTTGCCGTACTCGCCGGTGTTCGCGAACCAGCGCGAATCCCAGGTGCGGTTGATGCCGAGACGCAGACCGATCGGATTGACTTTCTGGCCCATTATGCGGCCTCCCCTTTTTCTTCGACTTCACGAACGACGATCGTGAGGTGCGAGAACGGCTTCTCGATACGGCTGGCGCGACCACGGCCACGGGCATGGAACCGCTTCATGACGATCGACTTGCCGACATAGGCTTCCGCCACGATCAGCGCATCGACGTCGAGGTCGTGGTTGTTTTCCGCGTTGGCGATCGCCGATTCCAGCGTCTTCTTGACCGTGCCGGAAATCCGCTTGGCCGAGAATTCGAGGTCGGAAAGCGCTGTCGCGACCTTCTTGCCGCGGATCAACGCGGCAACCAGGTTCAGCTTCTGCGGGCTGATACGGATCGTGCGCAACACGGCGCGCGCTTCGTTGTCAGCAAGCCTGCGCGGAGCTTTGGCCTTGCCCATGATTATTTCCTCTTCGCCTTCTTATCCGCGCCGTGACCGTAATAGGTCCGGGTCGGAGCGAATTCACCGAACTTGTGACCGACCATGTCCTCGTTCACCGAGACGGGAACGTGCTTCTGGCCGTTGTAGACACCGAAGGTGAAGCCGACGAACTGCGGCAGGATGGTGGAGCGACGGCTCCACATCTTGATCACCTCATTGCGACCACCTTCACGAACCTTGTCCACCTTCTTCAGAAGGTAGCCGTCGATGAAGGGGCCTTTCCAAATCGAACGAGTCACTTGGCGTTACCTCTTCTTAGCTCTTGCGCTGATGGCGCGAGCGCAGGATGAACTTGTCGGTCGCCTTGTTGGACCGCGTCTTCTTGCCCTTGGTCGGCTTGCCCCAGGGCGAAACCGGATGGCGGCCACCCGAGGTGCGGCCTTCGCCGCCGCCATGTGGATGGTCGACCGGGTTCATGGTCACGCCGCGATTGTGCGGACGTTTGCCGCGCCACACGGTGCGGCCTGCCTTGCCGTCATTGATGTTGCCGTGGTCCGGGTTAGACACGGCGCCGACAGTGGCCATGCAGGAGCCGTGGACGACACGCTGCTCGCCCGAATTGAGGCGCAGGATCGCCATGCCCTGGTCGCGGCCGACGAGCTGGCCATAACCGCCGGCCGAACGGGCGACCTGAGCGCCCTTGCCGGGCTTCAGCTCGATATTGTGGACGATCGTGCCGACCGGCATCGAAGCCAGCGGCATCGCGTTGCCCGGCTTCACGTCGACCGATTCACCGGCCACGATCTTGTCGCCGGGAGCCAGACGCTGCGGGGCGATGATGTAGGACAGCTCGCCATCGTCATACTTGATCAGCGCGATGAAGGCGGTGCGGTTCGGATCGTACTCGATACGCTCGACCGTGCCGACGACGTCGAACTTGCGGCGCTTGAAGTCGATGATACGGTAGGTGCGCTTGTGACCGCCGCCGATGAAGCGGGCCGTGATGCGGCCGTAATTGTTGCGGCCGCCCGACTTGGTCAGGCCTTCGGTCAGGCCCTTGACGGGCTTGCCCTTGTAGAGGCCCGAGCGGTCGACGATGACCAGCTGACGGGTGCTCGGCGTTACCGGGTTGAATTTTTTCAGTGCCATTGTTCTGTCCTCGCGACCTTGCTCAGAGACCCGTCGCGACGTCGATCGACTGGCCTTCGGCCAGCGTCACAACCGCCTTCTTGACGTCGCTCTGGCGGCCGATCGTGCCGCGGAAGCGCTTGATCTTGCCCTTGCGGACAAGCGTGTTCACGGCCATCACCTTGACGCCGAACAGCGCTTCGACGGCGGCCTTGATTTCCGGCTTCGACGCCTTCTTGGCGACATTGAAGACGACCTGGTTCTGCTCGGAAGCCATGGTCGACTTTTCGGTGATCGCCGGCGAGACGATCACGTCGTAATGACGAAGGTCGGTCATTTGAAGCGCTCCTCGAGAGCCTCGACGGCGGCCTTGGAAAGGACCAGCGTGCCGCGGCGCAGAATGTCGTAGACGTTGATGCCCTGGATGGGCAGCACGTCGATGTTCGGGATGTTGGTCGCCGCCAGCTTGAAATTCTTGTCAAGCTCGGCGCCGCCGATCACCAGGGCGTTGCTCAGGCCCAGCGTCGCGAAATTCGCGATCAGCGCCTTGGTCTTGGCCTCGGTCAGCTTCAGCTCGTCGATGATGATGATCGACGCGCTCTTGGCCTTGGCCGAAAGCGCATGCTTGAGGCCGAGTGCACGCACCTTCTTCGGCAGATCGTGCTCGTGGCTGCGAACGACCGGGCCATGGGCCTTGCCGCCGCCGCGGAACTGCGGAGCGCGAGCCGAATGGTGACGGGCGCGGCCGGTACCCTTCTGCTTGTACATCTTGGCGCCGGTGCGGGCGATTTCCGCGCGACCCTTGGCCTTGTGGGTGCCCTGCTGCTTCTTGGCAAGCTGCCAGCGCACGACGCGCTGCAGGATGTCCTCGCGCGGATCGAGGCCGAAAATCTCTTCGGAGAGCTTCAGCTTGCCGGCGTCCTTGCCGCCAAGCGTTGTAATCTTGAGGTCCATTATTCCGCTCCCTCTGTGGCCGGCGCCTCGTTCGTGGCGGCACCGTCAGTCGCAACGGCGCGGATCGCGGCGGGCTTCGGCGCATTGGCCGGAAGCGCCACCTTGGCCGCGTCGCGGACCAGGATCCATGCACCCTTCGAACCCGGGACCGCACCGCGGATCAGGATCAGGCCGCGATCGGCGTCGGTCGAGACGACCTCGACATTCTGCGTGGTGACGCGGGTGTCGCCCATGTGGCCGGCCATATGCTTGCCCTTGAACACCTTGCCCGGATCCTGGCGCTGGCCGGTCGAGCCGTGTGTACGGTGCGACACCGAGTTGCCGTGCGTCGCGCGGCCGCCACCCATGTGGTGCCGCTTGATGACGCCCTGGAAACCCTTGCCGATCGTGGTTCCCGTCACATCGACCTTCTGGCCGACGACGAAGTGCTCGACGGTGATCTCGGCGCCAACATCGATCATGTTGTCGGCGGAGACGCGGAACTCGGCAACCTTGGCCTTGGGCTCGACGGAAGCGGTCGCGAAATGGCCGCGCATCGCCTTCGACGTGTTCTTCACCTTGGCAAGGCCAACGCCGAGCTGGACGGCGGTATAGCCGTTCTTCTCCTGCGTGCGCTGCGCCACGACCTGGCAGTTCTCCATCTGGAGAACAGTGACGGGAACATGTTCCCCGGCATCGTTGTAGATGCGGGTCATTCCCACCTTCTTTGCAATCACACCTGAACGCATCGGTTCAATTCCTTTAGAGTTCCCTGTCGGGGCTGTCGCCCCTCCACGCCTCTTGTTCCTTCAGAGTTGCGGGTCGCCCCGCTGACCTCTGGTTCCTTAGAGCTTGATCTCGACGTCGACACCGGCGGCCAGGTCGAGCTTCATCAAAGCATCGACCGTCTGCGGGGTCGGGTCGACGATGTCGAGCAGACGCTTGTGCGTGCGCATCTCGAACTGCTCGCGGCTCTTCTTGTCGACGTGAGGCGACCGGTTGACCGTGAACTTTTCGATCCGCGTCGGCAGCGGAATGGGGCCGCGGACGTTGGCGCCGGTGCGCTTGGCGGTCGACACGATTTCCCGTGTCGAGGCGTCGAGCACCCGGTGATCAAACGCCTTCAGGCGGATGCGGATATTCTGTCCGTTCATGCGTCACTTCCTTGTTCTGGCGCGGCGCGGGCAGCGCCCGCGACAGATCGGTTTAAGTCCAAATTACTCTTTGATGGTGACGACGATGCCGGCACCGACGGTGCGGCCGCCTTCACGGATGGCGAAGCGCAGCTTCTCTTCCATGGCGATCGGCACGATCAGCTCGACATCGACGGTGATGTTGTCGCCCGGCATCACCATCTCGGTGCCTTCCGGCAGCGACACGATGCCGGTCACGTCCGTCGTGCGGAAATAGAACTGCGGACGGTAGTTGGTGAAGAACGGCGTATGGCGGCCGCCCTCGTCCTTGGTCAGGATGTAGGCTTCGGCAACGAACTTCTTGTGCGGCTTGACGGTGCCGGGCTTGGCCAGGACCTGGCCGCGCTCGACGCCTTCACGGTCGACACCGCGCAACAGCGCGCCGATGTTGTCGCCGGCCTGGCCCTGGTCGAGCAGCTTGCGGAACATCTCGACGCCCGTGCAGGTCGTCTTGGTGGTCGGACGGATGCCGACGATCTCCAGCTCCTCGCCGACCTTGACGACGCCGCGCTCGACGCGGCCGGTCACAACCGTGCCACGGCCCGAGATCGAGAACACGTCCTCGATCGGCATCAGGAACGGCTTGTCGAGCGGACGCACCGGCGTCGGAATGTAGGCATCGACCGCAGCCATCAATTCGCGGATGGCGTCCTCGCCGATCTTCTTGTCGCTGTCTTCAAGTGCGGCAAGCGCCGAACCCTTGACGATCGGAATGTCGTCGCCGGGGAACTCGTTCTTGGTCAAAAGCTCACGCACCTCGAGCTCGACCAGCTCGAGCAGCTCGGCGTCGTCGACCTGGTCGACCTTGTTCAAGAACACCACGATCGAGGGCACGCCGACCTGGCGGGCGAGCAGGATGTGCTCGCGGGTCTGCGGCATCGGGCCGTCGGCGGCCGACACCACCAGGATCGCGCCGTCCATCTGCGCAGCACCGGTGATCATGTTTTTCACATAGTCGGCGTGGCCGGGGCAGTCGACATGGGCATAGTGGCGGTTGGCGGTCTCGTATTCGACGTGCGCCGTCGAAATGGTGATGCCGCGGGCCTTCTCTTCGGGCGCCGCGTCGATCTGGTCGTAGCGCTTGTATTCGCCAAAATACTTGGTGATCGCCGCCGTCAGCGACGTCTTGCCATGATCGACGTGACCAATCGTGCCAATGTTCACATGAGGCTTAGTGCGCTCGAATTTACCTTTTGCCATGTGATCTCTCCATTCCTGCCAGCCCGTGCGGGCCTTGAATTAAGTTACTGATGCAACTCGTTTCGAGTTACGCGTATTTCTTCTGGACTTCCTGGGCGACCGCGGTCGGGACCGGCTCGTAGTGGTCGAACTGCATCGTGTAGGCCGCGCGGCCCTGGCTCATCGAGCGAAGGTTGTCCACGTATTTGAACATGTTGGCGAGCGGCACCATCGCGTTGATGACCACAGCCACGCCACGGGCTTCCTGGCCCTGGATCTGGCCGCGACGGCCGTTCAGGTCGCCGATAACGCTGCCGACGTAATCTTCCGGCGTCACCACCTCGACCTTCATGATCGGCTCGAGCAACTGCACGCCAAGCTTGGGCGCTGCTTCACGGAAGCAGGCGCGGCCGGCGATTTCGAAGGCCAGAACCGACGAGTCCACGTCGTGGTAGGCGCCATCGATCAGCGTCGCCTTGACGCCGATCATCGGGAAGCCGGCGAACGGGCCCGAGGTCATGACGCTGTTGATGCCCTTTTCGACACCGGGGATGTATTCCTTCGGCACAGCGCCGCCGACGATCTTGGTTTCGAACTCGAATTCGCTGCTTTCCGGATTCGGCTCGAACAGTATCTTGACGCGGGCGAACTGGCCGGTACCGCCGGTCTGCTTCTTGTGCGTGTAGTCCTGCTCGTGCTTGCGGGTGATCGTCTCGCGGTAGGCCACCTGCGGCGCGCCGACATTGGCCTCGACCTTGAACTCGCGGCGCATGCGGTCGACGATGATGTCGAGGTGAAGCTCGCCCATGCCGGAAATGATCGTCTGGCCCGATTCCTCGTCGGTCTTGACGCGGAAGGACGGATCCTCGGCGGCCAGGCGGTGAAGGGCGAGACCCATCTTTTCCTGGTCGTTCTTGGTCTTCGGCTCGATGGCGATCTGGATGACCGGATCGGGGAATTCCATGCGCTCGAGGATGACCGGATGCAGCGGATCACTGAGCGTGTCGCCGGTGGTGGTGTCCTTGAGACCAGCGAGGGCGACGATGTCGCCGGCAAACGCCTCTTCGACGTCGGCGCGCGAATTCGCATGCATCTGCAACATGCGGCCGATGCGCTCTTTCTTGCCCTTCACGGTGTTGTCGACCGAGATGCCCTTGGTGAGCTTGCCCGAATAGATGCGGGCAAAGGTGAGCGAACCGACGAACGGGTCGTTCATGATCTTGAAGGCGAGCATCGACAGCGGCTCGTTGTCGTCGGCATGACGCTCGATCTCGGCGTCGGTCTTGGCGTCGACGCCCTTGATGGCCGGGACATCGGCCGGCGACGGCAGATATTCGACGACGGCGTCGAGCAGCGGCTGCACGCCCTTGTTCTTGAAGGCCGAGCCGCAGAACATCGGATAGAACTTCACCGCGATCGTGCCCTTGCGGATGAGCGCACGGATCTCGTCGTTGCTCGGCATCTTGCCTTCGAGGTAATTCTCGAGCGCCGTTTCGTCCATTTCGACGGCGGCCTCGATCATCTTCTCGCGGTACTCTTCGGCACGAGCCTTGAGGTCGGCAGGGATCTCGACGATGTCCCAGGCAGCGCCCAGCGTCTCGTCGCGCCAGACCAGCGCGTTCATCTCGACGAGGTCGACGACACCCTTGAACTCCGTCTCGGCGCCGATCGGCAGCTGCATGACGACGGCATGCGCACCGAGGCGCGATCCGATCATCTCGACCGAGCGGTAGAAGTCGGCGCCGATCTTGTCCATCTTGTTGCAGAAGATCATGCGCGGCACGCGGTACTTGTCAGCCTGACGCCAGACGGTTTCCGTCTGCGGCTCGACCCCGGCATTGGCGTCGAGCAGCGCGATGGCGCCGTCAAGCACGCGCAGCGAGCGCTCGACTTCAATGGTGAAGTCGACGTGGCCAGGGGTGTCGATGATGTTGAAGCGGTGCATCTTGCCGTCGCGACCCTTCCAGAAGGTCGTGGTCGCGGCGGACGTGATGGTAATGCCGCGCTCCTGCTCCTGCTCCATCCAATCCATGGTGGCAGCGCCGTCGTGGACTTCCCCGATCTTGTGCGACTTGCCCGTGTAATAGAGGACGCGCTCGGTGGTCGTCGTCTTGCCGGCGTCGATATGCGCCATGATACCGAAATTGCGGTAGTCTTCGATTTTATATTCGCGGGCCATGGGAGGTGCCTCTTCAGTCTCGTTCGCGCTTTACCAGCGGTAGTGCGCGAAAGCGCGGTTGGCTTCTGCCATCTTGTGGGTGTCTTCACGCTTCTTGACGGCGGTGCCGCGGTTGTTGGCCGCATCCATCAGCTCGCCGGAGAGGCGGTCGACCATAGTGGTCTCGTTGCGGTTGCGGGCGGCGGCGATCAGCCAGCGGATGGCCAATGCCTGACGGCGCTCGGGGCGCACGTCGACCGGAACCTGGTAGGTGGCGCCGCCGACGCGGCGCGAACGCACTTCCACATGCGGCGCGACATTGTCGAGCGCCTGATGGAAGACGGTGACCGGCTCCTGCTTGGTCTTGGACTGAACCTGGTCGAGCGCGCCGTAGACGATGGTCTCGGCAACCGACTTCTTGCCGTCATACATGACGGCGTTCATGAACTTGGTGACGATCAGATCGCCGAACTTCGGGTCCGGATTGATCTCACGCTTTTCTGCACTGTGACGACGGGACATTTTTTCTCTGCCTCAATTCTACGCGGTGGCCTGGATCCCGGATCGTCGCTTGACGCCGCCCGGAACGACCTTGGCTACGCTTCGGTCACTTCGGACGCTTGGCGCCGTATTTCGAACGGCGCTGCTTGCGGTTCTTCACGCCTTGCGTGTCGAGCACGCCGCGGATGATGTGGTAACGGACGCCCGGAAGATCCTTGACGCGACCGCCGCGGATCATCACCACCGAGTGCTCCTGAAGGTTGTGGCCTTCGCCGGGGATGTAACCGATCACTTCAAAACCATTGGTCAGGCGGATCTTGGCCACCTTGCGCAGCGCCGAGTTCGGCTTCTTCGGCGTCGTGGTGTAGACGCGCGTGCAGACGCCCCGCTTCTGCGGGTTCTGCTGCATGGCCGGGACCTTGTTGCGCTTCACCGGCGCAATGCGCGGCTTGCGGATCAGCTGGTTGACGGTAGGCATTAAACCCTCTTGTCTCTCAATTCCGTATCTCGCCCGGTCAGGGCCGCTCAAAGCGTCACTTCCATACGCAAATTCGGGCCACAAACCGCGCCTCGCGGTCTTGCCCGAACAAATGGCAGAGGAAGCGGAAGCCGCTTCATGCACGCCGGAAATGTCTTTTCGCTCGTAAAACGAACCCTGTTTGAAGCAAACTCCAAAGCGTGTCGCTTCGGAAGCAAGAGCCTCACATCGGTTCTGACTGGGCGGCTTCTACTCGTATGGCCACTGTCCGTCAACCCCGGAGCGGCAAATATTGCGCTGAACCCGAGGCGTGGCAGCCATGCGAAAAGCGCATGTAATTTTCTTGCGCCGTTTTTCAAGAGGAAGGCAGAAAGTGACCGGCTGGCCGCTGTTTCCAGGCCGTGCTTCGTGCGAAAAGGCGGCATGAGCAGCCCAAACCCCCTCGCCCGGAGGTACGAACCCGTGAATGACAATGAGGAGCGCCCGGTCACCATTATTACCGGCCGGGTGTGGAAGCGCAAAGGCGGCAAGGCGGAAGGCGTGCATGTGATGCTGGTCGCACCGGACGACGATTCGGCGGTGCGCCGCGCTCTCGAATCACTTGCCGCGGAAGGTTATGCCGAGGCCGAGCTCGATCAGATCGGCGACCTGGACGGCGTGCCCGACGAGGAGCCGCATCTGTCCGCCTATCAGGGCGCGCTCGAAGGCGAAGTGTCGATCGTGACGTTCGATGTGCCGATCTGAAGAGATCTGAATCGCGGTCGATCTCACGGGCCGGCGACAAAGCCCGGCGACTTGCCCGACACAAGTTCTCTGCTAAGAAGCGACCTCTGGTAAAACCAAGCACACTCAACCTGCGGAGCTCCCATGTCCTCTAATCCCATCAAGCTCGGCATCGTCGGCGTGGGAAAGATCGTCCGCGACCAGCACCTGCCGGCGCTGGCGAAGGACCAGGATTATCGCCTGGTTGCTGCAGCCAGCCGGCATGGCAAAGTGGAGGACATCCCGAACTTCCCGACGATCGAGGCGATGCTCGACTCGGTGCCGGAGCTCGAGGCGGTGTCGCTGTGCATGCCGCCGCAGTTTCGCTATGACGCAGCGCGCACGGCGCTGGTGGCGAAAAAGCATGTCTTCCTGGAAAAGCCGCCCGGCGCCACGGTCAGCGAGGTCGAAGACCTGAAGGCGCTGGCGACAGCGAACGGCGTCTGCCTGTTCGCCAGCTGGCACTCGCGCTATGCGCCAGCTGTCGAAGCTGCGCGCGCATTCCTTGGATCGACAACGATCAGGTCGGCCGCCATCAATTGGAAAGAAGACGTGCGCCGCTGGCATCCGAATCAGGAATGGATCTGGGCTCCCGGCGGCTTTGGCGTGTTCGATCCCGGCATCAACGCGCTGTCGATCGCTACCCACATCCTGCCGCCGATGTTCATCAGCTCGGCAGAACTCGATTTCCCCGAAAACCGCGCGGCCCCGATCGCCGCCCATATTGCCTTCCGCACTTCGAACGGTCTGCCGGTGACGATGGAACTCGACTGGCGTCAGACCGGCCCGCAAAGCTGGGACATTCTGGCCGATACCGAGGCTGGATCGATGGTGCTTTCTGGCGGCGGCTCAAAGCTCGCCATCGATGGCCGCGTCGTTCACGAGGAGCCGGAAGCCGAATATCCGATGCTCTACAAACGCTTTGCCGAGATCGTGCGCGCCGGCACCTCCGACGTCGATCTCGCGCCCCTGCAGCACGTCGCCGACGCCTTCATGCTGGGCAAGCGCAATGTGGTGGAAGCTTTTTTCGATTGACGAGTAGGCGCCGGCCGGATCGCAGGTCTGGTCGGCGCACCGCACAAAATCAATTGACGATCGCTATTGCAAAGCCGTCATAGCCCTTGGCGCCAACAGTCTGGATCGCGGTGCCTTCCAGACGCTTGTCGCTGCCAGTGAACGAGAACGCCGCGCGTGCCCCTTCGACATTGGCGTCGCGACCATCTTCATTCACCACCGCGCCGTCACGGATGACATTGTCGCAGACGATGACGGTCCCCGGCCTCGAAAGACGCATGGCCCAGGACAGATAGTGCGGGTTGTTCGGCTTGTCGGCGTCGATGAAGATAAAGTCGAACGGCCCGGCATTCTCGGCGCCTAAGGCCGCAAGCGATTGAAGCGCCGGTCCGACCCGCAGTTCCACACGGTCAGACACCCCTGCCCGTTCAAAGTTCGACCGCGCGACACTGGCGTGGTGCGGATCAAGCTCGAGCGTTACGACCTTGCCGTCCATCGGCAATGCTCGCGCCATCCAGATTGTCGAATAGCCGCCCAATGTGCCGATTTCGAGTACCTTCTTTGCTCCCTGCATTCGCGCAAGAAGTGACAGCAGCTTGCCTTGTGCCGGGGAAACGTCGATAGGCGGCAGGCCCTGATCATGGTTGGCCGCCAGAACGGCATCAAGAGCGGGATCCGCCTCGAAAAGAGCTTCGACAATGTAGTCGTCGACAGAAGCCCAAATCTTCCTGCTCATCGTTTCCTCTCCGATCCGATTGAGGAACCAAAATGCGAAAAGGGGCCACTTAGGCCCCTTTTCTGTCTTCCCTTGCTTGCGCCCTTACTGCGCCGCGTTAACCATGTCGGTCAGCATCGGCTCGGCGACCTCGACGCCGGACGCCTTGCGGCGCTCGTCGATGATCAACTCGTCGCGCGAGGTGGCGATGCGCCGGATCTGGCTCATCGTACCGCCGGTACCGGCCGGGATCAGCCGGCCGACGATGACGTTTTCCTTCAGGCCCTGCAGCATGTCGGTCTTGCCGGCAACCGCAGCTTCGGTCAGCACCCTCGTCGTCTCCTGGAAGGAGGCGGCCGAGATGAAGGACGGCGTCTGCAGCGAGGCCTTGGTGATGCCGAGCAGCACCGGCTGGCCTTCGGCCGGCTTCTTGCCTTCCTCGACCAGGCGCTCATTGACCTCTTCCAGTTCGATCACGTCGACGTGGTCGCCCGGAATGTAGGTCGAATCGCCCTGCGTGGTGATCTCGACCTTCTGCAGCATCTGGCGAACGATCACCTCGATATGCTTGTCGTTGATCGACACGCCCTGCAGTCGGTAGACCTCCTGGATTTCGTTGACGAGGTAGGAGGCAAGCGCCTCCACGCCCTTGATCGCCAGGATGTCGTGCGGCGCCGGATTACCGTCGAGGATGTAGTCGCCCTTCTCGATGACGTCGCCGTCCTGGAGATGGAACGGCTTGCCCTTCGGGATCAGGTATTCGACCGGCTCAAGCGTCGAGTCATGCGGCTCGATGATGATGCGGCGCTTGTTCTTGTAGTCGCGGCCGAAGCGGATCGTGCCATCGATCTCGGCGATGATGGCGTGATCCTTCGGACGGCGTGCCTCGAACAGTTCGGCCACACGCGGCAGACCGCCGGTGATGTCCTTGGTCTTGGCGCTTTCCATCGGGATACGCGCCAGCACGTCGCCGGGGCGAACCTGTGCACCCGGCTCGACCGAAAGAATGGCCTCGACCGAGAGCAGGAAGCGGGCGTCGCCGCCCTTCGACAGCTTGCCGACCTTGCCCTTGGCATCCTGGACGACGATCGCCGGCTTGAGGTCGTTGCCGCGTGGCGTCGAACGCCAGTCGATGACCTCGCGCTTGGTGATGCCGGTCGATTCGTCGGCGGTTTCCTGAACGGAAATGCCATCGACCAGATCCTCGAACGCTACCCTGCCCTCGATTTCGGTGAGGACCGGGCGGGTATAGGGATCCCACTCGGCAATGCGTTGGCCGCGCTTCACCTTGTCGCCATCGTCGACGAAGATACGCGAACCGTAGGTGACGCGGTGCGTGGCGCGTTCCTTGCCGGCCTCGTCGAGGATCAGCACCGCCATGTTGCGGCCCATGACCATCAGCTGGCCGTCGGAGTTGCGCACCACGTTGCGGTTGCGGATCTCGACCTTTCCCTCATAGGAGGCTTCAAGGAACGAGGAATCCACCACCTGCGCCGTGCCGCCCATGTGGAAGGTACGCATGGTGAGCTGGGTGCCCGGCTCGCCGATCGACTGCGCCGCGATGACGCCGACAGCCTCGCCCTGGTTGACGGGCGTGCCGCGGGCCAGATCGCGTCCGTAGCAGACCGCGCAGACACCGACCCTGACCTCGCAGGTCAGCGCCGAACGGATGCGAACCGACTGCACGCCGGCCTTTTCGATCAGTTCCACGTCACGCTCGTCCATCAGCGTTCCGGCCTTGACCAGAACCTCGCCGGTGACCGGGTGGGTGATGTCGTCGAGCGAGGTGCGGCCGAGAACGCGCTGGCCAACCGAGGCGACGACCTGACCGGCATCGACGATCGGCTGCATGGTGAGGCCCTTGTCGGTGCCGCAGTCGAGCGAGTTGACGATGCAGTCCTGCGCCACGTCGACAAGACGACGCGTCAGGTAACCCGAGTTCGCCGTCTTCAAGGCGGTGTCGGCCAGACCCTTGCGGGCGCCGTGGGTCGAGTTGAAGTACTCGAGCACGGTGAGGCCTTCCTTGAAGTTCGAGATGATCGGCGTCTCGATGATTTCACCGCTAGGCTTGGCCATCAGGCCGCGCATGCCGGCGAGCTGGCGCATCTGGGTGGGCGAGCCGCGCGCACCGGAGTGCGACATCATATAGATCGAGTTCATCGGCTTCTGACGGCCGTTGTCCTCGAACTCGACCGCCTTGATGCGGGCCATCATTTCGTCGGCGACCTTTTCCGAGCACTTGGCCCAGGCGTCGACGACCTTGTTGTACTTCTCGCCCTGGGTGATCAGACCGTCATTGTACTGCTGCTCGTACTCCTTGGCCAAAGCCTCGGTGTCGGAGACCAGCTTGATCTTGGCGTCCGGGATCAGCATGTCGTCCTTGCCGAACGAAATGCCGGCACGGCAGGCGTGGCTGAAGCCGAGAGCCATGATGCGATCGCAGAAAATGACCGTCTCCTTCTGACCGCAATGGCGATAGACGGTGTCGATCATCTTGGAGATGTTCTTCTTGGTCATCTCCTGGTTGGCGGTCTCGTAGGGCACGTTGTGGTTCTTCGGCAGCAGCTCGCCGATGATCATGCGGCCAGGCGTGGTGTCGTAGATCTTCGACACGACCTTGCCGTCGGCGTCGACCGTGCGGAAGCGCCCCTTGATCTTGGCATGCAGCGTCACCGCCTTGGTCTCGAGCGCGTGCTGGAGTTCGCCCATGTCGGCAAACACCATGCCCTCGCCCGGCTCGTTCTGATTGACGATCGAGAGATAGTAGAGACCGAGAACCATGTCCTGCGACGGCACGATGATCGGCGCACCGGAAGCCGGGTGCAGGATGTTGTTGGTCGACATCATCAGCACGCGGGCTTCGAGCTGCGCTTCCAGCGACAGCGGCACGTGGACCGCCATCTGGTCGCCGTCGAAATCGGCGTTGAAGGCCGTGCAGACCAGCGGGTGAAGCTGGATCGCCTTGCCTTCGATCAGGATCGGCTCGAACGCCTGGATACCGAGGCGGTGCAGCGTCGGTGCGCGGTTCAAAAGCACCGGATGCTCGCGGATGACCTCGTCGAGGATATCCCAGACCTCCGGACGCTCCTTCTCGACCAGCTTCTTCGCCTGCTTGACGGTCGAGGAGTAGCCCTTGGCGTCGAGACGGGCGTAGATGAAGGGCTTGAACAGTTCGAGCGCCATCTTCTTCGGCAGGCCGCACTGGTGGAGCTTGAGCTCCGGACCGGTGACGATGACCGAGCGGCCGGAATAGTCGACGCGCTTGCCGAGCAGGTTCTGGCGGAACCGGCCCTGCTTGCCCTTCAGCATGTCGGACAGCGACTTCAGCGGACGCTTGTTGGCGCCGGTGATGACGCGGCCGCGGCGGCCGTTGTCGAACAGCGCATCGACGGCTTCCTGCAGCATGCGCTTTTCATTGCGCACGATGATGCCGGGCGCGCGCAGCTCGATCAGCCGCTTCAAGCGGTTGTTGCGGTTGATGACGCGGCGATAGAGGTCGTTCAGATCCGACGTGGCGAAACGGCCGCCGTCCAGCGGGACAAGCGGGCGCAGATCCGGCGGGATCACCGGAACCACCTTCATGATCATCCATTCCGGACGGTTGCCGGATTCCATGAAGTTCTCGACGACCTTGAGCCGCTTCAGGTACTTTTTCTGCTTGAGCTCGGAGGTGGTCGAAGCCAGCTCAGAACGCAGGTCGCCGGCGATCTTCTCGAGGTCCATGCCGGCCAGAAGGTCGTGGATCGCCTCGGCGCCGATCATGGCGGTGAACGAATCCTCGCCATACTCGTCGACGGCCATCATGTACTCTTCCTCGCTGAGCAGCTGGTGCTCCTTCAGCGCGGTGAGGCCGGGTTCGGTAACGATGTAGTTCTCGAAGTAGAGGACCCGCTCGATGTCCTTCAGCGTCATGTCGAGCAGCGTGCCGATGCGCGACGGCAGCGACTTCAGGAACCAGATGTGGGCGACCGGTGCCGCCAGCTCGATATGGCCCATGCGCTCGCGGCGGACGCGCGACAGCGTGACTTCGACGCCGCACTTCTCGCAGATGACGCCCTTGTATTTCATGCGCTTGTACTTGCCGCACAGGCACTCATAGTCCTTGATCGGGCCAAAAATGCGCGCGCAGAACAGGCCGTCACGCTCCGGCTTGAAGGTGCGGTAGTTGATGGTCTCCGGCTTCTTGATCTCGCCGAACGACCAGGACAGAATCTTCTCAGGGCTGGCAAGCGAGATCCGGATGGAATCGAACACCTGCGCAGGCGCCTGGGGATTGAAGAGATTCATGACCTCTTGGTTCATGCCGTTCTCCTTTTCGGGGTCCTCGAAAACCCCTTGCATCTAGCGCGGGCCAAACGCCCGCCGACTTGATCGGCCATCGGCCGAGAATTTGGTGCGTCCGGTCGCGGGAAGACCGCGGCCGGACGTCTTGCTTACTCGGCCGCGTCGGGCAGCCGGATCGGGTTGTCGTCGAGCTTGGTGTTCTCCAGCTCGACATTGAGGCCGAGAGACCGCATTTCCTTGACGAGAACATTGAAGCTCTCGGGGATGCCGGCCTCGAATGTGTCGTCGCCTCTGACGATCGCCTCGTAGACCTTGGTGCGGCCGGCGACGTCGTCCGACTTAACCGTGAGCATCTCCTGCAGCGTGTAGGCGGCGCCGTACGCTTCGAGCGCCCAGACCTCCATCTCGCCGAAGCGCTGGCCACCGAACTGCGCCTTGCCGCCCAGCGGCTGCTGGGTAACGAGCGAGTACGGACCGATCGAACGCGCGTGGATCTTGTCGTCCACAAGGTGGTGAAGCTTGAGCATATATATGTAGCCCATCGTCACTTTGCGATCGAACGGCTCGCCGGTGCGCCCGTCATAGAGCTGCGATTGACCGCTGGTGTGCAGGCCCGCCTGCTCCAGCATGATGTTGATGTCGGCCTCGTGCGCGCCGTCGAACACCGGTGTCGCGATGGAGACGCCGCGGCGCATCTGCTCGCTGAGGCGAACGATGCTCTCGTCGTCATATTCGCGGACCGGCTCGTTGCGGTCGTTGGAAGGCATGAAGCTCTCGAGCGTCTTGCGCAGCGGCTTGATGTCGCCCGCCGTCTTGTACGCGTCGATCAGATCGCCGATTTTCCTGCCCATTCCGGCGCAAGCCCAGCCCAGATGCGTTTCCAGGATCTGGCCGACATTCATGCGCGACGGCACACCCAGCGGGTTGAGCACGATATCGGCATGCGTGCCGTCCTCGAGGAAAGGCATGTCCTCGACCGGAACGATCCGCGACACGACACCCTTGTTGCCGTGCCGGCCGGCCATCTTGTCGCCGGGCTGCATCTTGCGCTTCACGGCCACGAAGACCTTGACCATCTTCATGACGCCCGGAGGCATCTCGTCGCCGCGCTGCACCTTCTCGACCTTGTCCATGAAGCGCTGCTCGAGCGCCTTCTTGGAATCGTCGTACTGGCCACGCAGGGCTTCCAGTTCGCTCTGGAGCTTTTCGTTCTCCACGGCAAACTGCCACCACTGCGAACGCGGATACTCGTCGAGCGTGTCCTTCGACAGCTTCGAGCCCTTCTTGAAGCCCTTCGGCCCGGCAATCGCTTCCTTGCCGACGAGAACGTCGGAAAGACGCGAATAGACGTTGCGGTCGAGGATCGCCTGCTCGTCGTCGCGGTCCTTGGCGAGGCGTTCGATCTCCTCGCGCTCGATCGCCATGGCGCGCTCGTCCTTCTCGACGCCGTGGCGGTTGAAGACACGCACTTCGACGACGGTGCCGAAGGTTCCCGGAGGCATGCGCATCGAGGTGTCGCGCACGTCCGAGGCCTTTTCACCGAAGATGGCGCGCAGCAGCTTTTCTTCCGGCGTCATCGGGCTTTCGCCCTTCGGCGTGATCTTGCCGACCAGGATGTCGCCCGGCTGCACTTCCGCACCGATGTAGACGATGCCGGCCTCATCGAGGTTCTTCAGCGCTTCTTCCGAGACGTTGGGAATGTCGCGCGTGATCTCCTCCGGCCCCAGCTTGGTGTCGCGGGCCATGACTTCGAACTCCTCGATGTGGATCGAGGTGAAGACGTCGTCGGCGACGATGCGCTCGGACAGGAGGATGGAATCCTCGTAGTTGTAGCCGTTCCACGGCATGAACGCGACCAGCACGTTACGGCCGAGGGCCAGATCGCCGAGCTCGGTCGACGGGCCGTCGGCGATGATGTCGCCCTTGTTGACCCGGTCGCCCATGCGCACCAGCGGACGCTGGTTGATGCAGGTGTTCTGGTTCGAACGCTGGAACTTCATCAGCCGGTAGATGTCGACGCCGGACTTGCCGGGATCGAGATCTTCCGTGGCGCGGATGACGATACGCGTCGCGTCCACCTGGTCGACGATGCCGCCGCGGCGGGCGCCGATGGCGGCGCCCGAGTCACGGGCGACGATCGGCTCCATGCCGGTGCCGACGAACGGCGCTTCGGCGCGCACCAGCGGCACGGCCTGACGCTGCATGTTCGAGCCCATCAGCGCACGGTTGGCGTCATCGTTCTCCAGGAACGGGATCAGGGCCGCGGCCACCGACACCATCTGCTTCGGCGACACGTCCATCAGATCGACGTTTTCGCGCGGCGCCATCATCACTTCGCCGGCGTTGCGGCAAATGACGAATTCGTCGACGAAATGACCATTCTTGTCGAGCTCGGCATTGGCCTGCGCGACGTGGTGCTTGGCCTCTTCCATAGCCGAGAGGTAAACGACCTCATTGGTCAGCTTGCCGTTGACGATCTTGCGGTACGGGCTCTCGATGAAGCCGTATTTGTTGACGCGCGCGAAGGTCGCAAGCGAGTTGATCAGGCCGATGTTCGGGCCTTCCGGCGTCTCGATCGGGCAGATGCGGCCGTAATGCGTCGGGTGCACGTCGCGCACTTCGAAACCGGCACGCTCGCGGGTCAGACCGCCCGGTCCAAGCGCCGAAAGACGGCGCTTGTGGGTGATCTCCGAAAGCGGGTTGGTCTGATCCATAAACTGCGACAGCTGCGAGGAACCGAAGAACTCGCGCACGGCGGCAGCCGCCGGCTTGGCGTTGATCAGGTCCTGCGGCATCACCGTGTCGATCTCGATCGAGGACATGCGTTCCTTGATCGCGCGCTCCATGCGCAGCAGGCCGACGCGGTACTGGTTCTCCATCAGCTCGCCGACCGAGCGCACACGGCGGTTGCCGAGATTGTCGATGTCGTCGATCTCGCCCTTGCCGTCGCGCAGTTCGACCAGCGTCTTGACCACGGCCAGGATGTCGTCCTTGCGCAGCACGCGCACGGTATCCTCGGCCTTGAGCTCGAGGCGCATGTTCATCTTGACGCGGCCAACGGCCGACAGATCATAGCGCTCGCTGTCGAAGAACAGCGAATTGAACATGGCTTCAGCGGTTTCCAGCGTCGGCGGCTCGCCGGGGCGCATGACGCGGTAGATGTCGAACAGCGCGTCCTGGCGGCTCTCGTTCTTGTCGACGTTGAGCGTGTTGCGGATGTAGGCGCCGACGTTGACGTGGTCGATGTCGAGGACCTTGATCTCATCGTCACCGGTGCCAAGCAGCACTTTCAGCGTCTTTTCGTCGATCTCGTCACCGGCTTCGAGGAAGATCTCGCCGGTCGCGTAGTTGACAATATCCTCGGCAAGGTAGTTGCCGAGCAGATCCTCATCGGTCGCCTTGATCGCCTTGAGACCCTTTTCACCAAGCGCCCTGGCCTGGCGGGCGGTGATCTTCTTGCCGGCCTCGACGACGACTTCGCCGGTGTCGGCGTCGACAAGGTCACCAACGGCCTTGAGGCCGCGGAAACGCTCGACGTTGAACGGGATGCGCCAATGGTCGCCGGCGCGCTTGTAGGTGATCTTGTTGTAGAAGGTCGACAGGATCTCTTCGCCGTCCATGCCGAGCGCCATCAGCAGCGACGTCACCGGAATCTTGCGGCGGCGATCGATGCGGGCATGCACGACGTCCTTGCTATCGAACTCGATGTCGAGCCACGAGCCGCGATAGGGAATGACGCGCGCGGCAAACAGAAGCTTGCCGGACGAGTGCGACTTGCCCTTGTCATGGTCGAAGAAGACGCCCGGCGAACGGTGCATCTGCGAGACGATGACGCGCTCGGTGCCGTTGACGATGAAGGTGCCGTTCAAGGTCATGAGCGGCATGTCGCCCATGTAGACGTCCTGCTCCTTGATGTCCTTGATCGACTTCGCGCCGGTATCCTCGTCGATATCGAACACGATGAGGCGCAGCGTCACCTTGAGCGGCGCCGCGTAGGTCAGGTCGCGCTGACGGCATTCGTCAACGTCGAATTTCGGTCCCTCGAACTCGTACTTCACGAATTCCAGCATCGAGGAGCCGGAAAAATCGGAAATCGGGAAGACCGACTTGAAAACTGCCTGCAGCCCCTCGTCAGGACGCCCGCCCTTGGGCTCCTCCACCATCAGGAACTGGTCATAGGATGCCTTCTGAACCTCGATCAGGTTCGGCATCTCCGCAACTTCCGGGATCTTTCCGAAAAACTTGCGTACGCGTCTGCGGCCATTGAAAGTCTGGGTCTGGGCCATCGTCGCTCCTTAGCTCAATTCTCGGGACGAGCCTCGCCGCGGCTCGCCTTGCATCTCGGGCCACCTCGGCGGCCCTGTCTTGTTGCCCGCCGCCTGTCGGCGGCTTCTTGTCTTTTCACCCACCACCAATTTGGCGGCGGGCCAGAAACGGGAGAAAACCCGTTTCCTGAAGGCCGGTTTGCGGCCCTCAGGAAAGAGGTTTTCGCACTCTCTTCGCGTTACGCAGCCTCCCTTCGACGCGAAAGGAGTGGCGGCCGGCGCGACCCCGTCCGCCGGTACTCAACGCTTACTTCAGTTCGACCTTGGCGCCGGCTGCTTCCAGCTGGGCCTTGAACTTGTCCGCGTCGGCCTTGGAAACGGCTTCCTTGACCGGCTTCGGAGCCGCCTCGACCAGGTCCTTGGCTTCCTTGAGGCCAAGACCGGTGATGGCGCGAACTTCCTTGATGACGTTGATCTTCTGAGCGCCTGCCTCGGTGAGGACGACGTCGAATTCCGTCTTTTCCTCGACCGGAGCAGCAGCGGCCGCAGCGCCGCCGGCAGCGGCAACCGCCACCGGAGCAGCGGCGGAAACGCCCCACTTTTCTTCAAGAAGCTTCGACAGCTCGGCCGCCTCGAGGACGGTCAGCTTCGAAAGGTCGTCTACGATCTTTGCCAGATCAGCCATTGCAATGTTCCTTCATAAGGTTCGAACGTGTGTTTGTGATAGCGAGGAACGGCCTCATGCCGCCTCGTCCTTCCGGGCGTAAGCGCCGATGACGCGCGCGACCGAAGCCGCAGGCGCATTGACGATCTGGGCGATCCGGGTTGCCGGCGTGGCGATCATGCCAACCAGCCTGGCGCGCAGCTCATCGAGCGACGGAAGTGTGGCGAGTGCCTTCACACCGTCGGCATTGAGCGAGGTGGTACCCATTGCGCCGCCGAGAATGACGAGCTTGTCATTTCCCTTGGCGAAATCGGACGCGACCTTCGGCGCCGCAATCGGATCCTCCGAATAGGCGATCAGCGTCTGTCCCTTGAACAGCTCGATGATCGATGCGGAGTCCGTGCCCTGAAGAGCGATTTTGGCGAGACGGTTCTTCGCGACTTTGACGGTGCCACCGGCGGCGCGCATTTTCGACCGAAGGTCGTTCATTTGCGCGACGGTGATACCGGCGTAGTGGGCCACGACGACTGAACCAGCGCTTGAAAACGCATCATTCAGGCCCGTGACGAGTTCGCGTTTTTCCGCTCTGTCCACTGCCTATCTCCAGTTGACCCCTGCCCTCTACGAAGGACAGGCGTCGGGTTGCCTTTTGCCGGCCGGGCCATCCAGTAACGGATCTCCCGAACGACGCTCGAGGATCCTGCCCCCTTTCGCCACACCTGCCGGCAAGCCGGACGGTGCGCAGACAAAAGGCAAACACGGTTCGAACCTTTCATTGGAGCTTGCGGCTCCTTTGTCCGGTCTTCACCCGTCTCATGCAGGCCCACATGAATTAAGGCCCACATCACCTAAGGCTTGGGGGCCGCCTGCAATCTCGGACAGGATGTCCGGAAGCCTTTCGACTTCCGGTACCGGGCCGCCGACAGGTCGGAGGCCCGGAATTCTTTCACGGATCAGCGTTTTAGCGGCCGATCCAATTGTTTCGTATCAGGACGCAGCGAGCGTCGAGACGTCGAGCTTGAGGCCCGGGCCCATCGTCGAGGTGACCGACACCTTCTTGACGTAGTTGCCCTTGGCACCAGCCGGCTTTGCCCTGGTCACCGCATCAGCGAAGGCGCGGACGTTTTCTTCCAGCGCCTTGACGTCGAACGAGACCTTGCCGACGCCGGCGTGAACGATGCCGGCCTTCTCGACGCGGAACTCGACGGCGCCGCCCTTCGATGCCTTGACGGCGGCGGTAACGTCGGTGGTGACGGTGCCGACCTTCGGGTTCGGCATCATGCCGCGCGGACCGAGCACCTTGCCGAGACGGCCGACCAGCGGCATCATGTCCGGCGTGGCGATGCAGCGGTCGAAGTCGATCGTGCCCTTCTGGACGATGTCGACCAGATCCTCGGCTCCGACGATGTCGGCGCCGGCGGCCTTGGCCTCCTCGGCCTTGTCGCCACGCGCGAAGACGGCGACGCGAACGCTGCGGCCGGTGCCGTTCGGCAGGTTGACCACTCCGCGGACCATCTGGTCGGCATGGCGCGGGTCGACGCCGAGGTTCATCGCGACTTCGATCGTCTCGTCGAACTTCACCGAGGAGCGATCCTTGAGCAGCTTCAGCGCCTCACCCAAAGCGTAAGCCTTGTTGGGATCGATGCCTTCGCGGGTCTTCGATACACGCTTTGCAATCTTTGCCATGATCTCAGCCCACCACTTCCAGACCCATCGAGCGGGCGGAGCCCTCGACCATGCGCATGGCCGCCTCGACGTCGTTTGCGTTCAGATCCTTCATCTTCTGCTCGGCGATGGCGCGCACCTTGTCGCGGCCGATCGTGCCGGCCTTGACCTTGCCCGGCTCCTTCGAGCCCGACTTCAGGTTCGCAGCCTTCTTCAGGAAGTAGCTCACCGGCGGCGTCTTCATGACGAAGGTGAACGACTTGTCCTGGTAGTAGGTGATGACGACCGGAACCGGCGAGCCCTTTTCCATTTCCTGGGTCTGCGCGTTGAACGCCTTGCAGAACTCCATGATATTGATGCCACGCTGACCAAGCGCCGGGCCGATCGGGGGCGACGGCGTGGCCGATCCCGCGGAAACCTGGAGCTTGAGCTGGCCTGCAATCTTCTTAGCCATCTCTCTTCCTGCCTTTTCTCATGCCGGTCTTGCCGGCGGTTGCAGTCTGGTGGTGCGGTCCGCGCGGCCGGCTAAAGCCGCATTCGCCTCCCACCCGTTTTTGGCCGCGCGATCTCCGCGCCGCCTTCCCTGCCGCCGAAACCGGTGCAGGGATTTCGGATCAGCCCTTCTCGACCTGTCCGAATTCCAGATCGACCGGCACGGCGCGCCCGAAGATCGAAACTTCCACCTTGAGCCGCGCCCGCTCTTCGTCCACTTCCTGGACGAAACCGTTGAACGACGCGAATGGTCCATCCGAAACGCGGATCGCTTCGCCGATCTCGAACGTCACCGACGGCTTCGGCCGCTCGACGCCTTCCTGAACCTGGTTCAGGATACGCTGGGCCTCGGCTTCGGTGATCGGCACCGGCTTGGAGTCGCCCAGGAAACCGGTGACCTTCGGCGTGTTCTTGACGAGCGAGAACACGGCATCGGTCAGATTGGCTTTCAGCAGCACATAGCCCGGAAAGAACTTGCGCTCGGCATCGACCTTGCGGCCGCGGCGGATCTCGACGACCTTCTCGGTCGGCACCACGATCTGCTCGATGTCGGCGGACAGGCCCTTCTGCTTGGCCTTGTTCTCAATGTCCTCGGCGACCTTCTTTTCAAAGTTCGAGTAGGCGTGGACGATGTACCACCGCGCGGTCATTTCAAGACTTCTCCGTAATCGCCGGACTTACTGTCCGAGGCCGAGGATTTTTTCGACCGCAAAGCCCATGGCCACGTCTGCGGTAAAGAAAAAGATCATCGCGATGACCGCGAACACAAGGACCATCACCGTCGAGATCATCGTTTCGCGCCGCGACGGCCAAGTGACCTTGGCGGTCTCCGCGCGAACCTGCTGGAGAAAGGTGAAGGGATTTGTGGTTTTCGAAGCCATATGCCGCTCTGTCTGCAAGACCCGTTGGCCGGGCCTCCTGGATGATCCCGCTGGCCGGGACGTGCCGCTTGAGCGTGCGTTCGCGCCGAATCAGCGCAATCATTTCGCCCATGCAAATCAGACGCGTAAAGCCGGCTTCCCAGCTCCACGCGTCGCGTGTCTGTCTCGTCTACATAAAACCGATTCTTGATCCACGCAAGTGGCAAGTGTCCGCTTTATGGCCAAACGCCGCCTCGGAACCATCCAGTCGTCCCGTCCCGGCTATGCGGCCCTTATGCCGCAACTTATGCCATATGGCAAGTCACAAGCCGATTTTCAAAGGCCGCACTGCAAAAGAATCGTTTTTAGGTATCCATTCGAAGAATGGCACGGGCAGCAGGGCTCGAACCTACGACCTGCGGTTTTGGAGACCGAATAGCCTTCTCACATCCCATTGTTTACATTGTCGTATTTGGCATTGTTCGGATTTGTGTGCAAGGATTTGTGTAACGAAAATCGCTCTTTCTCGTACATTTCCGCCGGGGTGCAGCCAACGCCGCCTATTGTCGCTCCTGCAGCGATTTATAGAAAACCTTTCCAGCTCCCGGGGTCGGTTCGAATTTGAAGCAGTCGCAGTATTGGTCGATCGCGTTCATCACACCGATCAACGCCGGGGCGGTGAAGCTCAGCGTCTGGCCCGTTCCCCAATGGCTCAGAAAATTGCCCACGATCGTTGCCATGTTGGTATTGAGGCCGGATTGCTGTGTCGGGTCCAACACAAGTGAGTTGGCAGCTTTGTGCAATTTTACGGCAGCATCGATCGCGTTCAGGAATTCGCTGGCGAGCTGCTTATTGTCGTTGAAAGCCACATCAACGGGAACCGGTATCCGTAGCTTGCTGATGAGTTCGCTGAGACGGTATTCCAGATATTGGCGAACGCCCTCCTTCGCGAAATCTGCTTGGCCCGCCTGAAGCATGGAAATCGTGTGATCGCGCACTTTGTTCACCGCTCCGGTCTGGGGAAGAACTGCGAACTGCGGCATGCCCTCTAGGCGTTGGTGCCACCAGATTCCTGACGTGGTGTGCTTGTTGAAAAGCTTTTCCAGCATCGTGTCATGGCTGAGGATGATGACCTGCAGGCCATTGGGGTTGCCGGGCCGGGCAAAGCTCTTGCGCAGCAGTTCAATGAGGAAGAGCTGGTGCCCTGCGTCGAAGCTTGAAGTCACGTCGTCGAGTACAAGGAATTTTGGCGTTCCCCCGTAAAGCGAAGCGGCTGCAAGATACAAGGCTATAGCGAAAGCATTGCGATAGCTTTCCGACAGTAGGGCTTGGGGCGATAGGTCGGTTAAGCCGTAGAAGTCTGCGAGGCGGATCTGCAGATCCTCACTGCTCGCTCGCTTTGAAACAGCAGGCGTGACGCCCAGAAACGACATTTCCCCGAAATTGGCTTTGAACACAGGTTCGACGGCGGACAAGCGCGCCTTGCTAATTGCAGTTTCCGCAGCCGCGAAATCGGAGGACGCCTTGTCAAGGAAGGTTTTAACGCGGGCCACGTTATCCGCATGCTTCTTCTCCGTATCAAAGCTCGCCCGTACCTCGTCAAGTTTGATGCAGCTCTCTTGAACCCGTCGCGCCGCCTCAACCTTTGTGGTGACTTCCACGGAGGACTGCGGCAATACCTTCTCCAGTTCGGTCTGTTCGTTGCCAAGCTCCTGATCCCGTCCTGCCGCACGGGAGCGCAGTTCCTTAAGCCATTCCCCCAGACTCTTGGCTTCTTCCGCAGTGATAAGCCCCTTCGTTGCCCGATCAGACGAGTTTGCGATCCTTCTTGCCTCGGCATCCTTTTCAAGCAGCTTTTCGAGCCCAGAGAGGTCCGCCCAACCGGCCTCATTCCATTCCAGCGCGACTGTCTGCGTGGCGGAGTCCAACGCCGTGAAGTCGGACAGCTTCATATTGACGTGACTCTGAAGATCGTGGGGAACCTCGCTATCGCACAGCGGGCAAATGCCCTTATTGGCCCATTCCTCCAACTGCAGCGCCTTTGCGCCCGCCTGAAAGAGCTGGAGAACGACGTCGCCTGCGGTCTTGGAGGAGGCATCCTCGCGGGCACTGGCGTATTCCGCGAGGCGTATGCTGCGATCGGCATCCGGCGCCTGCACGTTCAAAGCCAGCAGGTCCTGTCTCTCCCGGATACACTGCGCCAGCCGCTCGCGTTTGGGACCGCCCTCGGCTTCCTTCACGGCATTGATGCAAGCGTCCAGGTCAATTTCTCTGAACACCTTGCCGATGCATAACTCCTGCAACGGCCCTATCTGCTCCAACGCCTTCTGACACACTGCCAATGCGTCCGGCAGGGACATCTGGGCCCAATCTTGGCCGGTTAGAACGACGAAATCCCTACGAATTGCAGCGCTTGCATCTTTTAAGCCCTTTTCGGCGTGGGCCTGGTTCTGCGCCGTGGTCGCCGTGCCGAAGTGGTTGTTGAAAGCTTTAGTGTGAGCGAGCGCGGCTAAAGCTTGACGCATTCTGCTGTATTCCGAGAGGCCCAACAGCCCTGCAAACGTCCTGCCGCGAGCCTGGGGTTTGGCAGAGATAAAGTTCTGAAACGTAGGTCCGTCGAGAAGAATGAATTCCCGATCAAGGGTCTGTAGAATGGTGGTGCCATCCCAAGGCGGTGTTGCATTCACGGTGCGATTGCCGTGCTGGTCGCGGGTCACCACGACCTGGCACTGCTGGCCGGTCGTCGCCTCCACCAGCCTGAGCTTGATCGTGGCGGTCTTGGCGCCGTGGAAGCGATTAAGATAGTAGTCCCCGTCCCGATCGGTGGCAGGAAGCTCCTCGAGCCAAGGCAGGCGACCGGAAATCGCGAAACGGATGGCATCGTAGACGGAGGTCTTGCCGACACCGTTTACTGCGGAAACGCTATTGATCTTGTCCGGTTTAAACTTCAGTTCGAGAGGCTTTCCCTCGTTATTGATCCCGCGGAAGCCTTCGATACTCACACCTTCGAGGAACCATCCCGTAGCCGTTGACCCGCCAACAGCCGGTGCCGTGGTTCTTCCTACTGGCGTCGCGACCGGGACAACGGGCTGTGCCGCGACCGACAGCGGGCTGGGGTTTATAGAAGCTACAACGGCATCATTGAGAGCCGTCCAAATATCCCCCGACACATACGATTCCTCCCGCAACTTCGGAAAAGTTCCGGCGAGCACATTACTTAGTAGGTTGTCGCTTTGGGCCAGGTAAACCTGGAATGCATTCAGATTGGTTTCAATGTCACCATTCTGATCGAAGCCAAAACCCGTTACCGTCGCTGCCATCAAATCCCCCGCACCGACTAAGTCGACTGATTGTTCACGTCATTTAATAATAGGTTCCAGCCAGTTAAAATAAAATCACTTGTGCACAAAATAAATGCAATCCCCACCATACTTTAAAACCACTAAAGACCCTATTTTGCCCGCAATATGGCGAAAATTACGTTCTATTGAGTCCTTGCGCAGGCGCTGGATAGTGCCTGTCGCCGACCCTATCAAAGGAGTTGCCCGTGGCACTTTTTGTACTTTTTGCCTGATCCGCATGGGCATTGTTCGTTGCGCCCGATCTTCGGCGCCGCTGCAGGAGCTCGTCCACATGGGATACGCCCGTTCCCCTTCAGTTGCACTGCAATGCGCTCCAAGGAACCCGGCGGCAGGACCCACTTGGGTGGCGGCCCGAACGTACGAAGATTCTGGATCAGCTCACGTTGATCGGCCAGTTCCTTTTGTACCACCGGCTTAAGTCCTGCCTCGTAGGGCCTGAGCCGAGCCATTTCCGCCTCTGCATCATCAAATCGGCTGCAATAGGCCAAGACCACGGCGTAGTGAGAGCGAACGGTGATAAGGTAATCCGCCAACTTCCATTGCTGGAGTTGCGGCAAGACAATCGACTCCATCATGTTCAATGCGCCATCGAAATCGCGGCGGCGGATAAACTGGTCAACGAGATCCTGCGCAACACGGAATATAGAGTCCGGCGCACGTGCCAGATCGTAGAACTTCAGGGCGTGAATGCGCGCAAAAGGCAAAGGTTTGCCTTGCGCATCCGATGCCTTGGCTAAAAGGTCGAGGGAATCCGCAAGATGCTTGATGTCGTCAACATCCGCTCCCTTCTTCAACATTTTGGCAAGGTCCGGTGCATTGTTGCCGATGACCAGTGCGGGCGTTAGCCCGATGAGTTCATAGTATTCCCCTATCAAGGGCTCGACCCGCGCGGCGGCCGCCGTCGGCTCTCCAAGTGCGAGTTCCGCACAGGCGACATTGTATGAAAAGGTCCGTCGATGTCCGGCTGACAGTTCTTCAACGATTGGTACCAAGCTTGCTATCAGGTGCCCTGAACCCCGACGATCACCAGTCCTCGCCAAGAAGTTCATGCGCTTCATGCCCACACGAAGCCGCTCTTCTGCTCCGAGATCATGAGCAGTGATGAGCGCGTCCATCTGATCGAGCCAGACGGCCGCTCGATCCGAGTCGGCTTTCATGTCCGCAAAGGCCAAGGCATCAAGAGCCTTGATGCGCTGGTCTGGAGGAAGGGTTTCGTCTTGCGCGCCTTGCTCAAGATAGGGTTCAACCTCGGGCCAGACGCCCATCTCATGGAACAGTTCTTCCGTCGCCATCTCAACCAGCATATCGAGCCGGCCCACCTCACCCGTGAGCCGCAAGAACAACGAGAGTTTCGCCGGGGTCCAGCTCGTTTCAAGGCTTTCCTGGACCACTGTTCTCAGGGCGTCCTGACGCGTCCTCATCGCCTCCGTACCGTGAAGAGCAAGCCGCCCCTTGCCGACGACCCGAGCCGCGTCATGCAGCTTGATTTTGTCGCCGGCAAAGGCCTGCAACAGACCCCGGCTCAGGAGATGGCGAAGAGATTGCAGAAAGATCGGACGTTCTGGTCCTCCAACTCCGACGACATATGAGCCTGCTTCCTCACGCGTGATGGGCGCATCACAAAGACTAAGGAGATCCGCGACCTCGCCCACAGCGGCCGGCAACCGTGCAAAGACACGCCCGAGAATATGGTCTTGCGCCATCTCTCTGGTGTGGGCCGAGCGCGCCAAGTCTGCACACAGGCGCTTCACCAAACCCTCGTAGTCGGATCCTGCCACAGAGAGCGCATTCAGGACGAAAAGCGGAAGACCACCCGTCAAGTCGATCAAGCGCTGACAATCCGCAGCATCGGCCTGACAGCCGGTATCATGCACCGCAGCGGCAACCGTGTCAGGTGCCCACCCCCAGAGGTTTTCGCGCGCAACGCCGACAATGGCTTCGATCGCAGCGACTTCACCCTCCGGTCGGCCAAGAAGTACGAAGCGGATATCCTTTGCCGCCTGAATCACACTGATCAGGTCGTCAGCGGCCAGTTTGTGGACATTGTCCAGAGCGACCGTTACGACCTCACCACGTTCATTCACGTGGCGCGAGAGGAGCTGCAGGATTTCGCGGCCAGAAGCGCCAGGGAGAAATATCTCGCCGAGACCGTGCCCGCCTCCGAGCAACCGACCAGCGATTTCGCGCGCAACGGCATTGGCGAGGGCCGGACCTGGCATGTCGGCAACGTCGAGATAGACCAGATGGCCCGTAGCGTGCTGAGCGGATTGCGCCAGCCATGACGTTTTGCCTGCTCCCGAATAGCCAACTATCAGGCGGACGCGCTCGCCCGTCGAAAGAACTGGCTCATCCTGCTGTACCCGATAGGGAACCGGAGGCATGGGTAGATCCTGCAATTGTAGCACCAACTGCTCAAAAAGGGCCGGAAGGTCCTGTGCTGCAAAGACATGGTCGAGCGACGCCTTTTCTCCCGTCGCCGCCAGCGTGACGACGCCTGCCAGCTTCCAGACAAGTGTCTCCGGCGCGAGGGTTGCAAACGGCAAGGTTTCTGCCAGTCCACAAGTTGCCTGGACGGTTTCCATCAAAGAGGGTTGCGGGACAGGAAGTATCCGGCTGGCCGGTTCGGCTGCTGGCCAGTCGATGCTTACATCTGCGGGCCAATCGCTTGCAGCAAGCCTTTTCAACAAAGGCCCGTTCGGCTCCGCATTACTGACAACGATGAAACGCGCGGCACCGTCCCGCTCTGCTCTGGCATGAGAGGCACGCAACTCCACAAATCGTGCCATGGCGCTTTCAATGTCATCCCAAGCGAGGGCTTCCTTGCGATGCTTCACCTGGACATAGATGCGGGTGCCATCGAGCTGGACCTCGACATCTTCGTCGCTCTCGACGGAAACAGTCTGCACCTTCAACGTTGCAGCCGATAATAAGCATTGAACTGCGTAAAGGTGCTGGAAAAGGAAGCCACGATGCACAGCTTCAATTCGAACCAACTGCGCGGGGTCCAGAACGCTGGCTTCGGCTTGGGTCGTCAAGGGCGGCGCGTGCTCCCCGTTTACAGCGTTCATCGCAGCTTCCATTTTCATTGTGCGACCAGAAACGGGACCAGTGCGACCAGAAACGGGACCAGCACGTTGCCCATGCCTCGCCGAATTTCGATGCAGTCCTCGCAGAGACGCAAGGATGGTACCCCTGGCATAGTCTCGGCACCGTTGACCAACCGATAGTCCAGCGCTGGCTCGTCTCCACATGATGAGCACACGGTCGCGCCGCCCTCGGCTTCTACCGCGTGACGGGACAGCGCCGCTAGGTGTGGTTCGACGCGGTCAACAATCGAATACCAATAGGCACTATAGGGCTCGATCTGTTCCATGTGCCGTTTCAGGTCGTCTGGATAATGTTCGGACAGCCACGCGTAGGCGACTTCCCTGCGCAATTGGTCGTTCTGAACGAGGGTTTGATAAAGCTCTATCTCCAGGCGGAACGACTCACGGAGGTATTGGCTGTAAAAAGCCCGCAATTGAACGAGATTGACCGCGAACCGCACTCCTCCGCTATAGGCTTCTTTGATCGTACCAATGCAATAGTCCCGCAGCGCTTCAGGCGGCCCGGTCATCTGGTCGATGAGGCCTAGGTCATAGCGCCACGGATGTGCAGCAGTCTCAGTTCGCCACAGATCAAGATAACCGCTGTCGCGAAGGGCAGCTGCTATGACTGGATCTGCATCCGGCCTGTCGACGAGCAGGGAATGGAGATCGTTGAAGTTCTCCACATCCGGATCAACAGAGCGCGCTGCGGCGAGAACGGCGTTCTGGGCTTTGTGCATAGCCTTGATCGGATTGCTGCGAGCTCTCCACCATTTCACCTCCTCTGGAGAAACCGTTTCGGTCTCAACTGATATCTCCATCAGCAGGGGGCTGCGCCGCAGATCTTCTGGCGAGCAATAGTCGGCGTCTGGGACAAGATCGATGCCTGCCTTCTTGTAGACCCGGGCGACCAGACGGGAGCAGAACTGGCGTTTCGATCTCGGTTTACGCACTCCAGCCACTGATCGGATGGCCTCCGGCAGGGAATACTGCGCACCGATCTCGGCGCGGGCATAGTCGATGACGTTCGACAAGATTTCGCGAGCGACGGGCTCCGCCAGGCGGAAGTGAAACACACGTTCGATGTCCTCAAACAACTCGCGCTGAAGATTGCGCGCCTGGACGCCATCCATCGTAGAGTCGATGAAAGAGCCGTGCTGGACGCAAATCATAGCGTGTGACACGATGCCATGCGTTGCAAAGCGGACCAACGTGCTGCCTGGTCGAGCCGTGAACAGAATGTCTCCCGGCTCAACACTGTCGATCTTGATGCGCTTCACGTCGCCCCTTACTCCGCAGAATGGTCAATGAATAGCTCTTTTGCAAAGAGCCTCAATTCATCATCTACTTCACCACCTCGATACACCACAACCTCGGAAATCGCCGCTCTCTTGCAATCTATGATTAAATGTAAGCCAACCGTATACTCGTAGTCTCCGGCCATCGTGAGGCCACGAAGCTTTGCGACATCAAGATCTAACCCCCTATTATTCCCGGCCTTCTTCACCTCTACGACCGCACAGTTGTAAAGGGTACGTCTACGGTGGACGATAACGTCGGGGAAGATCGTGATAGCCGACGTGTCATCTGGGGATGTTTTGAACTCCTCCGGCCGAGGCAGGTTTTTCACTTTGTCCCCTAACCGGTTGTATTCGCAATCGGTATGCCACTGATCGAAGTAGGGCGCGATGTGAACTGCCAGATGGTGTGTCAAACTGCGCTCGTTGACACTAACTTCCAACAGATCAGTTTCACTGGCGAGAAATGCATGGGTGGCCTTCGCAAGCCTGGCAATCGTTTCCTGTGGGTTAGGGAAATCCTTCGGACGATCAGGATCCGTCCAGATTTCAGGTTCTGTTGCCATTAGCCAAGCCTCCAAGCTCTTCGTCGTAACACCATAGCGCTGACAACGACCATGTTCTTATCATTGCACCAGTTGTATTTGGCGTAGGTTTTGACAATACCGACTTTTTACTGCACCGGCCACAACACCCGCGCAAATGGGTTTCGAAAAATCCGTTACACGAAAGTTACATGAAGGAAATTAAAAGAACCGATAATCATGTAACTGACTGAATAACTTGGCGCACCCGACGCGATTCGAACGCATGACCCCTTCCTTCGGAGCGCCCCAAGTACGATAATCCCAGATTATCGAAATTGGTAATCATTTGTTTTTGTGTCATTTTTGATGACTTGATGATCATCATTACTTCACTTTCCATGTAACATTTGCTATAAATCGGTTACATGGAAGTTACATGAAATGCCCCAATTATTTTTAACTGACGATCTAGTTTTTACCGCAAATTGCCCTTCTGGGAAAGGCCAGGAAATTTACTGGGATTATCCGGTTGGAATAGACGGCCGCATTCGCAACGACTCCGTTTCAGGGCTGGGTCTCCGTGTGACTGCGCTCGGAAATAAAGCCTTCGTCCATGCCTACCAGTTCAATGGCAGGCGCTATCGGAAAGTGCTCGGGACAACGGTTGTTCTCACCGTATCCTCTGCCCGACTGACGGTGGGCCAGCGGCAGCGCCGGCTGGAGGCCGGCGAAAATCCGGATTTCGACCGAACCGACCCCCGCCGGGCCCACCTTCTGACGGTCCGTGAGGCGATTGATCGCTATTGGGAAAGCCACGTGAGCGGCCTTTCCCAAGGCTACCGTTACAACTTCGCGATTTTCGTGGCCCATTGGCTGCGCCCTACCCCGAAGGTCGCCAGCAAGCGCGGTCACAACAGTCGGCGGCGTTACAAAGATTTCGGAACGCTGTTTGCCGACCGGCCGCTCTCCTCGATCAAGCCGCTCCATATCGAGGAATTCCAAAAGCAGTTTACGTCGCCCTATGTGTTCAACAGCGCGCTGCGGCACGTTCTGGCGCTCTACAACTGGGCCATCCGCATGCAACTGGTGGACATGCGCAATCCGTGCACCCCCATCCGCGCGCGGAAGCAGATCCGCCGCCGCCGGGATTATTCCACTGAGCAGATCCGACAAATCGCGGCCCACATCTTCTACCCGGTGTTTGAGGCTGTGCCTGAAATCGATCACCTGGAAGGGTTCATCAAGCGGAACATGGCGCTGGTCAAGGGACAGGTGGCAACCGCCAACGACCAGATGCAGGAACTCTGCAATTTCATGGGCATCCTGTTCCTGACCATGGCCCGCCCCAGCGACCTGGCCAAGGCGGAATTCGACCATTTCGATCTGGAGAAGCTGGTCTGGCACAAGCACAACACCAAAGGCATCAAACTGTCGCGTTCACTCTACGAGTACGCCTACCGTTCGGTGCCGATCCATCTTCGGGTCGCCGGAATGGTGCAGGCCCAACGCCTCCGCTGGCCTGACAGCAAGTTGCTGTTCCCCTCCCATACCGACATGACCCAGCCCCGCGACAACTTCCGCAAGGGGCTGGACCGGTTCAAGGCCCTTCCTGGCGTCCCCGCGTATTTCCAGCTCTACGACCTTAAGCGGATCGCGATCTCGCTGATGTTGGCGGGCCAAGGGGTCTCGCATGAAGCCATATCGCACTACGTCGACCACAAGGGCAATCTCGAAACGACCATGATCTACGATCTCGGCTTTGTTGATCCGATGCGTCCTGTCACCCAAAAGCTTGGCGACCTTCTCGGCGTATAGGCTTGAAGCTTTTACGGGAGGGGTGACGCTTCGTCGAGTTGCCCCCTAAGTTCGTTCGACAGTCTTATAGCAGCTCCGGCAATCTGTTTGGATTGCAGATACCGCTTCTCGCCATAAGCCTTTTTGAAAGCTTGTGGACTGCGAAGATTCATGACGTCAATGAACTTGTCTATGTGCTGCTCGGGCACAACTGAGGCAACCCTGGCATCGCAGATCCGCTGAATTTCATGCTTTAATTCATTATCGGAGTACCCACCGGCCGCGAAAAGCCAATAATTAAATGCAATACAGGCGAATTCGTCGTCCGTTTCCGCGGACGCGTAAGAGTACAAGCTAGCGACAAATAGGATCGGAAGGCTCATCCTTGCAATAGTACGCACGAGTCTCGATCTCTCTCTTATTGTGAGTTTCCAGCGCCGATTCATCACGGTTCATAATATATGCCTTACGTGCCTCTTTGTCTTTTTCCATTAATCTATTTGCACTTGCTTTCACCAAAGGATTTTTAACTCCAAGCAATAGCAGTTTAGCGGTGATCGTGTTGTAGACGTTGCCCATGTGCCATTCGAAATTGCGCAAACGAGCCACGTCTTGCGCCTGCCCCTCAGCGATTGACGCTTGGAAATGGGCGTCGGAGCTATCGCTAGGTTCCTCGGCGATCTGGTCCTGAGGCTTTCCATCGCAGCGATCCAGCGTAATATTATCCTGCCGCGAGTCGATATTGTTCTTGTCGAGAACGTTGAGATACATCTTATCTGTCAACGATATCTTTATTTCTACAATCCAGTCGGCGGAAACGTACCAGAGATTGGTATGATAACCGAGATATTGCATGCGAAACCTTGCGTCATACCCGTTGGTAGACACGCGCGCGAGTGAGATGGGACCCCGTTTTGCAGACTCTCTTACCTTGTAGCGCTCAGAGGTCGACAGTAGCACGTTTAGTGCTTGCAGCACCGAACCGCTATTGTTGAAATCAATGTCAAAACGACAAGACGTATCGTCGGTCAGCAAGCTTCCGTCCGAAACAAGGTAAGGTTCGGCGACGGCTGCCTCCCGCATCGCCAGCAGAAGACCTAACGCCACTGTGGCCTTTAGAGGCGACATATTCGGCCTATTCAAGCGGTGAGGATTGCCCTTCCGCAATGCTTATAGAGTAGCGTTCGAAATGCCAAGTGCCGCAAGGTCGTAATAGATCGTAATTCCCCTCCGGCTAACGGCCGGTTTGCGCTGCCTGACGCGTCAATAGTTTAATGGCCGAACAGCCGGTCACCCAAAAGCTCGGCGCCCTTCTCGGCATATAAGGCTTGACGTCATTTTTGGACTGTGAGGCAATGAACCGGCGGCACCCTTCGCCGCAAAAATCCCATCAAGGAAAGTATGGCTCATGGACGCCCTGCAAGCGCTGGTGCTGACCAGCACGCAATTGCGCGACATGCTGACGGAAGCTGCGAAAATAGGGGCCGCCCTCGCCGTTGAAGAACTCCGCGCAGACCTTCACCAGACACCAGAAGATGCTACTTTACAAAAGCTCCGCGGCTACCTGGCCGACCCCGCTTCCCTCGCCAATCCCAATGACCACTGGGCGCATAGCGAGCTCATACGCCGGATCCAGACAACGGCGCGCGGCAAGCCAAAATCCACGGCGTGGTTCATGAAGTTCCAACGGGAGACCGGCCTGAATGAGTGCTTCACCCGCCTAAGCCCCGCTTATGGCCGAAGAAGGGAATGGTCATTCGCCGATATTAGACTGGCATGGGATGCCTATTACCGGAAACGGTAGCAGGCGATGAAACATGTTGTGCCGGCCCGATCGGGAATCCAAGTTTCAAGTCTATCTGTGATAATGTCCTTATCGGCTATAGAAGAGGGACGTGAACAGCATGAGATCGCCGGAATGAAACGCGACATGGATTTGGTTCGAGACGTGCTGCTTGCGTTGGAAGATGTCCCTGCGCACTTCGGCGCTCCCGTGAAATTGACGATTGGCCAAGCGCCACTCGCTTTTGCTGACCGGCCGGACGGCGATGTTGCCTACCACATCCGGATCATGACCCAAGGCGAATTCATCTCCATGGGAGGGATCAGTGAAGACGGGATAACAATCGAAAGATATCACGGGTTTCGGTGGCTCGGTCACGAGTTTCTGGACGACGTTCGCGATCCGAAAGCCTGGAGCGCGGCAAAGGATGGGGCCAAGAAGGTGGGGAGCGGAAGCCTAGGTTTCATATGGGAAGTAGCTAAGTCACTTGGAAAGTACGAGCTTGGCAAGCGGTTGGGAATCCCGCTGCCTTGAACCAGGTTCTCACCTTATCATCCCCGGCCCTCCTGCTGCCCGAAATGATAGCCGCCTGCCCTGAGCAGACAGTCACCCGATTCCTTGAGTTCTTCTCCGCCAACACCCGCAATCCGAACACCCGCAACGCCGACGCCCGCGCTGCCGTCGACTTTCACGCCTGGTGCGCCGACCGGGGCCTAACCGCCCTGTCCGCCATCCAGCCCATCCACGTTGCTGGCTGGACAAAAGAGCTCGGCCGCCCCCATTCGGTGCCGACGGGGTGGAACGGATCTTGACCTAGGAATGGCGCGCCGAGATTTTCCCACCTGGGTTCAAGGGCAGACAGCAGCCGACCGCGTAGCGACGGCTAAACCCTTGATCCACAAGCTTACGGACCACGTCCTCGACGTGATAGCGGTTCATGAAACCAACGCGCTGGTCCTCTACTCCCCGCTTCTATCCTCCCAGATACCCCAGTCGTATGCGGCTCACGCCTTCCGAGTGCTACAATCGAGCCTGCACCAGATGGAGCTGCTGCGCCTGTCGGCGTTATGGGACAAGGCGGACTTTCACGTGGCGAGTATCCCTTCGGCGGTCATGCTGATCGATCATCCAGATGTTCTTGCCGCCCTCGCCGAAGAAACGCGGGTCGCTCATGCCGGCCGTGGGGTCTACAACATGACACGCGAGACCGACCCCGCCCTGCAGGCGGAGATCGAACGTATGATGGACGAGCATCAGCGGTCATTTGCCGAGGACCAGGCGCGCAAGACGGTGCGACGGCTGAAAGCGGCAATCCGCAAAGCTAAAGCACTCGGTGCGTCGGCCGAGATGGATTCCGTGCGCAATGTGCGCGACAAGCACATCGCCCATTCCCTCGCGCAGACACGCCGCGAGCAGAAAGCGACGGTCCAGCCGCTGAAATACGGGGACGAGCGGAAGCTTCTGAAACTGACAATTCCCTTGATAGAAAGCCTTTATTGCTGGGTGAACGGAAGCAGCTTCGACATTGCTACCGACTCGCGCCGGCTTGCACGCAAGTACGCCAAGGAGCTTTGGGGCAACTGCAATTTCACCATTCCGACGAGATAGGACTAAGGGGCTCCGCCCCTCGCGCCCGCAAGAGCGCCGAGCCTCGGCTTCGCCTGCGGCCGCACCAACACCCTCTTGCAGTTGCTACCCCGGACCTCGCCGGTCGGGCAGGGGTGCAGGGGCCCCCCTTTTCAACAAAGAGCAAGCCGGACAGAAGGCGCCCGTCAGCCGTCAATAGCTGATTCTGGGGATGGAAATCTCTGACCGGATCAATGAGCTGCGTCAGCTTGGTCACCCCTCCACACCATACCTCCAGGAAAGTACATCTTTATCGTCGAGCTTAGGCTGCCATTTACGCGCTTGTGATAGTCCAGCCGAAATACTGAACCGGCGGACTTGGACATGGGCGAGACAAAGGGATCATTCGGAAGGCGCGGGGCCGTGGCAGCTCCGGTGTCGCCAATTCTGGTACAGATGCCGAATAAGCCCCCCGCCAGGTCGGCAGTTGGCCAGATCTTCGCTTTCCTGACGGCGGATTGGACGCGCGTTACCGCAATCATCGTTATTGCGATCATCGCGCTCCCGGTCATTACCTTCCGTATCTCCGAGAGCCTGAAATCGCCCGAACAAAAAGCTGCGGAGGCGGCTAAATTCCAGCAGATGCTAGCCGAGGTGAGAGCGAAAAGTGCCAAGGAGAATGAAGCTGAGGCAAAGGCCAAAAGTGAGGCCGAACGTATCGCGGCAAGGCCTGACCTCAAGATCGATGGCTCAAGATGCGGAACCGAATACGGTTTTATTAAAATCACCGGCAGGGTCACGAACAAAACGACCCGGCCAATCGAAAATCTGATGGCCGTCGGTATATTCTCCAGCAATGGCGATTACGTGAAGTCGGCAACGGCGATGGTCGAATACCAGCCCCTGCTTCCTGGGCAAACCAGTCCCTATACGGTGATGACCACCGCCAATCCCGCGATCACGAACTGTTTGACCACGTTTAAAACGATGTTCGGCGGCGAGGTCAGCTCGGACCACTAAGGCCGCTTGCTACGCCCTCCCATTTGTCTCCGCGTCGGTCGCTCGTACCGGGAATTGGCGTTCGTTTCCAGCCACTCGCGAACACGATCCGGATGAGGGTCCGATCTGCCGATTTTCATTTCGGCAGCGTTGGAGTTCATGGCGATCCGCGTGAGCGGATCAGCACCCGGGCTTCCCGTATGAGCGACGCCCAATGGGCACTGCCCAAAAGGCTGACCAGCTCGCGAGCTTGTTCATGGGTGATGTCCGTTTCACTGACGAGCCGTAAAACAGCCGGGCCGTCCACCGATTGTGGTCTGTTGGGCTCGTCGGTCATCCCAGAGGGTCCTCTCCATGCCACAGGAAAGGATCGTGTAGTGCTGGGCAACTAGTGGACACGACGGAAACGACTAGCCCGCCGAGCGCGGGGCGCGGCGGGCGGTCACGCGTCGCACCAAGCTGGGTGGCGGGGCTCGGGGTACGCCTGGTGGGCGCAGACGACAGATTATTAGCAAGCTGACAGAGCCTAGTCTACCGCCGACGGAGAGGTCGCCCGCGTGGGCTGACCGCCTTTGCCGATTATCAACGACGCGGCTCATCCATCCGCTTTTTGGAGGGGTCTTGGTGATTTTTCCACCAGATGACGTACATTGATCCGATCTTGACCATCGGCACACGACGCTCACGTTCGCGGACGCGCAGCTCGCGATAGGTCTTCACCTTCAGCGTGCCCCCAGGCAGCCTGATGCGTAACGCCATGATCAATGTCCTCGATGGCGGAAACCTACGCGTCTTTTGTGACGGAAGAGCAACTCAAGTTTTGCTGAGCGAATAAAGTTCCGCCTTTGAGGCTACGGAGGCAGCCGCGAGATCGTGCTGTTGCTGACATTGTAGCGGTGGGCGACCTGTCCCTCGCCTCGCCGGCGGCAAGCCGTGCCAGCGCCTCACGTCGCTGCTGCTGCCATTTGGCAGCCCACTCGACAAGGAACAGTACCAGATCTGACATTTCCGACGTCGTGTCGATGGAGGGCCAGCAAGCGCAGCCCGGCGCCGGCCGCCGTCACCGTAACCACAGCATGGACGACGTCACCGCGCTTCAGGGCCCTTAGCAGCCGCTGGAGTTGACGGCGGTTGGCATCCTTGCCGCTGCGCTTCTCAGAGAAAATCTTACCGCAGCCTGCAGGCGCTCAATCTGGGCGGCGAAGTCCTGCGACTCGGTGACTTTGCCCGCCTACCAAAGTCTCAATGAAAAAAAGGCGGCCTCCTGGCCGCCTCCCTTCTCGATTGAACCGGCTATTCGGCAGGTTCGCTGTTTCGCCGTTTTACGCGTGCGACCAGATCGGAGACGACTTTAGGGTCTTCAACGATCATGTCGATCAGCAGGGCCGCGGCGCCCGTCGGTTCCTTTTCGGGCTGCTCCCAATTGCGGACAGACGCATAGGGAAGACCGAAAACGTCGGCAAACTCCTGCTGTGTCAGATTGAGGGCGCGACGGATCAGCTTGAGCTTTTCACGGCTGCCCCCCTTCCAATGCCGCCGCACGATATCGCGAGTGCTCTGTTCGAATGCGGCAACGATTTTGTCATGCACACCAGATGATACAACATTCACCGTGATGTCTCCTCTATGTCTGGGTTTCTGATTTTATTGCTCTTCATTGATCTAGAAGGTCGTTTCTCAGCTGTTGAGGAATCCATCGAACAGGTACCTGAGGAACATGCCGGCGAGCCGTGCGCCCAACATGAGCTTGTTGATCTCCGGCTTGGCCGGCGAGCTGTCGACGGTTGTCAACGAGCTGCAGTCCAAGTCTTCGACCCCTTCGATCCAGACGTAGTTCAGATCAAAGGTGCCATGACCGGTAAAAAAGACTCTCAACTGCCGAAACGCCGGTGTGGTAGCCGACGCGACATTACCCAAAGTAGGATTCAGGCGAAGCCGCCGTATGGTGGACAGCAGCTTCTTCCGCGAGATGCCGATTCTTGAAACATCCTCGCAGAAGCTGGCAGAGAAGTAGACCTTTGTACGCATGGCGACCTTCCAGAAAAGTGAAGAGTGCTACCTACGAAGCGCCATATCAGCATGCTTCATAACTTACCGTCAAGGGAAATTATGAAGCACTTTGGGTAGCAGCGCGTTTTTCACGACACAACCGAGAGATCGTGCTGCGGCTGACGTCGAATCGCCTTGCAACCTGCTGCGCAGGTTCCCCGGCAGCCAGCCTGACCAGCGCCTCAGTACATTGAGCGTGCGAAAGCTTTGGCTTCCGGCCAAACTTAACGCCTCTGGCTTTGGCACGGGCTCTGCCGTAGGCGGTGTTCTCGAGGATCCGGCGCCGTTGCCACTTGGCCGCCCATCCCACGATGAAAAGCAGGAGGTCCGACAATTCCGATGTGGTGTCGATGAAAGGCTCATCGATCAGGCGCAAGCCACCGCCCGCTTGCGTCACCGATTTCAGGATGTTCAGCAAGTCAAGCGGATCCCTCGCGATACGGTCTGTGACCACCGCGAGTACCACGTCGCCCGGCCTTATGGATTTGAGCAATCGCTGAAGCTGCGGGCGGTCGACATCTTTTCCGCTTCGCTTTTCGAAGAAGATCCGCTCGCACCCGGCTGTTCTCAAGCGCTCTACCTGACCTGTCAGGTCCTGCGCCTCGGTAGATACACGCGCATACCCATATTTCATCCGCCTGGATTTTCGCTGTTGCTCCAAAAGTCACGATATTTGCAATACGATCTTCCCTTCATATTTGATCTTTTTTCAAGGAAATCCGCCGCTTCTTGCCTAAAACACGAGCATAAAAGCGAAGGTGTGCTTAACCTTGGCCAGTCCATAGTCAGACGCAAATATCGTGATTTCTGCGTAAACGTCTCGTCTCTCTCCAGCCTCCTTATAGGTGCACCTTTGAGACGTAGCCCAGCCTTGTCCTCCGTCGCGGCCGTCGAGGATTCCAGATATCACCGGCAGGATCGAAGCCCCGTAAACATCGTAGGACGAGCCCGCATTTGGACTTTGGTAGTCGCATTGGCGTTAGCCGCGACGCCCGTGAGTGCGCAGCAGAAGCTGTCCCTTGAAGTAACCGTACCCGCCGCTACCCTGCCTTCGAGCCTGTTCAGTCCCAATGGTGGCGCAGCCGATTTTCTTGGCGTCGGCCTGGGCCAGACCGTGGATGACATTCGAAAAATATTGACCGGCCAGAACTTTACCAACGAGGATTCGTCCGGCCGCTTCCTACTCGACGAGGAATATTTCACCGTCGAGATCATCGCCACGGGGCCCAACAGGTACTTTACCTACGTGATCTGGACTGGGCCGGAGGATGCTGAAGCCACCCAAAGCGTAAGGGTGGAGTTCTCATCTCCCCTGACCGGCCAGCGCTCCACCGACGTCAGGCGATTTGTCACCTACAACGACGGCAAAGGCCCGTTGCTCGCCACGCTCCGTGCGGCGATCGTCCAGAAATTTGGCCCGCCAAGCGTCGATGGCAACTCGTCAATGCGCTGGTTTTGGAGCAAGGGGCAGCAAGTCAAAAAGAGCGCCGCCCGTGACAAGCAAATGGCGATCGGCATGGACGTCAGAAGCGATTACGTGACGGCCATCACCTACGAGCTGGTCGACGACGCCGCAGCGGCCGCCGACCGGGATCAGGTTACCCAATTCCAGCAATCTGTCGAAGGTGCCGCGAAGAAGATCCGCGACGGGAACGCCGCCGCGCCGAAGCTCTAGCTCACATCGCAACAAAGGAGGATGACTTTGAAAATACGCTCGTGCGTACAGATTCTTGGTGCCGTGGCCCTCGCCGCCAGCCTTTCCATGGTTACCCAACCGGCCGCCGCCAGGGACATCGTCGGGTTCGTCGATCAGGTGACGAAGCAGGCGAATCCAAGCCTGATTCTGATCCTTCACAACAAGGAGGCGTGGACCAGCAACATCATCGACACCATGACGGCGGTGCTGATAGCCAGGAATTTCAAGTATGACTTCCATGGCTACAACCAGGGGGACCGTCCGCGCGACATCGCCCGATCGTTCAACTGGCCGACTTACGGCGCCGTGTTCTGTATGGGTCAGCCCATGGACTGCGACCTGATCAAGGTCCAGGCCGAGGGGAAGGGCTTTGAAGGCGATTTTTACAACCACATGCTGGAAAAACGATAACGATTCTTGCCCCGTCTTGTAGCGTGGCGGCCTAGTCGGTAGCGCATATGACTGCTACCGGGCCGCTGCGCCTTCATCCAGATTGTCGAGAGAGATATGACTTCCATTCGAGCGCTCGTGATTGCTGCCGCAGCCGTTCTGGTGGCCGCTCCAGCGATCGCCCAGGAAGAACAGCCTCAACCAACTCCGACACAGAGGTTCAAGCTCGGCCAGAGTGACGGGTGCTTCCGCTACATTGGCGACGCGGTCGAATTCGTCGGCCGCTTCAAGGCCGGGAGCTATATCGGTGTGTCCATGATCACCATCGGCCGTGACGGCCTGCCGACACCGGCCGCCGACGAGGACCGGACGCCGGCTATGGACCTGCCTGAAACGAAAAGCGCCTCGCCGTATTTCTGGTTCGGACCCACGCCCCGGACACAGGACTATTCCGTCATGTTCACACCCCGGGCAGCCTGGGGGAGTTCCGCCTTCGTCACGATCTGCGGCCGCCAGTCCCCGCCCGAAAACTGAGCCGTGCGGTACAGCGCTTGCTTGGCCGCGAACAGCCGCTAAACTTCAGACATGGTCAAGCCGCTTCTCGATCCGGATGTCGCCGACGAGGCGCCGACGTCTCCGGTCCTTACCGGATATGATGAAGAGCACATGGTGACCTATATGCGTCTGCTCGATGCCGCCGCCGAAAATGCCGACTGGCGGGAAGTCGCCAAGATCGTCCTGCATATCGATCCAGCCAAGGAGCCCGAACGCGCCTTCCGGGCCTGGGAGACGCATCTCGCGCGTGCCCGGTGGATGACCACGACCGGTTATCGATATCTGCTGGCCGGTGGCGCACCTCACTGAAGCCCTGAAATCCGGCTGGGCGGGCGGGGCGCGCGAGGGGCGGATCAGGGGCGCCCTCGCCTGTTCTCAGTCGGTTCGATACTGGCCTGAGGACATTCCGGCGCAAAAAACCCGGAACATCGCTGCCCCGGGCCAAGGTTTTCCGGCCTCTATTCGGCGTCGAGCACCACCTCATCACGGCTTACCCCTTCCTGGCTGACCGGCATCCATAGCGCGGCGGGGAGCCAGCCCTTGCGCCCAGTTCCTTCTCGGCCTGCAAGATGCCGTCGGGTTTCGGCGCACGCTCAACCGCTTTCGCGGCATCCTTCGGGCATCCGGCTTCGCTCGTCACACCGGCGATGTCGGCCTTCGACAGGCAAGTGAGGAACACCGCATCCGGCGCCTTCTGTGCCGAAGTCTTCTTTGCGCGATGAGGCCGCTTGCTGAACAGGTCAGCGACTTCCTCGGCAATCACGGCCAAAAGCATCAAGATTGCAAGCTGTGCGAAATGATCGCCTGCAAATGGAAGCACCGAGGCCCAGCCCGGCTTGGCCTTTTCAATCAGCACCACCACGAGATCGGTGATCAACGCAATTCGCATAAACACGGACATAACAGTCTCCCTGTCGTGACCGGCCGATCGTCTACTTTTTTTTGAACTCGCCTAGTTTGTGGCCAAGCAATGCCAGCCCGCTACGGTCTACGCCGGCATGCACCCTTTGCATTCTGTCGCCTTCGACCGTCTCCGTCGAAACATAGGGCAGATGAGTTAGCACTCCTGCCGCATATTAGCTTTGTCCAGCTTCAACCAGCGCACGTTGGTGTGCGCATATCAGGAGCGATAGCGAGTGGTAACCACTTGCGATTACTAGGCACATGCGCTAAGCGCTGTTGTTCGTTAGAAACATGCCGCTGCTGGTCAATCTGCCTGTCGGCACTTAGTTCGGGGGCAGTATGGGTGACTGGGCGGACGTTTATATCAACGGCCTTGATGAGAGGCTGTCACTTCAGCGGTTGGCGCTGTTTTACATCCCATCGGCGCTTAAACTGATGAGCGATAATGGTATTACCAAAAGCTCTCTAGCGACCTTCTCCATGAATATCAAAGGGAAGCCTTCCGCTGGCCGTCAGGCGATAGCGAAAGTGGCCGAATGCAAACCGGTGGTTTATGATTCCGCAGTTGGATTCGTAAGTGCTTTCAATATGTACTGTGAACGTGAAAGTAAAAGTGCCCAATTGGCAAATTTGGACATCGTAGCTTGCGTATTCAGACTAGAAGGCCTCGATGCTCGGCTGAAGGCATTGAATGTGACGGTTGAAGCGCTATGTTCCGAAACCAAGATTTCGGCGGCGGTTCTGGCGTCGGCGATCAATGGCTTTCGCGTTCAGCTAGCCGACGCACTGACCGTCCTAAATATCTTGAACAAGCTGGCGGAGGCCCGGACTCCCCCTGTGCCTCCTTTGACGATATCCGATTTCATCGTCATTTCCCCGAAGCTCAACAGGATGTCGATTTCAAAAGTTTCTGATGAAACATACGTTTACTCGAGATATGACCTGAAAAATGCGCCTTCGGACGGCCATCCTTGGACAATAAAAGGGAAGCAACCCGAACGGGCCGCTTCCCTTAGAAAGGTTCCTAACTGAATATTGCCCCCTTTACCACCAGGTCTGGGGGTAGCGATCGCAATTGCCGGCAGACCTCGACATCGAGGTTTCCGCTTATGTAGACGTTTCTGCCTATCGTTTGCAGAGTGTCGCAGCCCTCCAGATCCACATTTCCAAATACCGTTAGATTACTGGGCAAGGCGCGAATGTTCGTCCCAATAAGATTAAGATTGCCGTAAATAGTCAATCCATCGGGAAGGTGATCCACTTCATCATACCCTTCTAAGTCCAAAGAGCAGTTCAGCGTAGCAGGTCCCGATATCGAGATAGAGCCGTCCACTATACCGATCTGACAGTAAATACCGTTGACAGTCATGAGAGTACCTCCTGCCCCACACGCGGGGCGCTGTGGGATTGAGGATGAAGCTTTTCGATGTTTCGGCGTATTCCACATGCTGCCATTAACCTCGCCGAGCGTCAAACTATTCGTATGCGGCGCGATCTATCATTCCGACATGACGGCTTTTTAAAGCATAGCTTTGAAAGAAGCCGATCAAAAACTCCCGCGCTGGTTGATTCTCTTTTCTAGCTTAGCTCTTTAGATAGTTAACAAAAAGCTGGCGAGGACCGGGTCCCGGATCTACGTTTGTTATTGTCTGAAGGGTGGGGGAGCGCGAGGGGCGGGTCCAGGGGGCCTCGCTCGGCCTCGGCCGGTTCGACACCGGCCAGGGGACGTTCGGCACGCAAGAAGGCCGGGATTTCTCTGTCCCGGCCCGCTTGTAGGGTAATCTGCTATTCGGCGGCGATCGACACCTTCTCAATGGCTGGTGCTGGCGCTTTCAGGGCTGTGGGCAGCCAGCCCTTGCCGTCCAGTTCCTTCTCGGCCTGCACGACGCCTTCGGGTTTCGGGGCGCGTTCAACCGCTCTGGCAGCATCTTCCGCACACCCGGCCTCGCGCATCACGCCGGCGATGTCCGCTTTCGACAGCCGCGACAGGAATGCCGCCTCCGGCACCCACCACTGGCCCATGTCCAGACCCACCGCCATTGCCATCAGGTCGGCGTTGGCAATGCGTTCCTTGCCGGTTTCGTGGCGGGCGACCACGGCGTTGAGGTTGGCGGCAGTCACCACCGCCAACAGGTCAAGCAGCACGTCCTGCGGCTGCGTCACCAGCCATGGCCAAAGGTCGGCAGGGTCCCCGGGCAAGCGGTGGCGCCAGCCCTCCAAAACCTCATTCCAGCCGGTCAACGCACGGCAGGCCTCCGGCTCCTTAATGGGCGGAACCAGATTGCGGCGCTGGCCGGTGACCTCCACCGCTGTCTCGATACGCCCATGGTGGTAATCGTAGAACAGGCGGCTGACCAGCGCATGCAGGATGGCGACCAGCGCCACATCGGGACGGTTCGACAGTTCCACGCGCAGCGCTGCCGTGCGGATGGCCGTCAACTCCTCGGTCAGGGCTGCCGATATGCCGGTGTCCTCGTCTTCCGGGCGTTCCGCCTGCCTCGCTTCGACGCCCTCATCTTGGTCCTTGGCTTCGTCGCCGCCCTGCAAGATGGCAAGGGCTTTGCGGTCCTCGGACCTGACCAAGCCGGGCGTGACTTGCAAGATCCCATCGTAGGATATCGACACGATACAGCCCGCCAGCGCCATTTCACTTGGGTTAAAGGCCTCCGCCGCGTTCCGGATGGCCTCGATGCCGCTATCCAGCGCGTGCAGCTTGGCCTCATCAGCCTCGATTTGTGGGTCGCCTTCGGCGTAGGCGTCAATGACCTCGGCCAACTCGTCGTACTGCATGCCCAGCGCTGACAGTTCCACCTGTTCGGCCTCGGTCGGGTCGCGCCGCACCGCATGGATACGCCCGAACCCGCCACTGTGGATGAAGGTACTGTCGAGGCTAATTTCCACCCATTTCCAGCCCAGTGGGCGCAACTCGTCGGCCACCGCCTCGAGCCGGTCACTGGCAAGCTTCACCAACAAGGGCCGGTCGGTCAGGAACGTCAGATCGTCGTCGGCGAACAGGTCACGCAGTACCACGCCCCCTGCACCTTCATAGGCCTCAATCCCGACAAAGCGGGCCAGCCGGTCGTTGCCGCGTACATGGGCGCTGGTCAGGAATGAGCGGATACTCCCCGGATTACGGCTCCAGCCATCCTGCTCGAACCATGCAGCCTCCTGCGCCGCATGGTCGTCGCTCAACGCCAGCGCCTTGGCCTGTTCAAGGGTCAATTCATCGGCGCGCATGGCATCAAGGATGCGGGGCGAGAGGGTCGCCAGTTTCAGCCGCTGGCGAACTGTAACCACGGACTTACCGAAGCGCGCCGCGATGTCTTCGGCCGCCATGCCCTGTTCCACAAGGTCGCGGTAGGCAATGACCTCGTCCACCGGGTGCATCGGCTCCCGCTGGTCGTTCTCGGCCAGAGAAATCTCGGTGCCGCTGCCTTCCTCGCGCAGGATAGCCCTGACCGGGTAGTCCTTGGTCACTACCACGCCCTGCACGGCGCGACCTTCCTCCAGCAGCAAACGCAATGCTCCCAGACGCCGCCCTCCGGCGACGACCTCAAACTTGGCTCCCTTCGGGGCTTTGCGGGTGACGAGATTATGGATGAGGCCGTGGGCCTCGATGCTGGCGGCCAGTTCGGCCCTGCCTGCCTGCGTATTGACGCGGCGGACGTTGGATGCGCTCGGCACCAGCTTGCTAAGCGGGATTGTGATTTCAGCGGTATTCATGGACTTGCTCCTTTGATTGTCGTTCAGGATTTTCCCTTTCCCGTACGGGTTCAGGTCACCTGAACCCCTGCCTCGCGGCGAGTAGCGGGAAGCGAGGGGGGCAAGTCCCGGGGGCGGAGGGGTCTCCCCGGTCTGCACGGAGCGAAGCGGAGGAAGATGGGGGAAGCCGCCCGCGGCGGCTTGCTGGGGAGAGAGGGCCGCGCGCCTCTCTTCCCCTCACTCAGGAAACCGTGCCGCAGGTACATCCATGCCGGCGTAAGCCGCGCTGCGAACGCAGCCGCCGCCAAAAAGGGCGTACAAAGTGGAGGCGATGAAATGTCCCTAGTCGGACAAGTTCATTTCATTGCCGGAGCCGGTTCGTGACGCCGACACCGGTTTAACAGGGCGGCCTAAGGAGCGTCAGCATAGCGCCGCCAAAGGCGGGACGCGGGACTGACCGCCCCCGGCGAGGGGTGCCAATGACCCCATTTCCGAAAGCAGCAAATTTGTCATTCGGGACCTTGAGCGCCATTTTGCCCACGGCTCAATCTTGGGCACCACCATTTCTATCGACGGCACGTCTGCTTTGATGTCATATCGCAGCATGGATGTTCACAAGACTTCACTTTTAGCTGTTTTCGATGCCAAACAGAGGCTTGAAGTGCCGCTTTTTCAGCGGCAATACGTTTGGAGCGAAGAGCAGCAATGGCTGCCGCTTTGGGAGGATATTGAGCGGAAGTTCACCGAGGCGTTAGATGGGCGCAAAGACGCTCCTGTTCACTTCCTTGGCGCCATGGTTCTCGATCAAAAGCAAACCCCAACCGGTCATGTTGTGGTGCGCCAAGTTATCGATGGCCAGCAACGCTTGACGACGCTTCAGATATTCCTCGCCGCCTATCGAGATTTCTGCAGCGAAAAAGAATGCCCAGCCCTAGCAGCTGAATGCTCCAAATGCTTGGAGAATACTGGAATGATGGCCGATCCAACCGTAGATCGCTTCAAAGTGTGGCCTACGCAACTCGATCGGCCACAATTTTCCGACGTAATTGCCTCCGGTAGCCGCGCCGAACTGCTGAAAAGGCATCCCCTTCGAAAGAAGCCATACGCTCGCAAACCGGACCCTCGTCCCCGTATGGTCGAGGCCTATCTGTTTTTTTATGAACAACTTAATCGGTTTTTTACTGGTGAGAACGGCGAAGCACCGCTTGCCGCAGAATTCCCCCTCGCAACACGCGCCGACGAGTGCTTTCAAACCTTACGAAACGCCCTAATGGTGGTCGTGATCGACCTGCAGAAAGATGATGATCCACAGGTCATTTTTGAAACACTGAATGCGCGGGGGCAGCCGCTACTCCCCGCTGACCTACTGAGGAACTATATTTTCTTCCGTGCAAACCGCGACGGTCTCGATGTTGAGGCAAGTTACAAACAATACTGGGCTCGCTTCGATGAAGAATTCTGGCGCGAAGAGGTTAAACAGGGGCGTCTGACGCGACCGCGTAGTGACCTTTTCATGCAACATTTTTTGTCCAGCCGACAGGGGCAGGACATCCCCATCAAGCACCTCTACATTGAGTATCGACATTGGATTGAATCCGAGAAGCCCTTTGCTGATGTGGCTAGCGAACTCAAAACTCTGGCCCGGCAAGGCGACCAGTTTCGTCGCATCATCGCCCCCGAAAAAAGCGATGAGCTCTACGGCCTATGCACATTTCTAGAGGCTTATGATATTAGGACAGCATACCCGCTTCTCCTGGCCCTGCTGGAGGCCAATTTGGGAGCGACAGAGTGGCAGGCAATATCTGAAATCCTTGAGTCGTACCTTTTGCGCCGGGCAGTCTGCAATCTCGGTACGAAGAACTATAATAGAATATTCCTCGGGCTAACGCGCAATCTTCGTAGAGACGGCTTCAGCGCTGCCAAGCTCAAAGCTCTGCTCCTCGCCCAGACAGGCGAATCCGGCGTTTGGCCGGATGACGCCACTTTCCGGGAGGCTTGGGTAAGCAGACAACTCTATGGCCCGTTGAACAGCCCTAAATTGGTCCACCTCTTTAGCCGACTCAATCAGACTTTCATGTCCTCAAAGTCTGAAGTTGTTGTTTTCGGCACTCTGCCAACCGTTGAGCACATCATGCCCCAAACGTGGATCAAAACCTGGCCGTTGCCAGATGGTGGGCAAGGTATGGATTTTATGGAATTGTATTCGGCCTCACCAGCGGATCCGCGCGTGACGGCTACCAGAAAGCGCGAGGCTGCCATTCAGACACTTGGCAATTTGACGATCCTTAGCTCCGGTCTGAATACCTCTCAATCCAATCAGTCTTGGGACAAAAAGCGGCCAGAAATGATGAAACACTCGCTGCTCCCGATTAACCAGAGCCTGCTTGAAATGTCGGTTTGGGACGAAAGTGCCGTTCAAACCCGTGGAGAGCAGCTGTTCGATCGAGCATTGTGCGTCTGGGAGCGTTGATCTGACCTTTTATGATTGCCGAAGGGTGCCGGTCTTCGGATCGTAAGCGTAGCCGGCAATCGTACCGTCCCTGATTTTCTCGATGGCCTCGTCGATGACAAAGCGAGGCACCAGGAACCATTCTCGCGGGACGATAGGATTTCCGAAGCGATCCTTTATCGCGATATCTAGGCGTGCGGCGCCGAAGATGCGATGGATCACGTTCTCCAAGCGGGCGCGGGAAATGTTGAAGAGCTCGTAGGTGGCGACTATCTCCACATCGGCCATCAGGAAGGTCGGGTCGAGCCGTGCATTGGCGATGCGGCGTTCTACGCTGCCGCCCGTCACTCCAATCTTATGCAAAATTGCACGGTTTGCGACGACCGTGGGATCGCTGGATTTGCTGCGCAGCACGTAAATTGTCCCGCTCGCCTCGTCACCATCTTCGCTTTCTTGGGTGAACAAGGGCCCAGCCACAGGATCAGAGATGCGCCGGCCAGCTTCGTCCTTATGCAGAGCTCGCTGTAACGAGCGCATCAGGAGATTGCTTTCCGTACCGTTGTCGAAAATGACCCGCAGACGCGCGTCGGTGCGACCCTGCGCGTTCGAAAAAATCTCCCCCATCTCGGCGACATAGGCCTTCTGGCCGCTCACGATGAACAGGTGCCCGGGTTGGATCTCGGCCTTCATTGCAAACGGTTTTGTCAGGCGAAGTCCTGTTTCCAGGTCTTTCTGCACCTGCTCGAACAGCGGTTTAAACTTCTCAAAATCCTTGCAAAGCTCCCGATTGGCAATCTCTTCGGCAGCGCGCCGATCGGCCGTCGAGCGTACGTGACGCAGGTCTGTAAGGTCGTCTGTTGCCCCGGGAGACACACCCAGTTGGGCCAGCAATTCGTCGTCATCAACAGATGCAACGGCAGCTTCAGGTCCCGAAGCGGCAGACAGCAGTCCCTGGCGGTCGAGGGGTTCCAAAAGTGTGCGGCAATCTTCCTGAGCACGCAGTCGATCGAGGCGCACAGCATAGATCCGCTCAAAAATCTCGCCGCCCTCGCCGTGGTGCGGGTTGCGGCCGTGCTGCTCAACGAAGCGCTGGATCTCCTCAAACCCCGCGATAATGCGTTCCTCGCGGGGGGATCGGGCAGACGCCTTGTCCTGCTCGATGTCGACGCCGAGGGCGTCCAACAGTTCAAGGTCGGAAAAGTCGGTCACTGTGCGGCCTCTTTGGCCTTGCGGGCGAGAAACGCGACGCCTTCTGCCATGCGCTTTTCCCACGCGTCGGCCGACGTGATCGACGGCAGGCGACCGCGCTCCTGCTTGAACGCGAGGGCACGCTTGGCGAGCTCTCGGGCGTCCTCCAGCGACAGATTGACCCGCTTGGCGGCAATTACCGCCGCAACCTGCTTCAGGCTCTCCTCGGTCATGGTCTTGGCCAGGATCGAATAGGCCTCGCCGAACGGGTTGATGCGGTCAATCATATCGATGTCGAGCTCGCGCACGTCCATTGCGAATTGCCGAACACCTTGGATGAAGGCGGTGTTTCCAACCATCGCTGGGTCGACTGCACTCAAGGCGATTTCTTTGGCCTTCTGGGTCAGGGTAAGCGCGGCCACGGCGTGCTGACGTACGGCCTCTTGGTCCTCGGCATCGAGTTCGGGGTACTTATCCTTGATGATCTTGCCCATGCGGAGCTGCGTGATTTCCTCGGGCACCAGTTCGGGATCGAACAGGCCGCGCTCGATCGTGGTTTTATCCTGGACGAAAGATGCAATCACCTCGTTGAGATCTTCATTGCAGATACGTGTCGCCTCTTTGCTTTTCGGCTCAACCAATCCCTTAATTTCGATCTGGAATTGCCCGTTTTGGTGATCAAACCCAACATTGCATTGACCTGGATCATAGCCCTTATCGCCATAGTCAAACCCTTCAGCCGGCCCGCTGGAGGGCGTCTTGGGCGTGAAGGTAAAGCGCGGAGCAAGTACCTGCTCCATGAGCAGACTTGCCGCAATCGCCTTGAGCGTGTCATTCACGGCTTCTGTGACAGCCTGTTCGGAGGCGTCAGGTTCCGCGATCAGATTGGTGAAGCGGGTACGGGCCTTGCCCGGAGCGTCGCGTGTCGCGCGGCCAATGATCTGGACAATCTCCGTCAGGCTCGACCGATAGCCGACCGTCAGCGCGTGCTCGCACCAAATCCAGTCAAACCCTTCCTTTGCCATACCAAGAGCGATGATGATGTCGACATGGTCGCGGTTGTTCTTCTGCGCCGGATTCTTCAGAGCTGCGGAAACGCGGTCCCTCTTGGCGGGATCGTCGTCGACCAGGTCGGCAATTCTAAGCACTCGGCCCTCTGGGGTCATAACCAACTGGAAGCCGGTTAATGGATCGGCTCCCTGCCAGTCGCCCAGTTCCTCAATGATGTGCTCGACCTCGCGGATCTTATCCTTAGTGCTTTCACGTGCGTTGACGTTCGGAATGTGGATGATGGTTTTTTCTGAGGGATCCAGCACCTTCAGAATGTCGTCGGAATAGGGGCCTGAATAAAAATAGTAGCCGATATCGAGCTCTTTCAGATACTCGTAGCCGTTCAGCTGCTCGTAGTAGGTGTAGGTGACGGTATCGAATTTGGACTCGTCATCGGGCGACAGCACGGCGTCCGCGTCACCCCGGAAGTAGGAACCGGTCATCGCCACGATATGCACGCGGTCCCGGCCGATAAATTGGCACAAATGCAGGCCGAGCTTGTTGTCGGGGTGGACTGAGACGTGGTGGAACTCGTCCACAACGATCAACCGATCGTCAAATGCTTCGACTCCGAACTTGTCCACCGCGAACCGGAAGGTGGCATGGGTGCAAACCAGAACCTGGTCGCCGCTGGCGAGGAAAGCTCCCAGCGCGTTGACCTTGCCGCCATCGGCTCCGGGCGCATTACAGAGGTTCCATCTGGGGGCAACGGTCCAGTCGGCCCAAAAGCCGTATTTCGTCAGCGGCTCGTCGTTAAAGCTCGATCCGATGGACTTTTCGGGCACGACGATGATTGCCTGCTTGAGGCCCTGGTTGTGGAGCTTGTCCAGGGCAATAAACATAAGCGCCCGGCTTTTGCCTGACGCCGGCGGCGATTTGATCAGCAGGTACTGCTCGCCGCGCTTTTCATAGGCGCGCTCCTGCATTGGGCGCATGCCGAATTCGTTGGCTTTGGCAGAATTGCCCGTGTGGGCGTAGGAGACCGAAATAGACGGTACCGATTTCAATTCACTGTTCACGCGCTTGCCCCTGCCCTTTGTTTATTGGTCGCTCCCTGCGCACCGATCATCTTGGTGTAAAGCTCAAACAGCTTTTCCAGTCGCTCGGTGTCGTTGCGGAAATGGCGGCCGATATAGATGCGCTCAAGCACTTCGTCGTTGCGCTCGTGCGCCCCGCGCAGATCAGAGGGCATGGCATCTGGATCGTAGAGATCGGCGATCGTAGCTGGGAAGTGGGCCTCGCGCGCCAGCAGGATGTCTTCAGCGCAGCGAGTTAGGTCACCCTTGTTCTTCGCGGTGAGGGTCGGGACTGGGAAGGTATTCCAACCGAGGGTGTTAGAATATGAGAAGTCTGTTCGCATCCGAACACAAACGGTTCCAATCCACACCCAATGAAGCCGCGAGGCCACCAGAGCCATGTTCCAGAGCGACGCACCAAAAAATCCGTAGTTTTTGTTGCTAAGTATTGTTCCCTTTTCCACAATCCCGCATGGCAGATACTGTCGATTTTCAGAGCTTATACCTGGGACGACAATGATTTCCTCGTCACCATTTTGCCTGATCTCCACGAAGCGGTTCGGAGTTTTGGCTGCCTCTAGCGTCGGGATTTTCGGGCTTTGACTGCGCATTTGGGTTACCGCGCTCAACCTGCGGTCTATTTCGGATGAACGCCTCGCCTCCTCAATATGCGCGTCAAGAATCCAGAGACAGTAACGCTGCATTCCTTGAATGAACTCTGACGCACCTGGGAATGGTCGCAAAAAGCGTATTGCCTCTGGTGTTTCTTTCAACAATTGTCGACGTTCGTCGAAATTCAAAATTAGGTTTCCTCCATCGGCCGGTTTATTACCCCAAGTCATATTGGCTCTATCATCGGAAGGGACCGATAGCTTATTTACTATAATGTTTGGGCCTGACACGAGATAGGCATTGATGTTGTCGATTTCTTTTACAATAGAAAGCCCATCGTCAGCTATCGAAAACAGCCGGCGTATCTTTTTGGGGTGATTGGAAATCCCAACTATCGCGACGGTAACCCCAGCGTTGTGACTGGCTAGATTGGCCCATTTGAAGGACGTATGCGCGAAGACGATTTCGTGCCCAGTCTTAAATATGAGAGGCCAAAGGATCGGAACTTGCTGTCCCTGACAAATCGAATTCGTCGAAACTAACGCTGTTGCGGCATCTGTATGCGTTCCGTAGTCAGCGGCTTTCATGAACCAGCCGGCCACATAATCCAGAGATTTCCAGCTTTTCGTCCGACTGCCGAAAATAGCCTCCAGCTCTGATTTTTGCTCATCGGATTGCCATGTCGACCCAAGGTATGGCGGATTCCCGCAAATATACGTCTCACCGCCCTCATTCTCGAAGTCGATCTGAGCCTGTTCAAGTGGCGCATGAAAGAGGTCGTCGGCATGGAATTTGACCCCTGTCCCTGTCGGGGGGCAGACGCTCAACCAGTCCAACCGCAACGCGTTGGCGCAGGTGATCCAGTTCATTGCATCGAGCGGCAAGAATTCGGCCAAGGCTTCCTTTTGCCCCCGATAGAGCACATCGCATTGATACTCGGCGATGATAAGCGCCAGGCGAGCGATCTCTGCTGGAAAGTCCCTAAGTTCAATGCCCCGGAAATTGGTGAGCGGGATCTCGCTACGGCAATCGGATTCACCGCGTCGCCGGTTAATCTCTGCCTCAATCGAACGCATTTCTTTATAAGCAATGACAAGGAAATTCCCCGAGCCGCACGCTGGATCGAAAACTCTAATCCTGGCCATGCGCTTGCGCAGATTCAGGAGCATGCGGGGGTTATCTGCAGCCTCCTCCAGCTTCTCCCGTAAATCGTCTAGGAAGAGCGGATTCAACACCTTCAGGATGTTCGGCACGCTGGTGTAGTGCATGCCTAGCGCCCCGCGCTCCTCATCGTCGGCAACGGCCTGGATCATCGATCCAAAGATATCCGGGTTGATCTTTTTCCAATCGAGATTGCCAATGTGCAGCAGATAGGAACGCGCAATCTTGCTGAAGCGAGGCACATCGGTGCTGCCCGAAAAAAGGCCGCCGTTCACATAAGGAAACACGTCAGCCCATCGGGGCAGCTTCGCGCCCGCCCTCTCGGTGGTCTTGGTGTTCATGGCCCGGAATAGCTCGCCGATTACCGCATGTGTGTCGGCGGAATCCCTGGCGCTCATTCGCTCGATCGTGTCTGTGAAGAGGCCTGACTGCATGAAAATGTCGGTGTCTTCGGCGAAAAAGCAGAAGATTAGCCGAGCCATGAAGTGGTTCATGTCCTGGCGGCGCGCGCCCGTGCCCCACTCCGGGTTCTCCTTCAAGAGCTCGACATAAAGTCGGTTCAGTCGGCCCGTAGCCCGTATATCGAACGAACTTTCTCGGATTTGCTGAACGGTGGTGATACCCGCAAGTGGCAGGAAAAACCCAAAGTGGTCCGGGAAGTCCGGATAGGCGCAAGCTACTGTCTCACCGCTCGTCAGGTCCTCGGCCTCAAACACCTCGCCGTCCGTCGCCAGCACGAACTTTGCCTTCGCCCTGACCGTCGCCGGGCTAGCCCTGAGGGATGCCAGCGTCTTGCCGACCTCGCCTACCGGCGATACGGCGATGTGAATATTGCTGGTCTGGAGAACGCCGCCCACGTCCGACTTATTCGATGCGCCAGCGCGCAACCGCTTTAGCGTGGTATCCTTGTTGCCGAAGGCTTGGAGGAACAGGTATGGGAACTCCTCCCTGTCAAACGGCTGCTCCGCTAGGGCCGATATAGCCTGTTCAATTTCCACCGCGTTCATCGGCTACGCTCTCCAACTGTACAGCTGGGGCAAGAGATGGTCGGTTCGATCACTGGCAATGTCCTTTGTCCCTCAAGATTTACCCCAAATCCAAGATGTATGTATTCAGTCACGAACGGCCGGTGCTTACAAAACAAGCACTGGGCTAAGCTGCCACCTGGGGCAACTCATCCCACCGCGTGGTGAAACACGGCGATTTCCGGTCGAACTTGGTAGACCAGAATCGTTTCAGGCCCATCGCTGCCGGCACAAGCGTGTCCCGGCCAAATCGCCCATTGACGGCATCCATCGCTGTATTCAGCCTAACCCGCTCACCCCGATCGATAATGGCCAGCAAGGACGTTTGCACCATGGTAGCGGGCACCAGTTCGGTCAACATGATACCGGCCTTGGCGTAACGGTATCCACTACGCCAAGCGGCGGCGGCCGCGGTCGTCGTTGCCGCAACCAGCTCAAGGGCATCGTCGGTCGGCTCTAAAAACGCAATCGCCTTGCCTGTGTGGCTCCATTTGTCGCCATTGAAGGCGTTGGTGTGCATGAACACGAAGCCCTGCACGGCACAGAGTCCGTGCCGGCGCAGTTTCTCGGCTGCTCGCGTCGCATAGGCCGCCACCGCCTGCTGCATCTCGACGAGCGAGGTCACTGGCCTGCCGAAGCTGCGCGTCACCGCAATCCCCTTCCGACCGGCCGGCAGGGTTTCCAAGGCAAGACAGGCAATGCCGTTCAGTTCATGGATCATGCGCTCGCCCACGACGGTGAGCAGTTGGCGGCCCCGTTTCGGGTCCAGCGCCCGCAGTTGGCCAACAGTTTCGACCCCGATCGCCTTGAGTTTGGCAGCCGAGGCAGCACCTACACCCCACAAGTCGTTTACCGGCGTTGCCGGTAGGTACTTCTCCCGGACACCAGCGTTGCTGAAATCGCACACCCCGTTGAGCTCCGCATTGGTCTTGGCGGTTCGGTTGGCAAGCTTGGCCAGCGTCTTGGTCGGCCCGATGCCGACGCAGGTCGGGATGCCGGTCCAGGTCCGCACGGTCTGCCGCAGGTTCTGCCCATAGGCGACATAGTCGCTGCCGCCAAGGCCGGTGATGTCGAGGAAGCTCTCGTCGATTGAGTAGACCTCCACCTCCGGTGCAAACTGATGGTAGATCTCATTCATCCGCCGGCTCATATCCCCGTAAAGCGTGTAGTTGCTGCTGAACACCTCCACCCGGTTCTTGCGGCATAGGTCGCGAATTTTGAAGTACGGCGCGCCCATGGCGATGCCGAGTGCCTTCGCCTCAGGCGTTCTGGCGACCGCACAGCCGTCATTGTTGGACAGCACAATCACCGGCCGGCCATTAAGCGCCGGTGCAAAGGCGCGCTCGCAGCTGCAGTAGAAACTGTTGCCGTCAATCAGCGCGTACACCCGCCCTACGCGCGGGGCTTGTGCAGCGTCCACGTGACCACCCCCCAGATTTCGACCTGGGAAACGTCATCCATCGGAAACGCCTGCATGTCTTTGTTGGCAAAGGTGGCTCGGCGGATTGCCACGCCGAAACAATTTCAGGCTGGTCTCGCCGTTGATCACGGCCACGACCACCATGCCGTCCTTCGGCTTGACGCTCCGGTCCACCACCACAACGTCGCCATCATAGATGCCGACATCGCGCATCGAACTCCCTGCCACGCGCCACAGGAACGTTGCGGGTCTATTTTTGACGAGGATGCGGGTGAGATCCAGTTCTCCGTCGAGGAAATCGTCGGCGGGGCTGGGAAAGCCCGCACAGATTCGGGTGCCCATCACAGGAAGCACGATCGGCCAGTCCGCTGGTTGGCCAACATAGATAAGATGCGAATGACTGTCGTGCATGCGTCGAACATAACAGGAACATATTCCTGCGCCAACGAATTTGATTGCGGTTACCGAAATCGAACACCCGTTCCGGCGGGCGACAAGTCGCGGGCTGAGCCTGTCCCGGACTGAGAGCAGCGAAGATAGGGGGCTACTAATGGGCCGCGGGCCTCTCCTTATCCGAGGTCAGAAACATTCCTTGGATCCAATCGATATTGGCAAAGCCGTGCCGCGGAGCTCCCCCTACAAAAAAGGGGCACAAGGCGGAAGCACCGAAATGCCCGCCAGCGGGACGAAGCCAGTTCGGTGCTGGAGAAAGTTCGTGGCCCTGAGACCGGTTCAACAGGGCGGCCGTAGGAGCATCAGCATAGCGCCGCCCGTCAGGCGGGATGAGGGACCGACAGCCCCCGGCGAAGGGCGCCGTATAAAGCGCCACCCAGACGTCGGCTCGCCTCGATGCCGATGGCGGCAGTCAGCCACGGACAGCGGACGTCCCGCGGGCGGTCACCGGAGGTTTCGAAGCACGTGCAAAACTGCATCCAAAACGGCATTCTATTTTTATGGATAATGGAACGAACTTGGCGGAACTGTCTCGCGGAGTCAGACAGTCAGCTAAACACTCTTCCTAGTCTGCCCAACGAGGCACCGCCGTCCTCGTTGCCACCGACGCCATGTTGAGGTTACTCATTGTGGTGTGTTCACAGAACTCTGCTCGAATACGTCTTTACATTCTCTATGAGTTTGCTTACGCCTTCCCCAAGGGTAAGGGGGCTTCAAAAGTGTTTAAGATCATACCGGTTGCTGCCGCTGCCGCGCTTCTCAGCGCGTGCACGGTTGAACAAAACGAAAATTTCCTTCCGCAAGTTATTGGATCCAGTCCCACCGTCGCCGTCCAAGCGCTAGGGCCCGGGGCGTACTCCATCAGCCCTTCATATGGCTATGCAATCTCGACACCAGGTATTTATACCTTTCACAAAGATGGATCGGCTTACCAAATCTGCGAAAATGACATGGGTATCGCAGCAATTAAGGGCCTTTCGACAAAAGTCGCAGACCATGACGACTCTTTAGAAGATAACCTGGCCTCAACAAATTTCGCTCTTTCTGTTCCCGGAATTGGCACAATTACTGCGCCGTACAAGAAAATCAAAGTGGATGGCTACCGCATCACGCACCTTGTGTCTGGCGACTCGCGAAATGCAGCCGATTTCGTTCTAGCCAACCTGGGAACAAGCTGTCGAAAAGACGTTCTCAAAGGGAATCGCCCTTACATGATCGTCACCGAAGTGGCGAATGCAAAGAAAGTATACACGCTTTCTAAGGGCGCGTTCCAAGCGGCATTCGCCGCCGGACCCGCGTCGCTATCGTGGGCCAATCCTGAAATAAAATCCACGACCAGAAGCAACGTCACCTTCGCCATTCAAGGAAAATATATCGCGGCTGGCAGCAAGCGCAAATAGTGATCGGTGGCGCGCTGGCTCTCCGTTTAGTGTCAATGTCGCAGCCTCGGATGGTGTGTCGCATGGAACGTTCAGCTAAATGGAGACGCCGAGGACGGGATTGTAGGGCCCTGATGGTCCCTGCCTTTCTTGCATTCCTTGCTTGGTCGCCTCCCGCCCATTCGGGCGGCGCCACTTTCGATGATGCAACCAAAAAGCAGTTCGAACAGGCCGTTTCTCTGAGGAAGTCCGTGAAGCTGGAGGAGGCCGAGAAGGTGCTCGAACAGATAATGAAATCCAGCATGCAAAACGACGAGGTGGGCATCGTCAACGTTATTAAAGAGAGAGGAACGGTAAAGTTTCTACAGAAGCGGTGGGATTCGGCGGCAAGGTTCCTCGGGATCTATTACGAGTTCAGTTCCGACGACATGGAAGCCCTCGAGATGCTTGGGAAGTCGCTGAGAATGATTGGGCGATATGAGGAGGCGGAGACCGTTTACGAACGAGCCGTCTATCTCGATCCCGACAGCTTCGAGGTGCTGGACGGGCTGCAAAACATTCACAGGAGGCTGGGGGACAACTATCAGGAGTCGGACCGACCAGAGCTCGCTGAGGCGGAGTTCGGCAAGGCGCTCGATATTGTCGCAAAGATGACGAAACTGTCGGAGGGCAAGAACGACGAGCAGTTGCGTGTCTCGAAGTTCGCGAAGGCCAAAATCTTCTACGAGAAGAATAGCTACAGCGAGGCTGTCGCCGCCTATGCAACCATTGTCTCGTCCTATCCCGACTTCAGACCAGCCCAGGAGGAACAGGCGGCCCTTGCGCTGGACTACGCGAAGGCTCGAGGCGGTCCCGCCCAAGTTCAGGCCGCCTTGGACTTATACCGTGCCCTCTACAAGAGTGCCAAGTTGACGGACGAGATCGCTTACAGCGGCGCAGGATTTGCCGAAGCTGCCGCGCGCACGAAGGACCTCCCCGCCGATGTCGTGACCGAAGCGGAAGAGGCCGCGAGGACTGCATTAGTGGATGCGGACCCTAACGATCCCTATCCTCACTACGCGAGCGCCGTGCTGATGTATGCGACCGACGCGAAGGACGATGCGATTAGTCAGTTGAAAGAAGCTATTAAGTTGGAGCGAAAGCGCGCTGCCGATCCGTATCAGAATGACTACGCCAGACTGGTGGAGTACGAAAAACTGATGCAGGCCTGGACCGGCAGCTGAGGCTTATGCGTCGGAGATCCGACTGTTTGCACGGCGCACGACCGCATCGCGTCGAGCGGTGGGTTTCATGTACCTAGCCATCGTTTTCCTCCTGAATACCCACCCCAGAATGGGGGATTCTCTTGGCACGCAATATATAGGATAGGAAGCCCTCGATCTGACTTCAAGTGCCTGAGTGCTAGAGCGTGACTGCTGCCTAACCACAAGGTTACGCCGCTGCACGCACTGTATTATTTTGGTTATGAGATCGACCAAAATCAATATTTGTAACACTGGCAGTATTTTAGCTCTTGCAGATGTGTGAATGATGATGCATGACTTTTGTTGCAAATTCTGTTCATTGCTGGCCGCACTCTAACATGTCTCTTAGTGGGGGATGCTTACATGGAACTTGATCGCCGCCAACTTCTGATGACCGCTGCAGGAACATTGGCTACTTCATCTGCCGCCATATCGTTCGCCCAAGCGAAGACTCCCCGATTGGCGGATCTCACCGACCAGCCATCGAGAAGCGACCTTTATGAGTGGATCGTTAACATAGCAATCGCGAAGCTGCAGCCGGAGGATGAGGTCGACAACACCGGAGGTTCCTATATTCCGGGAGACTTTACTTTTCCCGAGGATTCCAGGACCGATCCCCAGACGAACCTTAAGCGTGAGGGTTATCATTGGGGCGTCGACGTCAGCCACTACTCTGGACGCGTAGATCTCAGGTCCTTGCGCGACGACAAGAACATCAAGTTCGTCTACATAAAGGCTACCCAGGGGACACAGTTCAAGGATAAGAAGTTTGCCGGGTTCTGGTCACAGGTGAAAGCGCTGCCCAAGCATCCGACTAATACGCTTCGCAGGGGCGCCTATCACTTTCTCGCCGCAGGCAAAACCGGAGCCGCCCAGGCGGACACTTTCCTCAACTTCGTGAATTCCCATGGCGGCATCGAAAAGACCGACATGCCTCCCGTGCTCGATCTCGAATGGGATATTGGCAGACCGGCCGGTCCGGACCGCTGGAGGGATTATTCCCCCGATACCATACTCTCGTCAGTGAAGGCCTGGTGCGCGAAGGTGCAGGAGCAAACCAAACGGGTACCGGTCATTTACACGGCGAACTCTTGGTGGCGGGAACGCGGTATCGCACCGAAACGGATTTCCGAGCTCTCGGACTACGGTATCTGGATCGCGGACTACTCCCGGTCGGGGCAGGCCAGTGAAGACCCCAAGGTTCCGGGCGGTGCAAAATGGAAACTCTGGCAGTTCTCAGACAAGGCCAAGGTCGGAGACGCCTACAAAGGGGGTCTGGACGGCAACGTCTTCAAAGGATCTGATGACGAATTCGAGCAGTTCGCGAGTCAATGATCAACCGGCGCGCCTTCCTCGGATGCTGCGCGCTCTGCCTCGCGGGGAAGGCGCATGCCGACGAGCCAACCTTCATCTGTGCTGTCGAGGACAGCGCAGATTCTGACGCCCTGCAGTTTCGACCGGCCGACGGGAATGGGCAAAACCTGACGTTCAAAACGGACCTCGGCCCGCTGACATTCACCCCCTACGGGACGGCCTTTAAAAGCGACATTTGGCTACCCGAGGACAGTGAGACTAAGGACAAGATAACCCTAGGCGTGGCCTTCCTGAACGGTGAGAAACCTCAACACGATATCGTCATGGAATCGGCTCGAATGTGGCTGGCCACGCATATCGGCACTTTCATAGACTTCGACTTCACGGCCAGTGTGGAGAAGGCGAAGATACGCGTCCAAGTGCTTTCTAATCAGAACTGGTCGGCCATCGGCAAACGCGCGAAGACCGTCACCACGCCGTATACGATGTGCTTCAGCGACCTACACCCGGCCAGTATCATGCACGAGTTCGGTCATGCCCTTGGCCTGCAACACGAGCACAGGTTCCCTCAGTCCACGATCGAATGGGACAAAGACGCTGTTTTCGCGGATATGCATCCAAAGGGTTGGAGTGAAGAAACCATCAAGGAGCAGATACTTACAAAACTGGACAAAAGCGCTGTTTGCCTAGCTAGCCCCAACCTCGATAAATCGTCCATCATGATGTACCCTATCAAAGATAAATGGGCTACCATCCTTAACGCTCGCGGCGAACGGGTTGCATTTGTGGTCAATCCTTCCACTATTTCAAACGGTGATGTGGCATGCGTGACGGGACTCTACAAACCTCTGTCCATGTAGGCATTTGTCGGCTTGCGGCCTTTGCTTATATGTTCCTTTCGTTACTTGGCCAATGCAACGCACAATCCGTTCAAAATATTTTTGACGGGGTAGTCTATGTTAGGCTGACCAAGGCGGATGGCAACCTGTTCAGGGAAGGCTCCGGCGTCTTGCTTGGGGCGGACGGCTTCATCTTTACGGCCAAGCACCTTTTTGATGGTTTTGACCCTGCCACAGGCAAGGTCAGCGTATCGTTGAGGGGCGTTAAAACTGCTCTGATCCCTGCTTCCCGTTACCCCGCCGATGCGAGCAGTACAGACATTGCTCTTCTCTACGTCAACCAGACCGAGGTCCGAAATGCCGGGATCGGCACATATTTCCGACTTGGCTGCAACATACCGCCAATCATGGAATCGATCACTGTCGCGGGGTTTCCGGCGGGGGACTCGGCGCCACTACTGGTTCTGCCTGCTGTCGTCACAACCGACATCCTCGACAGCTCGTTTCGAGACTACATGAAGGCAGGAATCGCCGCCGGCATGAGCGGCGGGCCTATATTCTGGCGTGGGTACCTGATCGGGCTGGTCTATGGGGCCGCCCAGAACGTCGAAGCCTTCACGCCCATAAACCAGTCCGGAGAACTGAGAACCGTCGCAAGGGTCGACTGCTACCAGGTGCCGCCAAGCGGCCCGGCGCAGGTCGCGGTCCTCTCGGCGGATCCGAAGAGCCCACCTCCCACCGGTAATGTGCAAAAACCGCCGCAGGCTCCAGCCGGCGCCAAGCCCCGCGTCTTTGTTCAAATCGCGGCAGAGAGCCAGCGCGCCGATGCGACCAAGCTGATCTCTGGGTTGGTTGCCAACGGGATCAACGCGGCGCGGGGCATTGAGAACGTGGGGCTCAAAGGGCCACGATTAGGCGAGATACGCTATTTTTCGGCGGAAGATCGCGCCAACGCCGAAAAGATAAAGGCCGTACTGGACAAGCTTTCGCCTACAATATTTACAATTCGACGCCAGAACATTCCCAATTCTCCACAGAACCTTTTCGAACTGTGGTACCCTCGTGGATAGCTGAGGGTGATAAACCAATGCACGCGCTCGAGATGACTGCAAACTGCCTCGCGGGCGCGGAATGGCTCCTTCTCCGGATCGATAGCCAGTATGTCCAACGCCATCTCATAAATCGGCAAAAAAGCAAAAAAATCAGCCCGTTGCAGAACAGCAACACATTTTTGCCCAAAAATCCTTTAGTAACGACTCGAAATACTTTCGAACCTGCCCTGGATTATTTTTTTGGGAATTATTTCCTATGCATGTTAACATAGCTGCATCGAAAGAACCACCTGGAGCGTTTCAATGACAGAAAATGACTCGATGCAAGGCATCTATACAGATCAAGACATTCATTCTCGTGTTTATGAGAGTCGAATGAAGGGCAGAGTTCGCGTGGATCACAACTACCAAAAAAACGGATTGCCTTCGATCAATGTTTCCAACTGGGAACTTAGCAACGTCGACGAGCTTATTTCAAAGCAAGTTGATTAATTAATCCATTCGCAGTATTCGAAGAGAGGGCACTCCACCCTCTCTTCTTTTTTATGGAACCGACAATGAGCCGCTTCACGCTGGATGGAGACGTTTTTCTTAGGATGGAGACACTGGGCGGCTTTAAGGAAGTCGTTCAAGGAATCTATAACGACTCAGCCCAACGGGTCGGGATTACCCTCCAGTTCGATCCCAATCGGCAAGAATGGGCTCATACGTTTTGGAAGGAAGATATTGCGAGGCTGGAGCCCCAAGTAAAGGGCCCCGCTGACCACCTTAAGCGCGCAGCTTTCTTGGCCTTCTGGCTACGGCGAGAGCCGCCAGTAGCAATATGGGATGATTGTAACGCGGATCCTGAAAACTACGACGTCGAGTATATAATGCAGTACGGACGCGAGTGGTGTGCATTTCGAACCGGCTACGAAATTGCCCTCTTTTTTGAGTGCAATCTTGCGGCAGGCGGTCCATTCGAGCGTAACCGCTACAGCTTGAGCCCGAAGTATCCCCAGGAAGTTTGTACGATGCTCAAGCGCAAGAACGTCTCACCTCATGCCATGTATCTGATCTTCTTGTCTTTGTTTAACCGCCCTTCAGCCAACCGCCTGGGGTCAATGTACTAAGATTTTGTCTTTGACGGCGGCATAGGGTTCGAGTGCATTGACTTAATGAGTGATTTAAACACCCTTTGATATTTAATAGCCGTATAGTCTATCCCGCCATTCCGACGGCTTTTCTGATCCCGGATCAAACTGAGGCCTACGTGGCGATGACGGTTAGGATGTGGAAGCATCGTGCAGGGGGGCGCAGCGTTCATGGAAGAGCAACGCATGGTGCGCTGCCGTCAGTGCAGCCTTTCCATCCCCGAGTCAGCTCACATTTGCACCCACTGCCAATCCTTTCAGGACTGGCGACGCTGGTTTGCGGTGTCCAACACCGTGTTAGCTCTACTCACTGCCCTAATCTCGGTTCTCAGCTTTGCGGTGCCAAGTTTCATAGGTCTGCTCCATTCCCCGCGCTCGGATATGGCCGCGCCCATGATCACCTTGGAGGGCACCACTATCCGCTTGCTTGTGAACAACAATGGTGATGCGCCGGGAGTGTTCGTTCGGGCAGTCACTAAAAGCGACTATCTCGCTGGAGCCACGAAGATCCGCTTGCGCGATGATCAAAAAGCTATCGTTGCGCCCGGCAGCAATCTTCTGATGTTCGACATCGTACCCCTTCTTAATCAGGATCAGTCGTATCGTAACTCGTTGGAGATGATACAACTTGTCATCCAGAAAAGAGAGGCGCCGACGACGGACATTCTGTTCGAATTTGGCGACTCCAACGGCGACATGCGCGTCACGCGGTTGTCTCTCGACGCGGAACAGCTCTTCGAGCTGTTCCGGGCAAACTCCGATCGATGTTCGGCGATCAAAGTCCCCGATTTTTATAACGGATGCATCGGGCCAGGTGAACTCCAGACTGGGCATTGAAAATGCGGTCGTCTAGCTGAGCGACAATAGATGCCGAAAACGACCCAGCTCTGCTGAGTCGTTGTTTTTTCGTCGCTCCATATTGTTCGCCCAAAACACGAGGCTTCCTTTCTTCGCCTTCAAGCTCGTTCAGATAAAGGGTATCGGAATGGCCCTCTGAGCTTTGAAAATTTGTTGACAGCGCTTTCTGGGCGAAAATCTCGTTTGTCTTTTGCCTATGCAGGATGCACCAGTTGTGATGCTGCAAGGGGGGGCAAATGATTAAAATTTTCATAAGGGGATCATTCGGAATTTGCTTGGCCGTTTCAGGGTGCGGAAGTGTCCCCAAGCTTCAGACCGACGTCGGATTGCTGCGTATTTCTGACATCGTCGACAATATTCGGTGCGAGCTAAAGGAGGGGCGCGACGGCAACACAAAGACAGGCGTGGGGCCGGCATCCTTCCTGACTGACAAAGAAAAGTGGAACGCCGGAGTCGACCTCTCCTTGAACGTGATTGCCGAAGGTGGTGGGAACGGGAGCGCCGGCAACGATGTGCCTTACGTTCCGCAAACTGCCACATTGGCTCTTTCCACGGACGTGACGGGCACAGCCGACCGGCAGGTCGGTTACAAATTCACGATCGGCTTGGGCGTTGAGGATAAAATTGACTGTGACCACGAAGCGGTTGAAGCACGCAGGACGCATGGTATCCGTTTGATGGGAGACTTGGGTATCGCCAGTTGGCTGGCCCAGTTGCAGGATGCCTATGCGGAGACCCGAACGAAGCCGGAATCCGCGGCCTATACCCTGAGTTTTAAACTCGTGCAGAAGGGGGAAGCCAGCGTAAAAATCGTCAAGATCCCCTTCAATACCGCACAGGCTGGCCTTGGTTGGGGTTGGAAAAGCGCGTGGACTGATACCAACAAGATCATCATCACCTTTGCCCCCAAGCCCGCCGAGGCACCGAAGAAACCCGCCGAAGCACCAAAGAAAAAGGTCGAGCCGCCGAAGCGCGCGACCAAGCTACCGGAAGGTCAGAAACCCAAGGCGGTCATCCCGCCAGCGCCACCACCCGTCGACGAGGGTTCAAAGGAGAGACTTCTTAGAGACCTAGACTTCCTGATTTTGCAGCAAAAACTCCAACAATAAAACAACGCGACCGGCAGCGCGTTTTGGAGCCGTGGCGATGGGGTCAAGCTTCAGTTTCAGATCGGTCTGGAAGGCCGAACACCGTTTGTTGCATGGCAACCACGCAGCATTCCCCTTTAATGCTGGCGGCGGCAAATAACTCAGTTGACACAAATCGTGATTTTTCAAGATAACTGTTTGATTGAATAGCATTTTCGCTTTCTCGCCGACGGCGCGAACATCGTCACCATCATCAGCGCTGTCGCCGGCGCTGGACTTATTCTGTGGCGCTGGTGGCGTCCTCGGCCGCCGGAACCCGGCGAATAATGTGGATTGAGTATTCCAGTTGAACTCTCTGCCGGAGTAAGCATGTCGGACCAAGCTACTGACGGACCTGGCGAGCGACCGCATGTGCGAATTGATTTTGCTCGCTTGCGTCGACCTGCCGACCTAGGGGTTCGGAGAGCTTCGGTCTTTCTGGCGTTGGGCTCCAATGCCGCAAATCATATTCCTTCTTTGCCCCACCAGCTCGATGACCGCATGAGCTATCATTTTGTTCCCAGTGAAATTTCCGACGAGACGCGAAGGCAATTCAACGAGAACTTCGAAGCTTGGATCATCGGCAACGCGCTTCGCGATCTGGTAGATGCGTTCACCATCTTTCTGAAGCACTGCTTTCCGATTCAGCACATGATGGCGACGCACAGCTACATTCCAACGGATTTGCGCGCGCTCGCCGCCGAAGTTGAGATGCTTAGCATCAGTGCTCAATACAGCCGTTTGCGGGAGCTTATCGGTCTCGATCAGCGGTATTGGGAGATGTTTGAGAGCTTTCGAAAAGCTCGCAATTGCCTTTCCCACCGAATGGGCCTCGTCTCACGGAAGGATGTGAGCCCCGAAAACAATCGACTTCTGATCCGTTGGTCTTTTTTGGGCGTCTTCATGAGGCACCCCGATGGTACGGAACAACCGATAGATCACGAGGCCATTGAAGCCGGACACGTTGCTACCGGCCACGAGGGCGCGATGATCATCATGCGTCTGACATGGAAGGAAAGAAGCTTTGCGGTGGGCACTAATATTCGCCTGACCCGTCATGAATTATCGGAAATCTGCTTTGCCGTTCACATGGCCACAGACCATGTCATTGCAAAGCTCAATGAGTTTTCGATTGCTCAGGGAATTCAAGCAGAACATCCGGTGGCTGATCCCGGAACCTAGTCTAGCGCGTTTCAGGGTGTGTCGATCACAATGAGAAGTAGTGCGGAGCCATTTTGCACGCCATAAGTGCCATCTCCTGCACAGGCATGAGTTGCCCCAAACCCAAAGGTGAAATCTCACCGGCAGAAAATTCCGTCGCCAACTGAAATTGAAACATAGTGCCTTTGAATCTTTCTTCGATGGCCTCAGTGATGTTGGAAATAGGTCCGCCCACCGGGAAGAATACCGGGAACCCTAGCGGTCGGGTTTGCCTCAAACCCCGTCCCGGCAAGATTGGTTGCCTGAGTTCGATACCACCTTGAAGAATACGGAATCTGGAACTCGTGTTCATACTCGAACCTGAGGCGATGGCGGTCGAAGAAGCCATCGGTGGGGTGCTCCACGTTTCGCAACGAGATCGCCCATTCATGAGCTGCTATTCGCCCCACGTTCCTCACAACGAACGTCAAATTCTCAATGAAGTAAATTCCGCCATTGAGCTCCTGCGCGGCATGGGTTTGGATGCCATGCATCCCCAACGTCAAAACCGGATGTGTCAGTCTTTGCCGCAGCAGGTCCAAATAGAAGTGTTTGGCGGGAACCGACCGGCCGCCCTGGCGATGATAATACAGGTGATCACGTGCACTTTGATGAGGCGCAGCGGCACTGTCGCCAACGTCGATCACAATGATCTCTCTGCCGATTGGGATTTGCGACTGTTCCCTGCGAAGGACCGTGTGGACCCTGAAATCAGCCAACGGGTAATCTAACAGGTGCGGAACCTTCTGCTCCAACCAGTCGCGAATTGTTGCCCTGCCTTTCATCGCCGGAATGCCGTCGATGGAACGGTCGTCCTTCACGCCGAGCACAAGTGATCCGCCTCCGGAGTTAGCGAAGGCTGATAGCGCCTTGGCTATGGTCGTCAGTACCTTGTCTTCCACTTCATCAAAAAGACGCCCGCCTTTGCGATCAAAATCGTCCGACTCTTCTGGCGGCAAATCCAGAATGTCCTGTTCGGACCAACTCTCGTGTTTGACCAAAACATCACCCCTATCCTGACGCCTTAGGACGATCTCATCGACTCGCCTCAGCTGTCGTACACGCCTTCGCCGGGAACGTTGTTGATTGAGGAATAACAGGTCCATGTGGATGTTGCCTGAACCGTCTTCTGCTTATTAACGGCATACATCACTACGATGCCGCCCCGGGAACTGCCATGGACCGCCCCCCTTTGGAGGCGGTCTGCCGGGGGGGCTTCCTGCGGCAGTCGATGCCTATTGCAGCAAATCGCTCCGAAGCTCCCCGTACCCGCTCGTCGCCAGCCACCGCGCCCGCGCCAGATGCGATGCCCAGGCCCGGCGTGCCCGTTCTGGCTGGCGCTCTGGGTCGATGTTCAAGAGGGCTCGTGCCACCTTGCGCCAGTCGACGCCCTTGGCCTCCGCGAATAGCAGGACTGCGTAGGTAGGGAAGTGCGCCTCGTCGTAAGGCGTGACCTCGGCCAAGTCGGGCGCCTCGCTATCGATCCACATTTCCTCGTCCGGTGGAGGCGCGTCGATGTAGCGGCCAATCGAGGCCAGGTGCGCCACGATCTGGTAACGCAGATGGTCGCGGCTGCCATAGCGCGCGTCGATGTCGGCGAGCTTCTTGTATAGCCCCCTGCGCTTGCCGCGCGGAACATCGGAATCGCCCATGGTGTAGTAAGCCGGCCCAACGGCGCAGATGTCGCAGCCGGTTGCGGCCACCTCCTGCACGAACGCCGGAATGTCCTCTTCTCGCATCCGCTTCATTTCAAAAGCCTCTTTGCATCACATGCCTATGACGCCGCAACCCAGCCTTCCGCTTTATGTCGTGAACCCCTGGCCGCCTCGACGTTCCCAGTGTATCGGCAAGTGGCGCTCTTTCAATAGGGTGCCAAAGGCTGCCCGTGGGCCTTGCCCGCAAAACCTGCATGCAGTGGGAAGTTACAGGAAGTTGCTACCTACACGGCTTAGCCAAGCTGTTCCGCTTACCATCGAGGACACCCGGAGTACCCAAGCTTGCGCAGCCACTATTTTGAGCCATATAACAGGGACAGATTCAGATCGAGGATTCTCGTTTGAAAACGAAAACGATCCATACCAGCCCCAAAAAGAAGTCCCGACTGGGCATCGATGAGGGCTTGGTCATAGAAGCCGTGGTCGATGGAAATAAGCTTGTGGATCAGTCAGGCAAGGTTGTCGGATGGCTTGACGAACGTAGAGGCAATTTCGTGAAAGGCTTTGGCGGCCAAAATGTTAGTCGAAAAGGCTCCGTTATTGTCACTGACGCTCGTGGAAAGAAGTTATCTGGAGCAGCAATCGAATCAACTAAATTATTTTTCCAGCCTTATGAATTGAGTTACAGTAAAGTTGTTACTCCTAAGAAGGGCCGACGCAGCCCTTCAAAAGGTTACATCGTCGCGCCCGACAAACCTGAAAGGGCAACGACTGTGCAACCCGATACCGTTTCACAACTTTCGCCAACCGACGCTATGCCTACGCATAACGTTGATATGAAAGCTCTTTTCTCCGAGATCGATAAGGTCAACTCGCCCAAAAAGCTCAAACAGCTCGCCGCCAAGACGGTAGAGAAATTTGATAAGGAGTGGGGCCTAAAGCCCCATCCAGAGGAAGAGTTCGTCACGTTTCGTAAATCTAAGTAGCCCTTCGGGGCTACTTTCGTGTTTGGGGGGGACTTTTGGAGGGTCGTTACATTACGGCCTATCACGGCACGACGTCGGATAGGGCAAGCGCCATTATGGCCGGTGATTTCCAGTTAATTCCTAGAGAAGGATCTTGGTTGGGAACCGGGTTCTACCTGTTTTATCGCGCTCCCGGACGCGCAGCGGAGTGGGCTCGATCAGTGGCCGACCGTCGCCGCAAAAACAATCCTGGCATCGGTCCGGCCGTCATCGAATGTGAAGTCGACCTCGCCGACACCATCAATTTGCTAGACAGTACGGACCGTCACTGGGAAGCGCTGAAACGGCTGGCGACCGCCACCATCAGGACACCTCGTCAAGTGGGGCCATGGTCAATGGTTTCGGATCCGTCCAACCCCCAGCTTTACCGGAATTACGACGATAATGATCTCGTCAACGCCTATGTCGAGCTCCTGCGCCGGCAGAGACCGGTTTCCAGTATCATGGCTGCGTTTATGGAAGGCGCTCCAGTCTTTGATACGTCGTGGCTCTACGATCATTCCCACCTTTGCATCTCGATACTCACCAAAAACGCAATCCGAAGCCGCAAACTCGTTGAGCTTTGAGTTTTCGTAAGATCATCGGCGCCCAGCCACCTTGCCGCTAGCGGGATTGGCGGTAGCCACGGTGGTGCGCCACAGCTTTCGACATTCAACGCCACCCCAAAGGATGGCGTTGAAAACGGTGTCGATCGCTACACTCGGAGGCGGCCGAGTCGTCGTGCCTCCTCGGCATAAGCCGACAGAGGCTTATCCGCCCGGAAATGCCGGTCACGTTCGACCGGCAGGCCAAGGCGCCCTCGCACCGACGCGAGTTCGGTCAGGCTGACGCTGCCAAGCTCCGGACATCCCAGCCCGAGGTCACAAAGGCCGAAGGCGATATCCGGGTCTTCCGGATCGATCTCGGTGAGGAGCCAGGTCGCGCCGGCATCCGGCGTGAACAGTTTGACGACGGGCATGAAGTCGATTTCGCCGCCGGTGCCGCGGAGAGGAAGCTGCTGGCGACCATTCGCCAGCAGCTTCTCCCGCAGGTCTTGGGTCAGGATCTGCATGTCGGCCTCCTACTCGTCGGCCTTCGGTGCGCGAAGGACGATGCGTCCGTCGAGCGGCAGGGCGTCGAGGAGGAGCGTGCCGCCTTCGCCGTCGTCGTGGGCGAAGAAGGAGCCGATGCGGGTCCAGAAACCCTTCTGGCCGTCCTTGCCGTCCCGCACGGTGTAGGCGTGGTAGATCGGTGACTTCGGCTCAGGCTTCGTTTCGGTGTTGCGTTTGGTGTTCATGGTCTTTTCCTTTGGTTGATGGTTTCTGTCCCGGAGGACGGTTCCAAAGGAGACGGCGTGCAGGGCTGGCTTGTCCCCAACACGGGAGCGCAGCGAAGGAGCGGGCAGGAACGGGACAAGACGGCCGCGCCGGCTAGAAGAGAACAGTCATCAGCTCCGGGCAGACCATCGGCGGAAACGCCAGGGCCAATCGCGTGACATCGGACGTGACGAGCCAAATTCGATAACACGATCACGCTGGGGCGGCGGAGGCTGGAGGCCTGCCGGACGGGCCGCAGTCCTGGCTCCGGTATGCACAGACTGCGTAGGCGGCCACCGACCCGCCAAGCCCGGCTCACAAGGGGCACCGCTTGCCGCGCCGAACGCAATACGGGATCCGGGCCAATGCCCTTGGCCAGGAACACGGAGAAGCGTGACGAGCATGGTCGGGCATGGAATGTCCGACGATGCCGGCGGCCGGCGGTCTGTCACTCGCCAATGCATTGGGGAGTGACAGACCGCCCCCAAACCCACGGTGGATGCCGGGTTCGCGCAAACGCCACCACATGACTCGCAAATGACGCCGCGCTTCGCTGATCATTTCCGGTGCAATGTGCTGGCCACAAACAGGCGACAGCGTCCACTATCCCGGCGGGCAAAAAACTGCCTGATCCATCTCAACCGACCTTTTCCCCAACCAAAGGAGAGCAGAATGACTGCTTATCGCATACGTGCGCCGCCGCGGCGGCCACACCTCCGGTTTCGACCTCTCGGTAACCGGATGCCCAACAGGGCAAACCATATCGGCCAGCCATCCGGCTGGCTCGGGAGGCTCATACCGTAAGGAAGACTACGCATTCCGGCCCTGCCGCGAATGACCTTCGCGGGGTGTCACGCTCTACGGACGTGCATCGGCCATCAACACTCAGCCAAAAACAAAAAGCGAGCAAGATGGACGATCTGACCATGGACCTGGTGCGGCTGTGCCAACGCAACCGGGACGGCTCTTATGGCACTCAAAACAACCGCCGGCGCGGCCTGTCCGCAATGGCCAACGACCTCGTGGACCTCGGCTACAAGTTGCCGTCCGCGACCTCCCTCAAACCCAAGCATGTCGACGCGCTTGTCGAACGATGGCTGGATACCGATACCTCGGATGCGAGTATCCGCAACCGCCTCACCTGGCTGCGCTGGTGGGCGGAGAAGGTCAACAAGGTCAATGTCGTCAATCGCGACAACGCCACGTACGGCGTCGCCGAACGTGGCGAAGTCACCCGCAACCGCGCCCAGATGCTCGATCATGCCAAGCTCGGCACCATCGAATGCCCCTACATCAAGGCGTCGGTTCTCCTCCAGGTGGCCTTTGGCCTCAGGCGCGAGGAAGCCATGAAGTTCCAGCCGCAGGCGGCCATCCGGGCCGACCATATCGCCTTGCAGGCGAGCTGGACGAAAGGGGGCCGGGCTCGGACCGTGCCCGTCACCACGCTGGAACAGCGGCAGGTCCTTGAACATATCATGCGCCTTGTCCCCGGTGGCGGATCCCTGATCCCCGCGCAGATGACCTATGTCGAACACCTCAAGCGGTTCGAGTACCAGACGCTCAAGGCGGGCCTCCGCAACACCCACGGATTCCGCCATGCTTACGCCCAGCAACGCTATGCGGTGCTGACCGGCCAGTCCTGCCCGTTGGCAGGCGGCAAGCGCTGGGTTGACATGACCGGAAACGAACGTGCCGCCGACCGTGCGGCGCGCCACCGGATTTCCGCCGAGCTGGGCCATGGCCGCCTGAAAATCACCGACACCTATCTCGGGAGTGCCTTCTGATGAAACGCGCGGAAGGCAATTTCCTCATGGCCAACAAGATGAGGACCAAATACGCTGAAAGGCTTTTCAAGCCCGCGACGATCGCGGCCGCCATCGATGAGGCCGCCTTCCAGGGCCATCGCCGCTACCGTGTGGTGCAGGAGTTTCCATTCGACCTTTCTGATACGGAGGCAGCCAAGGCGCTTGAGAAATGGCTCGATTCCGAGCAGTTCGAATACGTCTGGCGTCCGACCCGTCTCGAACAGGATGATTTCCGCCCGTCCATCGTGGCGGAATACCCGGAACTTGAGATTTCCTGGTGAAAATGCCGGTAACAAGGGCAACTGCAAGGAACAGTAATCAAGGCGTCAAAGAACGGGAAAACTGGGCGTTCGCCTGCTCAAGAGGCAAGGGGATGTTCATCCCCCTCTTTTGTTTCTTGCCTCCGCTTCCGGAGGCCTCTGGCACAGCAGTTCTGCTGTGTGATTGAAGACGGCATCCCGGCCCGTCTGCTTTCCACTCAGGCCCCTTACAGCAATCTCGTCACGAAACCGCTAGCGAACAGTCTGGAAAATTCATCTGGCCCCTGCCAAAGGGGTTTATGCCAGCTGTTTCTTAGTGTTACATCGTCCCGTCTTGCGGGGGCTGGGGCATGCCGGATTGGTTCAAGGATTTCGATCCCTTGAAGGGAATGGAGCCGTTCGGATCGTCCCGGAAAGGGACGACAGAAGGCCTGTCCACCGGGATTAAGATCGGCAGCGCCATCACCAACATGTTCGCCCAACGGCGGGCGCGCAAACGGATCGAAAACGAGCAGCGCGAGGAGCAGCGGCGCGTCGACGAGGGCATCGCCAATCCGCCGCCGCTGCATGGTTCGGCGCGCTGGGCGGATGCCTCCGATCTCCTGAAAGCCGACCTGCTGCACCCGACGGCGAAATTCGAGAGCCCTTCTTCCATTTTGATCGGGGCCTTCGAGGACCCCGCCCTCGGCGGCGCCGTCGCCGGCCAGATTCACTGGGACGGCGAAGGGCACCTCCTCACCGTGGCGCCGACACGCTCCGGCAAATCGACGACGACGATCATCCCGAACCTGGTCCGCTACAAGGGGTCATGCGTCGTGCTTGACCCCAAGGGCGAGCTCTACGCGCAAACGGCGGCCTGGCGCCGGCAGAACGTCGGGCCGGTTTACCGGATCGCACCGTTCCAGCCTGAAACCGACGCCTACAACCCGCTCGACGGCGTGGCCTCGTTTTCCGATGCGCAGGCGCTTGCCGACCTGATCATGCCGCCGGATCCGAACGCGCCGGACTTCTTCCGCAAGGATGCCATCGCCATCCTGACCGCCATCATCATGTTCGTCACCGAGTCCGCGCCGCCGGGCCATCGCAGCATGGCCGAGGTGCGGCGCATCACCGCCGCGCCGCTCGACCTCTTCACCGAGGCGATCAGGACCATGGCCGGCTCGCGCAACCATGCCATTGCGAATGCCGCCAACATTGTCCTCGGCAAGGATCGCAGCAAGTCCATTCCGAATCTCCGTGACACCATCAACACCGAGTTCGCCCTTTGGGACGACCCCGGACTCCACCGCGCGACCTCGGTGGCTTCATTTGATTTCCGTTCGCTGAAGGATGCACCGGCGACCGTCTACATCACCGTGCCGTTCCACAAGATGTCCGCGTATGCCGCGTTCCTGAAGATCACACTCACCACCGCCCTTGATGCGATGCTCCAGAATGAAACCGTCCCCGACATACCGGTCCTGTTCATCCTCGACGAATTCCTGAGCCTGGGGCCGTTCCCGCGCTTCCGCGACGCCATCCGCACGCATGCCGGCGCGGGCGTCCGCCTCTGGTTCTTCCTGCAGGACGTGCCCACGCTGGAAGAACATTACCCCGCCGGCTGGAAGACGTTCTTTAACACCTCGGTGAAGACGTTCTTCGGCACCGACGAACACTTCACCGCCTCAATGATCTCGGACTTCCTCGGCGACCAGACGCGCGGCTACCGCACGGCAGGGACCAGCAACAGCGCCTCGACCGGCCCGGTCTTCAGCGGCAATGGCTCAGGCACGGGCTCGGTCAATCACGGCATCGCCTATGCCGGCCGTCCCCTGCTGACGCCGGACGAAGTGACGGAACTGCTCAGTGGCTCCGCCGCGGACCAGACCCGCATCGGCCTGGTCTTTGCGCGGGGCGTCCGCCCGATCCGGGCCAAACTCGTGCCCTGGTATCTGGGGCAAGCCTGCCGTGAGCGCGTCACTCCACCAGCCAATCGCAGAACGTGAGGAGCGGTATGACCTCTGGTGCTTTCCTGGACGACGTTAAGCCCCTGGCTGCCAGGTATTTGACGGCCACGGCGCTGCGGCTCGGCTGGTACGCGATCAACAGCGGCCTTAGGCTTTACCCGAGCGTTGTTCTGCCGCTGCCGCCCCACCTTGATTGGCCCGGCCTGTTCGTGCTGGTCGACCTGGGGCTTACGATCTGGCAGGTGGTGCTCCTCGTCAAAGTCGTGAAAGCCGCCTTGATCCGCTATCAACCGAATACCGCCGCAACACTCCACCTGACGACCGCGCCGGGTGAAACCCGGGAACGTGACCTGACCTCCTTAAGCCGGACCGTCGTCAGCACCCCGCTCGTGCTGGCGGGTACAGTGCTGTTTACCTGCGTCTTCATACAATGGTTGATCATGGGCGGCCCGCTCGGTGTGCCCTTCGTGTTTATGCCGCTGGACAGCCCGGGATGGGTGATCGGCGGACTCCTGGCGGTTGCCGGCCTCGTCTACGGCAACAGGTTTACCGCCCGGGCCAAGGCCAGGGTCGGCAATTCGTTCGGGGTTGAGTACCTCCAGGCCAATCACCCGCTTGCGCAGCGTGTCGCCGGACATGCCGCGACGCTTGGCATCAAGCCGCCGGCCGTCGGCGTGGTGAATGTCACCAACGCCTTCGCCATGGGAACCCGCAAAGACGCGGCGGTCGTGATTGGCAAGCCCCTGTTGAACCTGCTGTCGCCGCAGGAGCTGGACGCGGTGATTGGCCACGAACTCGGGCACGTGGTCTACAACGACGTGGAACGGATGCAATTCGCGGAAGGGTTCCAGACCATGATGGGTCACGTGGCGAATTTCGGCACGGTCATCGCGACGACAGTGGTGGCGCAGGCCACCAAAGACAAGCGCTACGGGCGCGATGTGACGGAGGTGACCGGCGCCATGGGCACGGCGGCCCGGCACACGCTTTTTGCCGGGTCCGAGCTTATGGTGAAGGGGCTGTCGCGCGCCCGTGAGTTCAAGGCCGATGCCATCGGTGCCAGCATTGCTTCACCGGAGGCGATGATTGGCGCCCTCGAGCGGGTCCATGGCATACCGGCCAAGCCGACCGGGGTCGAAAACAAATACGGCTACCTGATGTTTCGCGGCGGCAAAATGGGGGCTTTGTTCAGTACCCACCCGACGCTCAAACGCCGCACCGATGCCCTTCGCAGCGGCGCCCACCTGAAAATGCTTCCCCGGAAACGGGCTGCCTGATCCTTGCGGGTTTAGCGATCTCGCTGCCATTCCGGGTTTAAGTCCCGCTCTTCCTCGTGGCCACCGGAAGCGGCTGCGCCGGGCGACCGCTTGACCCACCATGGATCGGCGTCAGCCTGGATCTGACGTTGCATGCCATCGAAATGCGCCGGGTTAACAGCGCGCATCTCCTCCAACTGGTCGCGGAGTCCACGATACTCCTGAAACAAGGCCGGAAGCCGCAAGCTGGCGTCGATGGCCTGCTCCTTCCGGGTCTCGTCCCGGGGCATCTCGCCGAGCGAGAAGAGATGGTTTTTCAGGATTTCGTACGAATGGGCGTCGTTCAGGGCGAACTTGGTCCACTCGCCATAAGCGACATCGGGCTGCTCAAAGCAGCGCCCGAAGAGATCGGCGAACTGGCGGTTGAGCTGAACCATCCGCGTGGTCAGTTTCTGCATGTCTGCTTCCGGGTCGATCGAAAAATCCCTCGCCATCGCGATATCCTTTGACAGACTGTAGGAATAATGTCCTATTTTTCCTATGCGGCCCTATTGGATCAGAAGGTTAGACTACGAACTTGCTTTAGCAAAGCGGCGCCGCTGGCGCGATTGGCCAACATGGTTGTGGTTTCACCTGGTGAAACGACACTACTATGCCTACCTGCTCTACCGTCGCCGCAAGCTCGGAACCTATCGGGAAGGGTTGCCACCCAGCGCTACCGCAACCCGCGTGCGCCGCACCACGCTCGCGGAGGCGCTGCCCCCCAGCCATTTTCCAAAAGATACACTGCACTAGCGTTCCACGCATCCCGGCCGGGACGCGAGTCAGCGGGTCCGCCACCAGGCCTCGCGGTCCCGTTCAGGTGCGTCAGGTTCGCTTTCTGGTTGCCTTTGGTGTTCGGCATTGACCCACCACGCCCTGTCATTCTCCGCAGTGAGTTCCTGCGCGTTCGGGAGCGGATAACGGTCAGCCGGTTGCTCGACCTCGGCAATCATCCTGTCCTGCGCCGCCTCCAGCTCATGCGAGGGTATCAGGTCACCTTCGGGGCTTCGGACAGGCAGATCGCGCCCGGCAACCGGATCGCCCTGCTCGTGATCGCGCGACTGCCAATAGAGCCAGAATTCGTCACGTTCGTGCTCACTCATGTCCGGCGCCGGCTCGCGGCTTTCAGGCGGCCAGTCCCGCCGCCGGGACAGGTGGGGATACAGCTCGGCAAGCGGGTTCGGCATTCTCAGCTCCTGGCGGACCGTGGCAATACGTTCTACGTCAATCTGCGCCCGGCGTGCCCGTCGCGCCTGGCGATCGGCACCTACGTGCTGGCCCGCGCGCTGGGCCGAACCAATCGCGGCATGGCTGCGGGCATCGATGCGGGCATCGAGGCCGGCGCTGGCAAAGCTGGCATTGGCGATCTTGGCCCACATGGCACGCGCGTCGGTGACGAAGCGAACCCCGTCGGCTTCACGGAGCTTTCCGGCGAAACCTCCCGCCGTGATCCCACGTGTTGTCAGCAGCAGGTGGGCATGCGGATTGATGTTCCTGCCGTCCTCGTGAATCGCCAAGTCCACGATATAACCCTGGCGCGTGTACGCGTCGGCCATGGCGCCAGTCAGCTCCAGCCAGATCGCCGGCGCGACTTCACGCGGCAGCGCAAATTCGATTTCCTTGGCAAGCCGCGCGTCCTTGCGCTTCTCGGCGGCTTCGACGGCATTCCAAAGCTTGGCCCGCTCGCCCATCCAGACGGGAGCCCCAGCCGGCATGCGGATCTCGGCGTGAACAACGTCGCGCCGGCCGCCGAACGCGCTCTCGCGTTCTTCCGCGTCGTTCGGCAGCGTTTCGCCGGCCCGATAGGCGGCGGCAGCGACAACCGAACGGCCGTCACCGCGGCTGATGTTTTTGACGTGCAGATGAAAGATCGCCATGGGTCACCCGTCCATCCGCACTTTGTCGGGCCCCGGCGCACAGTCAAGGTGAAACGCGGTTCTCGATGCTGAGCGGGGTTCCAAGGGGCTTGCCCCTGGCGCACTTGCCGGTTTTCTCCGGGCCGCCCCTCCCGCGCCCGGTTAGAAAACCGAGCAACGCATCGCAAATTTTCGTCCAATGCGTACGTGTTGTGCGATGCGTAAGTGCGCTGTACGCATTGCTATAAGCTCCCGGACATCTTTCAAGCCTGCCCGGTCAAAGGAGGCACCTCAACCCTCAATCCGCTCTGCCGTCTCGGGCTTGGCCCGCTGCGCAGGCTTGGCCTTGCGCACGTTGATGGCCGCCGCGTCGAGGCGGTTTTTGAGATGCACCGCATAGTGCTTCTCGATCATTTCGACGCTTGTCCGGCAGTTCTTGGCGATCTGGTAGATGTCGGCGCCCTCCAGCAATCGGAAACTGATGTAGCTGTGGCGGAGCGAGTACAGCGTCCGCCGATTGCCCTCGCGGTCGGATTTGAGGCCGAGCTTATCGAGGATGCCGTTGAACTGCTTCTTGTGGTCAACCGGAAAGATCCGGTCAGTGGGTTTGGGCTTGTTCCGCGCCACCATGCGCTCGAACGGGAACACGGCGCCCGACGTGCTCTTGCAGTACCCTACCCCGCGCTTGCCCCGCACCTGGATCTCCAGGATTTTCTGACCCGTTGGCCCGTCCTTAACAACCTCCACATCCCGATATTCGAGCCAGTTGGCTTCGTCCGGCCGGAGGCCCGTATTGGTCAGGAAAAGGATCTTGTCGTGGAGCTGCTCGGCCAGCCACACCCGGTGGGCCTTCTCGCCCTTCTTGGCTTTTTGGCTAACGTCCCGCGCCTCCTGGGCGTGGGCCCGCGTCGCTTGGTACAGCTGTTTGTATTCCTCTGGCGTAAACCAGGCGCGGTGCACGACCTTCGCTGACTTTTTGTAGGGCTGGGAGATATCCGGCAGATGCGTCAGCCATCGATGCCGGACGGCCGCTTTCAGGACCAGGCGCAAGGTCACGGTTTCGTGGTGCAGCGTACTGCGTGAGGGGAGCTTCTTACCCTCCTCCGGCGTCAGCCGGGAAATACGGTACTCCTGCACCGTGCCCGCGTTGATGGTCGAAAGCCCCATCTTGCCAAAGTACGGCACCAGATAGGTGCGAACCCGTCGATAGTGGTCCTTGACCCAACGGGCGTTTCGCTCCCCGTTTGTCAGCACCTCGTATTCCGTGATGAACTGGTCGGCGGCATCCTTGAAGGTCTTTTCGGCTAACAGTTCGCCGCGCCGGCCTTTGTCCTTCAGGCCGAAGTACCAGTCCTCGGCCCAGTCCTTGGCCCTTGCCAGGCTTTCTTCCTTGGTGCTGACCCGCCAGTTTTTGCCTTTGAGGAACGTCGAACAATGCCAAATCGGGCTGTCGTTGCGCCGATAGACGTGAACTTTCCCTTCCAGAATCGTGTGCTTTTCCGCCATCGCCAGACACTCCCTGCGCGCGTGCAAGTTTGTGAAAGAGATGTGTAAGGCTACTTTCGGCGTCCTCGCCAAGCAAGGCGATTTATAAGTGCCTGATTTCCCTGAGGAAATGGCACGGGCAGCAGGGCTCGAACCTACGACCTGCGGTTTTGGAGACCGCCGCTCTACCAACTGAGCTATGCCCGTATGCGCATGTCGGCGCAGCAGGCGCTTCCTAAAAGCTTCCGCGCGCTCTGTAAAGAGCGACGTGCGCTACCCGGCCTTCATCTTCGAAAGTCCAGGCGTCCTCCCGGCCATTTCCCGTCGATCCTTTGATTGCTGACGATCAAGCCGACCCAGGGACGCACGATTTCCGGGTCGGTCAGATTGATGTATTTTCCCGCCAGCCCTTTCGCACCCTGGCGCCGGGCATCGATGAGCCCCTTGCGCACGCCATTATGCCAATCGAACAGCAGGTAAACCCTCTCTCCCGCCGTCTTCACCTCGCCCCGGCCAGACTTCCATTTATCCTTGCTGTCGCCTGGAATCGTGGGATCGGCACCGCCGTTCCAACGGCTGGACCAGCTGCCTTCGATGGTGTCGTTGCGGTCGCGGTCGCTTTCGGTGCCCCAGGCCTCGGCATTTTCATCGCTTGGAGTTCCCTCCAGTTTCACGCCGGCGGCGAACGCCGACACCTCCTCGTCGTCGGGAGTGGGGACGTCCATGAAGCCAAACGGATTTCGGATTCCGCGGTTGCTGTCAGAATTTGCTTTGCTGTCCGATCCCATCGCAGGCCTCCGGTTTTTCAGCACGGCCCCCCGCCAGCCACGGCGGCCTCAAACCGTTCCAGCCTGGCGGACCGAACCATTCACCGCCACCCATTTCCCGCAAATCGGGTCCTGGCGGCAGGGTTTTCGACCGATTCGCGCCCCGGTCAGTCTCCCGAAGGCGCCTTGTAGGGGCCGCCCGGCACCCCCCAACCCCAGGCCGGCATTGGTTCGCTCTCGGGATCGCAGGTCGGGCCCTTGTTGGAATTCATCCTGGCCAGCCGCGATCCCCATTCGACATAGGCCATGAAGGCCGAGCGGAATTCGGGATCGTCAGGCAACCCGATCTCGTCGGCGGCGTCGGCGAGAAGGTTGATCCAGCGCCGGCGCTGCTCCTCGGTCAGATGCTTGCCGAGATGGTGCATCACCATCTCGCGATGGCCGCCGTGCTTTTCGCTGTAGGTTTTCGGTCCACCAAAAACTTCGCCGATGAAAGCCGCGACGTGAGCGGGATGATCCGGCGACATATGCTTGAACACCGGCCCGACGATGGGGTCCCGAGAGACGTTGTCGTAGAAGGTTTGGGTCAGGCGGTTCAGCGCTTCGGAGCCACCGGCCCATTCAAACAATGTCGGGACATCCTGGCTCATTCGCGATCCCTCCCATGCTGGACTTCAACCGCGCTGGACGATAGCGGAAACATCGAGCGCCGCTCAACCTGCCTCGATGGCCAGTGCAAGGTTGCGCTAAAGCTTCGCCGGCGTCTCTGCCTCGGCGCTGGCGGACGGCAGAACGCGGCAGTTGTCGGGCTTCGGCGACGGCTTGCAGATGGTGGCGCCCGTCAGCGCGTCCACCGATTGCGGCCCCGTCGTCAGTCCAACCTTCAGCATTAGGTCGGGTTCGAGCTGGCGCTCGACCGAGCGCTGCTCGAGCGCGGCGAACAGACCGGGACCAATCGCCATGTCCTCGAGATAGGGCTTAATTATCTGCTGCTGTCCCATCAGGTACATGCCGAGCCGCGCTTGCGGACCGACAAACCGTCTGACGCCGCCGGCAAGCATGAGCGCGCACGCCGAATCGCATACCGCTCCCGAATCGACGGTCAGGCCGGCATAGGCGCCCTCTTTAGCCAAGCAACTCCACTCTCCCGGGTCGCAGCCAACAAAATCGGTGCGGGCGACGGCGATGTCGAGCTTCTTTTCGTGGATAAGTCGCCCCACCGCCAGAGCACTGAACAGGTCGCCTCCTTGTGAGCTGACCACCACCGGCAGCCGTCGGTTGCCAAGCATGGCGAGCAACTGGCGCAGCTTCTGCGGGGTCTGAGGCGCAATCGCGCCTTCGGCCGAGATCCATTCCGGGCAGTTTGGATTGCAAATCGGGTTGCTGCCGCGGACCAGGACGAAGCGCATGTCTGCGACCTCCTTCGGCCGCGGGGTTTCGAGCCCTGCGGGTGCAGGCTCGGCTTTCGCCACCACTTCGCCGGCCGGCTTCGTGATATTCGCCGGCGCCGGCACCTCCCTGCAACTCGCCGGCAACGGATTGGATCGGCATAGCGTTGGCGCGATCAGCAAGTCGACGGCGTCCAGGCTGGTGACGAGATTCATTTGCAGCATGTCGTAGGGAACCAGTTGCTGGATGCTGCTGGCCGGCGTGCTTTTCATGGTCTCGAGCACGCCCAGGCCGATGCCCATCTCCTTCAGATAGGCCGCCAGCTTCCGCTCCAGCGGCTTGTTCATTTCGTAGGTCTTGTAGCTGCCGGCGTTCTTCCGGCTGACGACCCTGGTGCTGAGTATCTTCTTCTTGCCTTTCACCATGCGATAAGTGGTGCGGTACAGCAATTTCGTCCGGATATAGGTCGTGGTGATCTGATGGACGCCGAGAAAGGCCCATTCCCCGACCACGCGCCGGATGCCACCGGAAAACATCAACGGACAGGCGGAATTACAGATGGCGCCGTTGGCATAGGCATCGCCGAAATAACGGGCGCCCTTGCCGTCGTTTTCCTTGCAGTTCTTCATATCTGGCAGACAGCCGACGAAGCCGGTTTTACCGACAGCGATATCGAGCTTATTCTTGCGGATCAGGCGACCAAGTGTCAGCGCCGCTTCGACATTGCCGCCGGGGGAATCGACGACGATCGGCAGCTTTCGGCCGCCAAGCGCTTTCAGCGCGCGTTTGAACAGGGCCGGCGTGCCGGCTTCTATCGAGCCTTCCGCCGATATCCATTCCGGACAGGTCGGCTCGCAGCCCGGCGCGCTGCTGCGCACGACGACGAACCGCATCGTCGGGCCGAAATCCGGCGCGGATTTTTCCGGCGTGGATTTTTTTGCATCCGCCGCGAAGGCAGCGTGGCCCATGGCAAGCAACGACACCAGGCAGATCAGCCCTAGCGACCACCATGCCTGACTATGCAAACGGCGCCATGGAACCATTCGGGCAGCCCCCCTCGATGCAACCTATACTAGTTATGGCAGAGGCGCTTGCAACAGGATTTGAAGCAATGCGGTTAATCCATTGCCAGAATATCGGAATCAAAAGGGCGGCCCGAAGACCGCCCCTTTGCATCCGATCTCAACCGGCAGCGCCGGCGACTACTCTTTGATGGTGACGACGATGCCGGCACCGACGGTGCGGCCGCCTTCACGGATGGCGAAGCGCAGCTTCTCTTCCATGGCGATCGGCACGATCAGCTCGACATCGACGGTGATGTTGTCGCCCGGCATCACCATCTCGGTGCCTTCCGGCAGCGACACGATGCCGGTCACGTCCGTCGTGCGGAAATAGAACTGCGGACGGTAGTTGGTGAAGAACGGCGTGTGGCGGCCGCCCTCGTCCTTGGTCAGGATGTAGGCTTCGGCAACGAACTTCTTGTGCGGCTTGACGGTGCCGGGCTTGGCCAGGACCTGGCCGCGCTCGACGCCTTCACGGTCGACACCGCGCAACAGCGCGCCGATGTTGTCGCCGGCCTGGCCCTGGTCGAGCAGCTTGCGGAACATCTCGACGCCCGTGCAGGTCGTCTTGGTGGTCGGACGGATGCCGACGATCTCCAGCTCCTCGCCGACCTTGACGACGCCGCGCTCGACGCGGCCGGTCACAACCGTGCCACGGCCCGAGATCGAGAACACGTCCTCGATCGGCATCAGGAACGGCTTGTCGAGCGGACGAACCGGCGTCGGGATGTAGGCATCGACCGCAGCCATCAGTTCGCGGATGGCGTCCTCGCCGATCTTCTTGTCGCTATCTTCAAGTGCGGCAAGCGCCGAACCCTTGACGATCGGAATGTCGTCGCCGGGGAACTCGTTCTTGGTCAAAAGCTCACGCACCTCGAGCTCGACCAGCTCGAGCAACTCGGCGTCGTCGACCTGGTCGACCTTGTTCAAGAACACCACGATCGAGGGCACGCCGACCTGGCGGGCGAGCAGGATGTGCTCGCGCGTCTGCGGCATCGGGCCGTCGGCGGCCGACACCACCAGGATCGCGCCGTCCATCTGCGCAGCACCGGTGATCATGTTCTTCACGTAGTCGGCGTGGCCGGGGCAGTCGACATGGGCATAGTGGCGGTTGGCGGTCTCGTATTCGACGTGCGCCGTCGAAATGGTGATGCCGCGCGCCTTCTCTTCCGGCGCCGCATCGATCTGGTCGTAGCGCTTGTATTCGCCAAAATACTTGGTGATCGCCGCCGTCAGCGACGTCTTGCCATGGTCGACGTGACCAATCGTGCCAATGTTCACATGAGGCTTAGTGCGCTCGAATTTACCTTTTGCCATAGTCTCTTTCCTTGGACGGCCTGGGGACGGCCTGGACCTTCAGTTCAGTCGAATGCGGGGCGATTAGCGACTAAGGCCGAAAAACACAAGTGCCTTGTCGCCGAGCGCGCTCGCCCGCCCGAACGCGTGATCCGGTTTCGGAGAATGTGGCGCGGATATAGGAACGAACAAGGGCAAATGGAATGGTTACGGCGGCGGCTGACGGCTTTGCCGGATTTACAGCCGGATCTGGCCCATTGCCGCCCTGGCGCCGGTCTGATTTCGTGGGCCGATGCATTTCATCCCGACTGCCATACGAGGCCCGCTGTTCATGGTCGTTTCGACCGGGTCCTACATCGTCAACGACACGATGATGAAACTCGCAACCGCGGGACTGCCGCCCTATGAGGTGCTGTTCCTGCGCGGCGCTGCGGCAACATTGTGGGGCATTCCGCTGCTGTTCATGCTGGGCTACGGCAAGCAGATCCCGCTGATCCTAGACGCCAAGGTTTTGCGCAGGAACCTGCTCGAACTGGGTGCGATCCTTTGCTACGTGGTGGCGCTCGCCAACATGCAGATCGCCGATTCGACCGCGCTCGGACAGATCACGCCCTTGCTGATGCTGGTCGGCTCCTCGATGCTGTTTGGCGAACGGATCGGCGGGGTACGCCTGGCGCTGATCGGGCTCGGCTTTGTCGGCGCGGTGATGGTGGCACAACCGACAATGCAGGGGATTTCGGTCTACGCGCTGCTGGCGCTAGGCAACGCAGCTCTGTCCGCCGCGCGCGATCTGGCGGGACGCAAGGTCGCCGCCGACGTGCCGGGGATGGTCGTCGCCATTTCCGCGGTGATTGTGGTGCTCGCCGGCGCCGGCGTTGCGCATCTGGTTTCCGAGCAGTGGGTGGTGCCTGAAATCCGTCACCTGCTGCTGATGGGCGGCGCCGGACTGTTCCTGATCTTCGGCCACTTCTTTATCTTCATGGCCTATCGCATCGGGCCGACCAGCGTGGTGGCGCCGTTCTACTATTGCTTTACCGTCTGGGCGGTGATTTCAGGCGTGGTGGTATTCCGGCAGCTCCCGAATGCGCTGGCCATCTGCGGCATCCTGCTGGTGGTCGCCAGCGGGTTGACCATCGTCTCGCTCGACGAGCGAAAGCGCCGGTTCACCGTCGTCGCTTGAAACTGAAATCGGCCTGCACAATGGGAGGAGCGCGTGGCAAGCCCGGATGACAACCAGAATTCACGCAGCCGCAGGCTTATCGGAAAGTGCCTGTGCGGCGCCGTTCAGTACGCGGTAGCGGACGCGTTCATCTATGCCGCGAACTGCCACTGCTCGAACTGCCGGCGCACCACCGGCTCGGCGTTCAAGCCATTCGCCGGCATCGAACGCGACAGGCTGAGCCTGACCAGGGGCGAGGACAATCTCATGATCTTCGGCGACGAAACCGGCCATGACGCGCACTGCAAGACCTGCGGCTCGTTGCTCTATTCGGTGGTCCGCGACGGTGCCTTCGTGCATGTCGCCATGGGAAGTCTCGTCGACGAGCCGACCATCCGCCCGACGCAGCACATCTTCGTCGGCTCCAAGGCGAAGTGGTTCACGATCACCGACGATCTGCCGCAATACAGAGAACACGCGGTCGCCGGAGATGCCGGCGAATAGCTGACCGTTAGAAAACGCTCAACCAAATTATCGTTTCGTTTTCGCGTCCGCCGCCAAGGAAACTATACTGTGCTCCGTCACTGAACCTATGTCGCGGGGGATTTCTGTGGCATTGCCGCCCAACTGGTTGCCCAATGTTGCGATGAAGCGCGTCATTTGCCACTGGACGGCCGGCTCGCATTCGGCCGGCGATACCGACAGGGATGCGTATCACATACTGGTCGAGGGGAATGGCCGCCTGGTCAGGGGCCGGCCTTCGATCGCGCTCAATTCAGGCCGGGTAAAACCGGGATATGCCGCGCACACGCTCAACTGCAACGGCGGCTCGATCGGGGTTTCGCTGTGCTGCATGGCCGGGGCGGAGGAAAGGCCGTTCGATGCCGGCCGCTATCCGATGACCGGGGCGCAGTGGGACGCGATGACCGCGGTTGTCGCCGAACTCTGCAAATATTACCGCATCAAGGTCACGCCCAAAACGGTGCTGTCGCATGCCGAAGTCGAGAGCAATCTCGGCATCGAGCAGCGCGGAAAATGGGATTTCACCCGGCTGCCCTTCGATCCGACGATCAGCGGCGCAAGCGCCTGTGGCGAGCGGCTGCGCCGCGACGTGACGGCGGCAATGGGCGCGATGCCAAAGCTGCCGGTGAGGATTGGGCGCGATGCGGTATGGCAGCGATTGCTGGAGGAACTATGGCCGATCATGGTGAGAGGGCTGGAAGCCGGCCTCAACACGCTGATCAGCGAAATCCTCAAAAGGATCAGATAGGCGGTCGGCATTCGGGTGAATGCCGACGCAATTGCCGAGCGGCTTCTACAGAGCCCTCTTGCCGCTGAACTGGTGATAGGCCCACAGGACCACCACGGCACCGACCACGGCGACGATCAGGCTATAGATGTTGAGCCCGGTAACGCCCGACGCTCCAAAGGCGCTGAAGATGAGCCCGCCGACGATGGCACCGACAATCCCGAGCACGATGTCGAGCACAAGGCCTTGCCCGCTTTTATTGACGATCTTACTGCCTATGAAGCCGGCGATGACGCCGAGAATAATCCAGCTTAATATTGACATTTTTCCTCTCCGTTCCCCGCACCCGATTACTTCCACATTATTAAGCAAAGCTCAAGCCAACTTGAAAATCATGATTACGGAAAGCTCAAACCGGCTTGAAATTCGCCATGGATGCGTCATTGTTGGAGACGGACGGGCAATTTGACATGGAGATCCACAATGGGACTGTTTGACAATGCCGTTCCCGGCGGCAACGTCGCCAAGCCGCTGATGATCGCGCTCGGCGCACTTTTGGTGGGAAAAATGCTGAGCGGTGGAAGTTCGGCCCAGACGGAGGCAGCGCAAAGCCCTGCCCCCGTCCCGCCTGACACAACCACATCCGCCGATGGCGGCCTGCTCGGCGGTCTGGGCGGCCTGCTCGACAAACTGAAGGACGCCGGCCACGGCAACGTTGCCAATTCGTGGGTCGGTACCGGTCAGAACCAGCCGATCAACCCCAGCGATCTGGGCAGTGCTCTCGGGCCACAAATCATTCAGGAGATCGCGCAAAGGACGGGCCTGAACCAGCAGGATCTGCTCAAGCAATTGTCCGCGGCCTTGCCAGGGCTTGTCGACCAGCTGACGCCGAACGGGCAAGTGCCGCAGCAGAACCAGCTCGCGTCCATATTCAGCAAATTCGCGAGCTGACGCCTGTCGCCCAACGCCGCCTGCGGTTCGGGACAACGATAACACAGATTAAGATGCGCGTCCGTCTGGACGCGCAACGAATACTTTGAATTATCGGCAAAGCGCTTCGCTTGGCGGTGCCTGCTTCGGAATCGTGTGCGAGGGACGCTGCGGCTGCGGGAAATCTGGAGCGGGTAGCGGGAATCGAACCCGCATATTCAGCTTGGAAGGCTGCTGCTCTACCACTGAGCTATACCCGCGCCTTTCAGTCAAGCATCGGATCCGCTCCGACGCTCGCTCTGCGTTTCAGGGCTTCCGGGCCGGCAGTGGTGGAGAGGGTTGGATTTGAACCAACGTAGGCATAGCCAACGGATTTACAGTCCGTCCCCTTTAACCACTCGGGCACCTCTCCAGTCTGCCGCCGGAGCCATGCAACGAGGCATCGACGCGTCGCGGCCGCCAAAGCAGCCCTTCCGCGAAGCGCCTTATGGCGGCAGCGCCCAAAACTGTCAACCGCAACAGCCCGGCAAAAAGCGCTGAATCTCACGCCTCGCCCGACAAGCAGCTTCTGCGGCTGTATCCATGACCGGACGACACGGCTATAGAAGCCGGCCATGAGCAACGATAACAAATCCAAGACCCCTAAAGACACCCACTACGCCAAGCTGCGCCGCGCGCATCGCGACGAGAAGAGCGGCGGCGCGCCGGCGTTCAGGCCACGCCAGCCGGTGCCGCCCGGCGAGAACCCGGCGGATGGGCTGGTGCGGCTCTACGGACTGCACACGGTGCGGGCAGCACTCGACAATCCGCGCCGCAAAATCAAGAAGATGCTGGTGACGCGCAACGCTGCCGAGCGACTGGCAATCGCCGATCTCGGCGCTTTGCCCTTCAAGGCGGAACTGGTCGAACCAAGGGACATCGACAAGGTCACCGGTTCCGATGCCGTGCACCAGGGCGTGCTGATCGAGGCCGAGCCGCTGAAACCGAAGCGGCTCGATGCGCTTGGCGACGCGAGGCTGGTGCTGGTGCTCGACCAGATCACCGATCCGCACAATGTCGGCGCGATCCTGCGCTCGGCAGTGGCTTTCGGCGCCGGCGCGCTGATCACCACGGCGCGCCACAGCCCGCAGGAATCCGGCGTGCTGGCGAAGTCGGCCTCCGGCGCGCTTGAGCATATCGACCAGATCGCGGTGAAGAACCTCGCCGATGCGCTGGGGCAGCTGCACGAGGCCGGCTTCCAGACGATAGGGCTGGATTCGGACGGGCCGGCGGAACTTGAAACCAGCTTTGCCGGTGACAAGATCGCTCTGGTGCTCGGCGCCGAGGGCAAAGGCCTGCGCCAGAAAACGCGCGAAACGGTGACGACGCTCGCCCGGCTCGACATGCCCGGCGCCATTCGTTCGCTCAACGTCTCGAATGCCGCGGCGGTGGCGCTTTATGCGGCGAGGAAGTTTTTGAGAGAGTGAATGGTGAATGGTGAATGGTGAATGGTGAATGGTGAGACTGTGCGTAAGTCGTGACCAATTCACTACCAACTACTCACCTATCTGCAACTGACTACCTATTCACTATTCACTATTCACTATTCACTATTCACCCACTTCACATCCCGCCATTCGCTCCAGCGCCTTGACCAGCGCCGAATGATCCTCCTTTGACCCGCCATTCGCCGCGCACGAGTTGAACAATTGCTGCGTCGTTGAAGTGTTGGGCAGGGCGACGCCGAGCGCTTTCGCGCCTTCAAGGGCGAGATTCAGGTCCTTCTGGTGGAGTTCGACGCGAAAGCCCGGCGCGAAGCTGCGCTTGATCATGCGCTCGCCATGCACTTCCAGGATACGCGAGTTTGCGAGCCCGCCCATCAGCGCCTGCCTGACCTTGGCCGGGTCTGCGCCGGCTTTCGATGCAAAAACCAGCGCTTCGGCGACGGCCTCGATGGTCAGCGCGACGACGATCTGGTTGGCGACCTTGGTGGTCTGGCCGACGCCGTTCGGCCCGACCAGAGTGATGTTCTTGCCAAGCTTCTCGAAGATGGGCCTGGCGCATTCGAAGGCTTTTTCCTCACCGCCGACCATGATGGTCAGCGAAGCCGCCTTGGCGCCGACCTCGCCGCCCGACACCGGCGCGTCGAGATAGTCGCAGCCGACATCGTTGATCTTTTTTGCGAATTCCTTGGTCTCGATCGGCGAGATCGAGCTCATATCGATGACCAGCTTGCCTTTAGTAAGGCCTGACGCGACGCCGTTCTCAGCGAACAGCACGTCGGCGACCTGCGGCGTATCCGGAACCATGGTGATGACGATGTCGGCGGCACGCGCGACGGCATCATGGCCGGTGACGGCCTTCAGGCCCTTGGCGACGAGGTCGGCCGGCGGCTTCGAGCGGTGGTCGCTGGCGACGACCTGATAACCGGCGTCTAGCAGATGCCCCGCCATCGGCGCGCCCATGATGCCGAGACCGATGAAGCCGATGGTGTCCATGTCTTTCTCCGTTTCTTGTTAAGGGGGCGTTCCTGCGCGCGCCCCTCTGGCCTGCCGGCCATCTCCCCCACGAGTGGGGAGATCGGCAGTTCCCGCGCCGGCCCTTAAACGTTCCCGACCTCGAAAATTGGCGAAAGCGGCGGTGACATCCAATCTCCCTCCTTGTGGGGGAGATGCCAAGTTTTGGCAAAGAGGGCAGGCCAGAGGGGGGCGCGCAGGAACGCGACGTGCGATACGTAGCGTCTACGCCCCCGCACTCCCCTGCCCGGCCGCGTCCCGAAACCACCCGAGCCCGGTTTCCGTTCCGCCCTTGGGCTTGTACTCCGCACCGACCCAGCCGGAATAGCCGATGCGGTCGATGTGGTTGTACAGGAAGGGAAAATTGATCTCGCCCGTCCCCGGCTCATGACGGCCGGGATTATCCGCAAGCTGGATATGCGCGATGCGGTTGAGGTGTGCCTCGATGGTACGGGCGAGATCCCCCTCCATGATCTGCATGTGATAGATGTCGTATTGCAGGAACAGGTTCTTCGAGCCGACGCGGTCGATCAGCGCCAGGGCCTGATCCGAGTAATTCAGGAAAAAACCCGGAATGTCGCGGGTGTTGATCGGCTCGATCAGCAGCTTGATGCCGGCCTGCTCCAGCTTTTCGGCCGCGAAAGCCAGATTTTCGGCGAAGACGTCTTCCAGCACGGAGCGATCGACGCCTTGCGGCGCGATGCCGGCGAGGCAGTTGACCTGCTCGCAGGCGAGCGCATGGGCATAGGTGACGACCTTGGCAATGCCCTGCCGGAACTCCGGCACGCGGTCGGGCAGGATCGCGATGCCGCGCTCGCCCTTGGCCCAGTCGCCGGCAGGCAGGTTGAACAGGACCTGCGTCAGCCCGTTCTTCTTCAACCTGGCCGCGACGACATCCGGCGCATGGTCATAGGGGCCGATATACTCGACGCCCTTGAAGCCGGCGCGGGCGGCGGCATCGAAGCGGTCGAAGAAGTCATGCTCGCCAAAGAGCATCGAAAGATTGGCTGAGAACCGTGGCATGGCAGTAGTTCCTCATATGCGGCTTAATCGAGCATGACGATCGCCGTGGGGGCATCTTCATGGCGTTCGGCTAGCTCCTCGAATTCGGTGATCTTGTCGATTTCGGTACCCATCGAAACGTTGGTGACGCGCTCGAGGATGAATTCGAGCACCACCGGAACCTGGTGCTCGTCCATCAGGCGCTTTGCCTCTTCGAAGGCACCGGCGAATTCCTCCGGCCGGCGCACCCTGACGGCCTTGCAGCCCATCGCCTCGGCAACGGCGACGTGGTCGACGCCGTAGCCCGCCTCTGGATCGCCCTGTCGATTGACGTTCTCGAAGGCGAGACTGACTTCGAAGTCCATCGAAAATCCGCGCTGCGCCTGGCGAATCAGCCCGAGATAGGCGTTGTTCACGACGACATGGATGTAGGGTAATCCGTGCTGTGCGCCGGCCGCCAGTTCCTCGATCATGAACTGGAAATCATAGTCGCCGGACAATGCCACAATTGTGCGGTCCGGATCGGCGGCGCGAACACCGAGGGCTGCCGGCAGCGTCCAGCCGAGCGGGCCGGCCTGGCCGCAATTGATCCAGTTGCGTGGCTTGTAGACGTGCAGGAATTGCGCCCCGGCGATCTGGGACAGGCCGATCGTGGTGACATAGGTGGTGTCGCGGCCGAACGCCTTGTTCATCTCCTCGTAGACGCGCTGCGGCTTCAGCGGCACCTGGTCGAAATGGGTCTTGCGCTTCATTGTCTTCTTGCGCTGCCGGCATTCGCCGGCCCAGCCCGACCAGTCGCGCAATTTTCCGGCCGTCCTCCACTCGGTGGCGACGTCGAGCAGCATCTTAAGCGCCGCACCGGCATCTGAGACGACGCCAAGGTCCGGTGCGAAGACCCGGCCGATCTGCGTCGGCTCGATATCGACGTGGATGAATTTCTTGCCCTTGGTGTAGACGTCGACCGAACCGGTGTGGCGGTTGGCCCAGCGGTTGCCGATGCCGAAAACGAAATCGGCTTCGAGCATCGTCGCATTGCCATAGCGGTGCGAGGTCTGCAGCCCGCACATGCCGGCCATCAGGCGGTGGTCGTCGGGGATCGCGCCCCAGCCCATCAGCGTCGGGATGACAGGCACGCCGGTGACCTCGGCGAACTCGATCAGCAGATCGGACGCATCGGCGTTGATGATGCCGCCGCCGGCGACGATGACAGGCTTTTCCGCCGCGTTCAGCATCGTCAACGCCTTCTCGGCCTGGGCGCGCGACATTGCCGGCTTGAACGGCACCAGCGGCTCGTAGGCATCGATGTCGAACTCGATCTCGGTCAGTTGCACATCGACAGGCAAATCGATCAGCACCGGCCCCGGCCGCGACGAGCGCATCAGATGAAACGCCTTCTGCAACGACATCGGCACCAGATAGGGTTCCATGACGGTGACCGCCCATTTGGCGACGGGTGCGGCGATCGCCGCAATGTCGACGGCCTGAAAATCCTCCTTGTTGAGACGCGCGCGCGGCGCCTGCCCGGTGATGCAGAGGATGGGAATTGAATCGGCAGCGGCCGAATAGAGGCCGGTGATCATGTCGGTGCCGGCAGGACCCGAGGTGCCGATGCACAGACCGATATTGCCCGATCTGGCGCGGGTAAACCCTTCGGCCATATGCGAAGCCGCCTCGACATGCCGCGCAAGGATGTGGCGGATACTGCCCCTCGCCTTCAGCGCCGAATAGAGCGGGTTGATCGCAGCACCCGGCACGCCGAAGGCACAGGAGATGCCTTCCTTTTCGAGAACGAGAACCGCTGCGTCGACTGCGCGCATCCTGGCCATGTCAGCCTCCACCGAATTGTTGATAGCCGATGATGCCAGCGCACCAATGATTTTTCAATTTTTTCAGAATATTTTTTCATTTCTAGAAAACAGCTCTTGTGGATTGAATTTATTTGATTTTATGTTTTCCACGAATTCGCTTCGCAAATCGGTGAAAAACTTTTTCATTGCTTATTGGGCGAACAGAGCGAAGAATGGATCCATGGAAACCACCGAAAAACGCCAGCGCGGCCGGCCGCGCGCCTTCAACGGACCGGCCGAGGCCGCCTCGGTGCAGTCGCTGGACCGGGCGCTGCGCATACTGGCAATCGTTGCCGATGGCAGCGGCCTGTCGCTGAGCGAGATCGCCGCCAGTTCCGGTCTGCCGGCATCCACCGCCTACCGCATGCTGACGACGCTGGAAAACCACGGCATGGTCGAGTTCGACGGCCCTGACCAGCTGTGGTCGATCGGCGTCGAGACCTATCGCATGGGTGCGGCGTTCCTGCGCCGCCGCAAGCTGGTCGACCGCGCCCGTATCGTCATGCAGGAACTGATGGAGAAGACCGGCGAGACCGCCAATCTCGGCGTCGCCGAGGACGATTGCGTCGTCTTCGTCAGCCAGGTCGAGACGCACCAGGCGATCCGCGCCTTTTTCCGGCCGGGCACGCGCAGCTCCTTCCATGCCTCGGGCATCGGCAAGGCGGTGCTGGCGCATCTCGAGCCGGAGCGCGTCGCCACCATCCTGCGCCGGGCCGGGTTGGAGCGCTTCACCGAAAATACGCTGTCCGACATCTCGGCGCTCGCTCGCGACCTGGTGACGATCAAGCTGCGCGGCTGGTCGGTAGACGACGAGGAGCGGCATCCGGGCATGCGCTGCGTTGCCGCCGCCATCTTCAATGAATTCGGCGAGCCGATCGGCGGCGTTTCGGTCTCCGGGCCGACAGTACGGGTCACGCCGGAACGGCTGGCCGAGATCGGCCCGCTTGTGCGCGATGCGGCGGCGGAGGTGACGAGGATGATCGGCGGGCTGCCGACCCCTCCCGGCCTTGGCAGCGAGCCGAGCGCATGGCAGCGCTGACCGGCGCGGAATGGTGCGACATCTGCCAGGATGGCCAGAGCTAGGCCCCGGGCACCGCGCTCTTGGTCGATAGGTCGTAGAAATCAAGCAGCATCGCCAGCCCAACTCCGCAGGCGGTGAAGATGAGGCCGGCAATGAAGATACGATTGGCGCGTTCATAAACGCGCCGTTGTAGAGACGTTATGTCGAGCAGCAACCGCAGCGCTCGTATCTGCAGGGCAATGCCGATCAAAATCGGCGCGACGGCGGCCAGGTGATAGATTTCCCATGGTATCGGGTTGGCGGCCCAATGCGTGATGAAGCCCAGCGAGAACGCCAGCAGGATGCCGACGGTGGTGATTGTGCCGTTGCGGAAAACCGTCTCGATCGGCTCTTCGTTCGGATCGTGCTCGCCCAAGTGCCCTCTCCCTGTTTCAATATCGGTGCAGATTAGGCTGTTGGGAAATCGCTGTACATCGGCAAGAGTGTTGGCGAATGCTGAAGCGGCATCCGATCTCGTCTTAAGTGGGCGATGTTCGACAGGACAGAGAGGCTGACGGAGCGCGGCTTTATTCCAGCTTGGGTTCCTCGCCCCACGGAAGTGGGGAGAGGTGGCGCGGCGAAGCCGCGACGGAGAGGGGACCGCGCCCTACGAAGGCCCCCTCTCCGGCCGCGGAGCCTGTCCTCGGGCTTGCCGAAGGCAAGACCCGTGGGCGGCCACCTCTCCCCCGCTTCGCGGCGGGCGAGGAACCCAGGTCCTAAGAGGTCGGAGGAACAACCCCTCTGCCCTGCCACTCAGACGCGCAGAAAAAGGGGCAGTGGGGTGCCCCTTCTTCCGGTTGCCTGAAACGGTCACCTCCTCCCAAGCTGGCATAGTGGCCCTCAAAGCCAGCAGCGATGGCGATAGCCGTCGTAGCCGACATAGGTGTCCGAGTACGGGTCGTAGCTCTGGTAGCGATTGAGGCAGCGCCGGACGTGCCAGGAGCCGCCGTCTTCCTCGATATAGACGGTGCGCGGCTGGGCGAGCGCGCTGCCGAGCAGGAAGCCGCCGACACCTGCAGCAATGCCGATGCCGAGGTGCTTGTGCTTGTGATGGGCGGCCGAAGGCTGAACCGTACCAACCAGCATGGCGGCGGCGACGGTGGTGGCGACGAGGCCGGAAACGATGGTGCGCTTGAACATGACGATCTCCTTGTTGTGGGAGGCGATCCAACCGCCTCTTGACCATCAGTCGTCGCAACAAGGAAAAAGGTTCGAAGGTCTTTTTGGATTTTTCTCGAAGGGGGAAATCGCCTGGTCGAAGCCAGGTGGCGGTCAGCCGCGCGACCACGAACGGTCGCCGGTCGACAGTTCACCGGAACAATCGGCAGACCTCAGCCCATGCCGGTGATATGGCGAAGCCAGAAGGCGAGCGCGATGAAGCCGACGATGGCGGTGACGCCGGTCCAGTCGATATTGGCGCGCTTCAGATCCTTGACGAGCTTCACCAGGAGAACCCAAGCCACGACGACGAGCGGGAGAATGATGACAAACCTGATCATGCGACAGCCTCGCTGATGCGATTGCACCTTCGATCAATATAGGAAGCGAATTGGCCGTTTTCAGGACGCCTTGGCGGCAGAACCGGCGCGTTCGCGGCGGCCGAAAACGGAGTTTTGTCTTTACTGGCGCGGCAAATATGGTAACCGGAGCGCCGTGCCCTTGTAGCTCAGCTGGTAGAGCAGCGGTTTTGTAAACCGAAGGTCGGCGGTTCGATTCCGTCCGGGGGCACCAGTACGGGCTTCTTGAGACCTCCGGGGCGCTTGATATCTGCTCATCCCCGATATCCACAGGCCGGGGCCGTCAGGATCGGTAGCACATCAGCTTCAACGCATATATTCCCTAGCGGAAACCATAGTTCCCTAGCGGAAAACCTAGGAGTCTTCGTTGGAGCAGAAACGCACGACCGCCCCCTTCATCAACGGCATATTTGGCGGATTTATCGTCTTCGCCTTCGCGTTCGGTTTCCGTTTCCTGCTAAGTCCCGATCCCGATCCAACATCAAGAGCAACGACAAGCCTTTCAGTACTGGCCTTCGCCATTTGTTTCGGCGCAGCCTTCCTCCGCGAGCACCGGCGCCAGATTGCCGCCGCCAGAGAATATATAAGCCGCCCAAGATCGTACTAGGGGCGTACGTGTCGGGACCGTCCTCGTCGGGTCACCAGAAACTTCCGTGAAATTGCTGGCAAAATCTGTCGCCAGACAACGAGTTAGCATCTCATATCTAGAGACGCTGAGCCCGGGCGTGACTTCGCCGTTGCAGAGCCGTCATTTCGGCCCTCTCTCCCGGCCTCGGCCATCTCGTACCATTCGATTAAATTGCTCCTGTGTATATTAGCACTCGCTCAATTAAGCGCGCCGACAATGTCGGTGCGGCGGGCCAAAAACCAAAGGGTGTTGTCATGCGAAGTGATTTCGCCGCGGCGCGCGAGCTTTTGGAGTGCGCACAAAACCGCCTCTGCGGCGCGGATGAAACGAGCCGACGCGTCAACGAGGCCCTCGACGCGCTGATTGAAGAAATAGCCATCGCGGAATTCCGCAAGGCGCCACTGACGGTTGTGCCGTTTCCGCGTGCGCGGCCGCCTAAGCATGTTCGGTAGAGCGCTGATCGCTCGCGTTGACGAAGAGCCGGCAACTGGTGTTTCCGCAATCGCCCGTTGGAGCGTCGTTGAACGACCAAGCCTTTGACGATAGAGTTGCCGGGCAGTGGTGCTCTGAAACTCCGGAGCCGATCCATGTCACGCTGTGGAGATGTCTACGAGAACAAAGTGACCGGCGAATATGCGGTCATCCTGCGTGGCACCGAAGACCGCGGCCAGGGACCTGGCATCGCTCATCTGACAGCCCGGCCGGGAGCCGCAGTGGTGGGCGAGCACTTCCACCCGAACCTGACGGAACGGTTTACCGTCCTCCGTGGCCGTCTCGACGCTTGCATCGCCGGGAAAACTTTGTCCCTGGGGCCTGGCCAATCCGCCACGGTCGAAGCAGGCGTCGCACATGATTGGTGGAACAGCAGCAAAACCGAAGAAGCGCATGTCCTGGTCGAAGTCGACCGGGCGCCAGGTGCGGACAATGTCGACCCGAACCGTTTCGAGCTGCTGATCGGCATGCTCTTCGGCCTGGCCAATGCCGGCAAGGTGGACAGAAAAGGTAGACCTTCGCCGCTTCAGGCAGCAGTCATCGCCAGAGAATTTGCCGACGTGATCGTCTTCACGCACCCGCCACCTTCGATTCAGCGAGTGGCGCTGGCGATCCTGGCGCCACTCGGCCATCTGCTCGGCTATCGCGCGATCGACCCGGACTACTGCAAGCCGCACGGGCATGTCACGCCGGCTCCTGAAATCCTCGCTAGAGCAGGCCTAGTAGCCGGATGATCCGGGTCCATATTGGGCGCCCGGCATTTTTGTCGGCAGCCATACATAGGACTCGCGGCAAGCTCTATGAAGCACTCGCGACATGACCGGATATGGCGACCCGGTCGAACGTGTTTCTCACCCTGACCGACTTGTAGACGTAGGCGACCCAGATGCCGGTCAGGACAAAAGAAACTGCGGGCATTACCAGCGCATCCCCTGCAAGCACCAAGCTCACAGGAGCGCTCATAACCGCTGAGATCCATGCCGCGTCCAGAATAAACACGATTGGTATTGCAAACCACTGATACAGGAATAGCTGCTTGAAGCGGTAACTCCGCAGCAGCATCGCAAAGAGCACAACCACCTGGAACACCACAAACGCCAGCAAGAGGGCAATCTCTCCGTAGACCGCCAAAGTGCCATTCGGGAGCGTCATGAGCTGTCGGTAGCCTTCACTCGATGAGCCCAATGAGACGAGCGTGCGTAGCGGGGAGAAAGCCTGAAGGATCGCCAGCAGCATAAGCCAGCCTCCGAAACCTACGAGAGCCGAAGGATCCTGTAATGGCTTTGCGGCTGACCGAACGGCAAAGAAAACAGGCACGCCGATCAGCAGCAGCACTATAGCCCAATGCCAGATGGAAATCTGCATCCAACCCTCCCTTGATGCCCTTTTAGGTTGTAACAGATTTCAACCTCAACTCAAGAGGCAACATCGAGAGGAAGCGCTGCTTGCAGACCCGTCAACACTAGATTTCCGGCATGATACTATTTCCGGCAGGATGCTGCCATGTCGCGAACTCTGATCGTCGTTGGTCTCAGCATAGTCGCCATAGGCCTGCTGTGGCCTTGGTTGGCTCGGACCGGCCTTGGCAGGCTGCCCGGCGATATCGTGATCGAGCGTGAGAACTTCAGGCTTTATGTCCCTATCACCACGGGCATACTGGTCAGCATCGTGCTCTCGGCCATTCTATGGCTGATCAACCGTTAGGCGATGCTCCGGCTGCGGCGATTTGGGTTGCAGGCCCTACTCGCCCTTGATCTTCTTACACTCCGATCGCCGCCACCAATATCCTGTTCTGCCTGCGTATCGCCGTGCGCAGTTCGGCAATCCTCGCCTCCTCGCGCTTCACGAATTCGATGAACATCATGTTCATGTTGTTGAAGATGAGTTCGCCGAGCGCCGGCCCGTCGATGTCGCGGCGCACCAGGCCGAGCGCCTGCAGGCGGACGATCAGCGCGCGGATTTGCTCGGTCAGGGCGCGGTCTAGCGCGGTATAGGCCTGGCCGAACGGGCTGTCGGGCAGTTGCGTCGAGATCGCCATCGCCTGCCGCCACATCTCCTTGCTGAGATAATGCAGCGAGTGCTCGATATAGATGCCGAGCAGCGTATCGAGAGCGTCGCCGACATTGGCCGGCGGGTTGGCGACGACGCCGCGCCCGGCATTCAGCACCTCGTTGACCTCCATCGAGACGATGGCGCCGAGGATGTCGCCCTTGTTCTGGTAGTAATTGTAGATCGTGCCGACCGAGACTTCGGCCTGCGCGGCGATGGTCTCGATCTTGGCGCCTTCATAACCCGCATCGCGGAAAAGCGCCGCCGCCGCCTCGATGATGCGACGGTGCCGATCCGCCTTCTGCCTTGCCCGCAATCCGCTCATATCGGCTGTTTGCCACAAAAACAGAATTGACTCAATTTTAGAATTGGTTCAATTTTTTCCTACAAGCCAAAAAGGCATGGGAGAACACTCGATGTCCATCAATCAAAAGACCCCCAATCCAATTACCAGGAATCCGCTTTCCGTTCTGAAGAGCCATCTCCAAGGCGCCTGTGCGGCGGCAGCACTGCTGCTGGCGGCGGGCAGCCTCGCTCAGGCGCAGGATCTCAACGCACTGATCTGGTGCGATCACGCCGATCCGGCGCTGCTGCAGCCGTTCGAGGAGGCGAACGGCGTCAAGGTCAATGTCAAGGAATTCGAAGGCACCGGGGCCGGCCTGGCGATCGTCGAACAATCGCAGCCCGGCGACTGGGACGTGATGGTGATCGACAGCATCGACGTACGGCGCGGTGTCGAAAAAGGCCTGTTCGAGCCGCTACCGGAAGACAAGCTGCCGCTGGCCGACCTGTTTCCTCAGGTGAAGATGGATAGCTCCACCGTCGTTGACGGCAAGCGTTACGGCATCACCGAAAAGTTCGGCTACAACACGATCGGATACAACAAGACCAAGGTCGATCCGGCCGACATGCAGACGATGGCGGCGCTGACCGGCGACAAATACAAGGGCAAGATCGCCATCTACGATTATTACCTGCCGGTCATCGGCATGGCCGCACTGGCGATCGGCAAGAAGACTGCCGAGCTGACCGAAGCCGACCTTCCCGCCATCAAGGAAGAGCTGCTCAAAATGAAGGCCAACGCCAAGCTGGTCGGCGAGGTGACCGCCAGCCAGACGGCGCTGGCGACCGGCGAGGTCGACATTCTGGTCGGCGGCGGCGAATGGGTGACGGCGGGGTTGGCCAAGGAAAACCCTGCCCTCGATTTCTCTATCCCGAAAGAAGGCGCCGTGCTGTGGTCGCAGTCGCTGGCAATGTTCAAGGATTCCAAGAACAAGGAGCTGGCGCTTAAATTCATCCAGTACATTATGAGCCCCGAAGGCCAGGCGCGGCTCGCCACCTCGTCCTGCTATTGGGGCATGCCGGCCAACAGCAAGGCGGCGTTGAGCGACGAGCAGAAGAAAATCCTGCGCTTCGACGAGCAGCCGGAATTCCTCGCCCGCGCCCAGTCCTATCCGGCGCCGAATGCCGATCTCGACAAGAAGATGCAGGACGTCTGGACCGAAATGCTGCAGGCGCAATGACCGGCTGCTGGTCGTGAACGCCGCCAACAGCGGGCGTGCCCTGCCCTGGGCGCTGGTCACGCCGGCGCTCGGCTGGACGTTGCTGTTCTTCGTGCTGCCCTTCGTCGCCATGGCGGTATCCAGCCTGACGGCGCATGAAGGCGGCGGCTTCACGCTGTCCAACTACAGCCAGTTCTTTGCCAATCCGTCTTACTGGCAGGCGATGGTGAACTCGCTGCAGGTCACCGCCATTGTCACCGTGATTTCGGTGCTGCTTGCCTATCCGTTTGCGTGGATCCTGGCCGAGCAGGTGCCGGAGCACTGGCAGCGACTGGCGCTGATGCTGGCGGTGCTGCCGTTCTGGACCTCCTACGTCGTGCGCTCCTATTCCTGGCTGCTGGTGCTGGCGCAGAACGGCGTCGTTAACCGCGCGTTGACCGGCTCCGGCCTGTTCGGCGAACCGCTGCAGCTCGCCAATACGCGGCTGGCCACCGTCATCGGCTTCGTGCATTTCTTCGTCATGCTGTTGACGCTGACGATCTTCGCCAATCTGAAGCAGCTCAGCCCCAGCTACCGCAAGGCCGCCGCCGACCTCGGCGCCGGGCCGGTTCGGACTTTCCTGCATGTCGTTCTGCCGCTGACGCTCCCCGGTATCATGGTCGGCGCCTTCCTCACCTTTGTGCTGTGCATCGGCGACTACATCACGCCGCAGATCCTCGGCGGCAACAACGAGCTTTTGATGCCGCAACTCGTCATGATGCAGATCGGCCGGCGCGGCGACTTTCCGCTCGCTTCGGCTCTGTCGATCATCCTGATGGCGGTGGTCACCGTCGCCTACCTCGCCTGCGCCCGCTGGCTGAAGATCGAGCGGGCCTGACCATGCGCGCTTTCATCCGCCTCGTCTCCGGCCTTTACGCCATCGCAATCTACGGCTTCATCTTTCTGCCGGTCATCGTTCTGGTGCTGTTTTCGCTGCAGGCAACCTCGTTTCCGATCCCGCCCTTCACCGGGCCGTCGCTGCGCTGGTACGAGGCCGTGCTCGCCGACACGCGGCTGACTTCGGCGCTGGTCAATTCGCTGCTGGTGGCGGTCGTCTCCTCGGCTGTCGCCGTCACGCTTGGCTTTCTCTCCGCTTGGGGTTTTGCGCGCTTCGCCTTGCCGGGCTCGGGCCTGATGCGCGGGCTGATCACCTTGCCCTTGACCGTCAGCTATCTCATCATCGGCATGGGGCTGCTGGTGCTGTTCAACTGGACCGGCGTACCGAAGTCTCTACTTGCCGCAGGCATCGGCCATGTCGTGATCAACCTGCCGCTCTGCTTTGCCATCGTCTACAGCCAGATGGGCGATCACCAGATCAACATCGAGCGCGCCGCGCGCGACCTCGGCGCCCCCGAATGGAAGGTGCTGCTTTTGATTACCGTACCCGTTATGGCGCCGGCGATCTTCGCCGGTTTCTTCCTGTCGATGACCTTCTCCTGGGACGAGTTCGTCATCTCGTTCCTGTTGACGCGCTTCGACACGACGCTACCGGTCGAGATCTGGAACCTGCTCCGCTCCGGCCTCAATCCCAAGACCAACGCCGTCGGCTCGCTGGTCTTCGCCGTCTCCATCGTACTGGTGGTATTGTTCGAGCTGATGCTGTTGCGGAGGAAGCCGGCATGAGTGCGCCACTGGTCGATATAAGCTCCGTCTCGCATCGCTTCGGCCAGCACACCGTGCTGAAGAACGTCTCGCTGACGATCGAGCCGGGCAGCTACACGATCCTGCTCGGGCCGTCCGGCTCCGGCAAGACGACGCTTCTGTCCATCCTCGGCGGCTTCGTCACGCCGAGCGAGGGCAAGGTGCTGATCCGCGGCGAGGACTGCACCGCCGTGCCACCGGCGAAGCGGCCGACGACGACCGTGTTCCAGGATTATGCGCTGTTCCCGCATATGAGCGTCGGCAGCAATGTCGGCTTCGGCCTGCGCATGCGGGGTGTCGATGGCGCAACCCGGGCAGCGAGGGCGCGCGAAGCGCTGGCGCTGGTCGGGCTGGCTACTGCCTTCGACAAGAAGCCGCACCAGCTTTCCGGCGGTCAGCGGCAGCGCGTGGCGCTGGCGCGCGCCCTGGTGGTCGAGCCGGCGGTGCTCCTGCTCGACGAGCCGCTCGGCGCGCTCGACCTGAAATTGCGCCGGCAGATGCAGGATGAATTGAAGGCGATCCAGAAACGCGTCGGCACCGCCTTCATCCACGTCACCCACGACCAGGAAGAGGCGATGGCGCTGGCCGATCATTGCGTGGTGATGAATGACGGGCGCATCGAGGACGAGGGACCGCCCGAGCGCGTCTATGCACGGCCGGCGACGCGCTTTTCCGCGACTTTCATGGGCGAAAGCACGTTGATTTCCGGAACAGTGACCGAGGCGAAGAGCGGCAAAATCACCGTCAACACGAAGCTTGGGTCGCTCTCTTTGCCCGGCACATTGCCGGCCGGCTCGACCGTTGCGCTGGCCGTCCGGCCGGAGCATCTTGTTCTCGGCGCTGCCGGCGGTGCTGTGGCGCTCGGTATGGTCAAGGTCAGCGACGTCGTCTTCCAGGGTAGCTTCAAGCGTGTGCTGGGGACCTCCACGACCGACCCGGCGCTGCACTTCATCGCCAAGGTTCCCTCGGCATCGGCCGTCCAGCCGGGCGACGTGGTCGCGGTATCGTGCGATGCTGGCGACATCATCCTGCTTGCGGACCAAACATGAGCTCGCTTCCAATCATCGACGCTCCTAACTGGTACGAAACTATCCGCATGGGCGATGGCGTGACGCTGATCCACGAGCCGTGGATCAAGCCGTTCTTCCGCTGCAACATCTGGCATGTGCGCGGCCGCGACCGCGATCTTCTGTTCGACACCGGCCTTGGCCATTTCAGCCTGCGCCGCCACGTGCCGCTGGTCACGGAGCGCAAGCTCACCTGCGTGGCCAGCCACACCCATTTCGATCATATCGGCTGCCATCACGAATTTCCCGACCGCTGCGTCCACCCGGCCGAGGCCGAAATCCTCGCCGACCCGCGCAACGAATGGACGGTTGCCGACCGCTATGCCACCGACGAGATGTTCGACGGCATGCCGCAAGGTTGGGACACGAAGCGCTACCAGATCCTGCCCGCACCAGCCGGCCGGTTGCTCGAGCAAGGCGACATCGTCGATCTCGGCGACCGTGCCTTCGAGGTCATCCACACGCCCGGCCATTCACCCGGCGGCATTGCGCTCTACGAAAACAGGACGGGCATCCTGTTTTCCGGCGACATCATCTATGACGGCCCGCTGATCGACGACGTCTATCACTCCGATATCGACGATTATGTCGAAACGCTGCTGCGCATGCGCGATCTCGATGTCTCGGTCGTGCACGGCGGCCATTTCCCGAGCTTCGGCAAAGTCCGCTATCGCCAGCTTGTCGACGAGTATCTCGCGCAAAAGCGCCAGGCCGGCTGCCATCTGTTGCAAGCCCGATAAGCACTGGCGCTGTGGCGTCAAAGCGCCCTTTGCGGACAGGGTGTCCCCGCCGCGTCGCCGCAGCGTGAGGCCGTGGGCTCGGGTCTAAAGCTCTTTTCCTCCGACTGGCGCACCAGTTCCGCGAAAGCCAGGGCAAAACTTGCCAGCATCAGGAAGACAATAATCAAGCGTGCCAGCGGCAATAGATCGGCCTCGACTGGTTAGCCCCCACGCCGCCCGTCCGCTGCCGGCTAACATGATCGATATGGCTTTACGAGAGTTTAAGGCGAGTCTTAACCATCACATCATTTTGTCCTCCGACATGATGCGCGAGTGCGGCTTGTTTGGTCGCCATCTCCAGGCACCTCCCTCCCTTTGCAGAAATGCCCACCCATGCTAACCCGGCGCTGGCGCGGCCCAGCAACCGGTCGCCGCCAATCGGTCGCCAGACGGTCGTCGCCAATCGGTTGTCGTTGAGAGCCATGAGCAAAACCGCCAGCCGTTTCGCCTTCGTCTCATCTGGTACCGCCGACGCCAATGCGGCGCTGGAAAGCCTTTCGGCACGCTACGGCCAGGCATCCGTCGAGGAGGCCGGGATCGTCGTGGCGCTCGGCGGCGACGGCTTTCTGCTGCAGACCCTGCGCGAGACGATGAGCACGGGAAAGAAGGTCTACGGCATGAACCGTGGCACCATCGGTTTTCTGATGAACGAATACCGCGCCAGCGGTTTGACGGGGCGCATCGCGGCTGCCGTCGCCGAAACGATCCGTCCGCTGGAGATGCAGGCGGTGACGGCCGAAGGCGAGACGATTTCGGCGCTCGCGATCAACGAGGTCGCGCTTTGGCGCCAGTCGTACCAGACGGCCAAGATCCGCATCACCGTTGATGGGCAAGAGCGGCTGGAGGAATTGCATTGCGACGGGGTGATGATTGCGACGCCGGCCGGCTCGACCGCATATAATCTGTCGGCGCACGGGCCGATCCTGCCGCTCGACGCTCCGCTGCTGGCGCTGACCCCGGTCAGCCCGTTTCGTCCGCGCCGCTGGCGCGGCGCGCTGCTCTCCAACAAGGCGATCGTGCGTTTCGACATTCTGGAGCCGGAAAAGCGGCCGGTGAATGCCGCCGCCGACCACACCGAGGTCAAGGCGGTGACGACGGTCACGGTGAGGGAATCGCCGACGGCAACGGCGACGCTGCTGTTCGATCCCAACCATTCGTGGAACGAGCGCATTCTCGCCGAACAGTTCCGCTACTGAGCCGGCGCGGCGGCCGCTGCGCAAATTAAGCATCGCGATTAAGGTTACGGCTTCACAATCGCGCCAATGCCGCCCGTTTGTGTTGACAAATCGTGGGCTTGCGCCTACCTGCAATACCAATCTTGCAGGCGCGCGGCGCTTGCCGCGACTGCATATGTTGCGCCCCCGAACCAGCCAAAGACAGCCAAACTTGTCCTCAGACACCCAGATCGCTCAAGAAGCGTTGACCTTCGCAGACCTCGGCCTGTCGCCGAAGGTCCTTTCCGCAGTTACCGATGCCGGCTACACCGAGCCGACGCCGATCCAGGCTGGCGCCATCCCGCACGCCTTGCTCGGCAAGGACGTGCTGGGCATAGCCCAGACCGGCACCGGCAAGACGGCGTCCTTCGTCCTGCCGATGCTCACCCGGCTGGAAAAGGGCCGCGCCCGCGCCCGCATGCCGCGCACGCTGATCCTCGAGCCGACGCGCGAGCTCGCCGCGCAGGTCGAGGAAAACTTCGTCAAATACGGCAAGAACCACAAGCTCAACATCGCACTGCTGATCGGCGGCGTGTCCTTCGACGAGCAGGACAAGAAGCTCGAGCGCGGCGCCGATGTGCTGATCGCGACCCCCGGCCGCCTGCTCGACCATCGCGAGCGCGGCAAGCTCCTGCTCAACGGCGTCGAGATCCTCGTCATCGACGAGGCCGACCGCATGCTCGACATGGGCTTCATCCCCGACATCGAGCGTATCTGCGAGATGATCCCGTTCACCAGGCAGACGCTGTTCTTCTCGGCGACGATGCCGCCGGAAATCACCAAGCTCACCGAGAAATTCCTGCACGCACCGGTGCGCGTCGAAGTGTCGAAGGCAGCATCGGCCGCCACCAACATCACCCAGCGGCTGGTGAAATCCGGCCCGAAACCCTGGGACAAGCGCGAGACGCTGCGCAATCTGATGAAAGCCGAGGATGCCGAGCTGAAGAACGCCATCATCTTCTGCAACCGCAAGATCGAGGTATCGGAGCTGTTCCGCTCGCTGCTGAAATATGACTTCGACGCCGGCGCTCTGCACGGCGACATGGACCAGCGCGCGCGCATGCAGATGCTGGCCAATTTCCGTGACGGCAAGCTGCGCTACCTCGTTGCTTCGGATGTCGCGGCGCGCGGCCTCGACATTCCCGATGTCAGCCATGTCTTCAATTACGACGTGCCGATCCACGCGGAGGATTACGTCCACCGCATCGGCCGTACCGGCCGCGCCGGGCGCTCGGGCAAATCCTTCACCATCGCGACCAAGTCGGACACCAAATACATCGACGCCATCGAGCGGCTGATCGGCACGAAGATCGAGTGGCATGACGGCGATTTGTCGACGGTCGTTGCCAGCGAAGGCGGCGAGGATGAGGCCCCGCGCCGTGGCCGCGGTGCGCCACGCCGTGCCGGCCGCAAGGACGACGCCAAGGACAGGGGCGAGCGCAAACCGCGTGAACGCCACGCCAAGCGCAGCGAAGAAGCAGCGCCGGAAGCAGTTAGCGAGGAACAGCCGGTCTTGGCCGAAGCCACCGTCGCCGACATCGACGAGCGGCGTACCCGCAAAGAGGCGATCCGCTCGGAAAACAGCGAGCGCCAGGCTTCACCTGAACGCAAGGCTTCGCCGGATCGCAACGAAAGGCGCGCGCCGGAACGGGGCGACACCAGGCCGCAGCGCGAGCGCCCTGGCCGCCAGCGACAGGAAGACAATGACGCGACCGTCGGCTTCGGCGACGACATGCCGGCCTTCATGCGGATCGTCGCCAAGGTCTGATGCTGCAGGGCTTGCGCGTCGCGCCGACGCGCGAAGCACCGAAAGCTGCATAAGACGGCCTCGCTTCGCGCTGATACTGCGTTAGTCCGGCAGGCCCGCCTTACGAAGGCCTTCGATATATCTGCTGCGATCATCCGGTCGATAAAACGGCGGCAGCACCTCGGCGAGATTCGAAAGCCGCAGCGAGGGATCGAACTCGCATAGCCGGGCCATCATTTGCTGCGCTTCCGTTAGGCGCCCCGCAAGGGCATGACCCGCCGCCACTACACGCATCGCGCTCACGTAGTTCGGCTGGTGACGCAGCGACTTTCCCGCCCAAGCGACGGCGTCATCGTAGTGGCCTGCACAAAAATGAGCGAGCCCGGTGTTGAACTGCCAAGCGAACAGGCGTGGATCCAATGGGCTTAGGCGCATGGCAAGCGCGGCGTGCTCAATGGCCTTGCCTGGCTCGCCCAAGCAAGCCCTCACCCAGCTGCTGACGCCCAAAGCAGCGGCCAAGTTCGGGTTGAGAGCGAGCGCGCGATCGATGCAAGCCGCACTATCATCAAGGTCGCCGCCTACGTAGCCGAGGACGTATCCACCGTAGGAAAGCGCAATTGCATCGTCCCTTCCGAGTTCGACCGCTCTCCTGGCCAGTCGAGTAGCTTCGGCAATCTCTTCTGCACGGTCGACCATCCAGCCGTTGCTTTTTCGGGTAGCGTAGCACCGCGCCGCCCGCGCATGGGCTATCGCGAACTCCGGGTCACGGTCGATCGCCTTCATGAAGAGGCGCAAGGCGTCGTCAATGGCCGATCTACTAGTGATCGTTCGGTCAAAGGCCGCCAGCCCGCGGAGATAGTAGTCATAAGCATCGAGGCTTTCTGTCGGTTTGCGTTTGGCACGCTCGATCTCAGCCTCCTCCATTTTCGGTGTGATTGCGCCGACGATGCTCGAGGCGACCTGGTCCTGCAGATTGAAAACTTCGGCGAGCGTTCCATCAAAACGGTCGGCCCAGAGATAGGCCCCCGTCGAGGTGTCGATGAGCTGCCCGGCGATGCGCAGGCGGTCGCCCGCCCGGCGAACACTTCCCTCGACCACATAGCGCACGCCCAGCTCACGCCCGACCTGCTTTATGTCTATGGACCGTCCCCTGTAGGTGAAGCTCGAATTCCGTGCGACCACGAACAGGTGACGAAAGTGAGCCAAGGCGGTGACAATGTCTTCCACCATGCCGTCGGCGAAATATTCCTGCTCCACATCACCGCTTAGATTCTGAAACGGCAGCACCGCAATCGACGGCTGGTCGTCGCGCCTCGTCGGGGCCGCCAGAACCTGCGCCAGTGATGCGGCGCCAGAGCTTGGCTCCGGCCGCTGACGTTCAGTTCTTTCACGGGACTGCAGGGAAGCCGCAAGTGAGCTTGTCTGCTCCTCTGGGTCCGCATTCAGATGTTTTTTTAAAGCTGCCCGACACAGCTCGAACTGGCGCAAGGCCGCGTTTTCGTGACCTCGATGAGCGTGGATGCGGATAAGCGCCCGATGGGCTGCCTCCGCCGTCGGATCCGAGGCGAGCAATCTCTCCGCGAGCCCTTCGCAGGCCGTCTCTTCCGCTGAGCCGGGTGCGGGCAGCGCCAGGCTCAGCCGATCGACCAACTGCAGCGCCTTGCGCTGATACTTACTCAGAAAGGGTCCAAACCACTCGTCCAGTTCGTCAGGAATCGTTTGCCCGGCAAGCAGCTCACCGCGGTAGAGATCGGCGGCGAAGGCGAGATCGGTGGTTCGGCCCTCCTCTAATTTCCGATCGAAGATCGAGATGTCCGCCTCATCCGGTCCGGCAATCAGCGCAACGGTTTCCTGATCCCCATCGATGTAGACGGTGGCATCCAAGCTGGCCGGGAACGAGCGCCTGATGTCGACAAGCGCTTGCCGCAGACTATTGCGGGCTTGCCCATTGCTTCGCCCCGGCCAAAAGGCTTCGGAAAGCTGCTCGCGACGATGGCCGCGGCGGCCTGCGAGAACCAGAGCAGCAAAAAGAAGCGAAGTCTTGCGTGTGGCGAACCGGACGGGCCGTTGCTCCGGGGAAGCAACCTCGAGGCCACCAAGCAACCGGATGCGCACAAATCGTCTCCAGACTTCGACCGCAGCGACAGAATAGCATCTCGGTGGATCGATTTAACACCGATTTAACGGCGGATCGTCGGACTCCTCCCAATTGTTCACGCACAGCCGAACAGCCCGAAAACACCTGCGTGGCACGCTCCCACCCGCAAACTCGAAATGGGAGACTAAGAAATGGCTCACACGGGAACTCGCGCCGGCAGCAGCGCGTCCAAACGCCGCTTGCTTGGGTCTGGCCTGAAAAGCGCAGCAATGATGATCACTGCCTTCACGGGGTGGCGGCGGACCGTCGCAAGACGCAGGGCATTGGCAAATTTGACGACCGATCAGCTGAATGACATCGGTCATTCGGAGGTCCATCAACCCGTGGTCAACGCCGCCAAGGCAGTTCTGATCACGAACTTGATGTCGATGAGGTAAGATCGGCGCTCAGATTAGTTTTGCGCCCTAAAGGTTCTTGAGCTCCAGGCGGGATGCCAGCAGGTCCAGAAAAGCGCGAACTTTGGCGGAGGATGATCTGCCTTCCGGCCACACGGCGTGTATCGGCACCGGCACTGGCTCGAATTCGGTCAGAACCAGTTCCAGGCGGCCGTCGTCCACCAGGTGTTTTATCTGCCAAAGCGGCGAGTAGCCCAGACCCAATCCGTGAACCGCGGCTGCATAGATGGATATCATCAAATTCGACCGGAAAGTGCCCGCGACCTTCACCGACCGGGGCTTGCCTTCAATCTGAAACATCCATTCGCCCGGGCGGCCGTCGACAGTTCGTACGATGCAATCGTGCTCACGCAATTCAAGCGGATGGGCCGGTCGGCCGCGTTGCTGGAAGTAGGCAGGTGCGCCGAACACCACGCGCCGAAGCGTGCCCAGGCGCTTCGCACGTAAATTGGAATCCGGCAAATTGCCGATCCGGACAGCCAAATCGAGACCCTCGGCATCAAGATCGACAAATTCATCGGAAAGCTGGAGGTCAACCTCGACGCGAGGATATGTCCGCATATAGTCGGCGATAACCGGCACGAGGAAATCCGGGCCAAACAGAACCGGGGCACTCACACGCAGGATGCCCGACGGCTCGGATCGTCGGTTGGCCGCCTGAAGCCTGGCTTCGTTAATTTCCTCGACGGCAGGTTTGATGCGCTGGAAAAAGGCCGCTCCGGCTTCGCTCGGCGTCGAGCGGCGTGTCGTCCTGTGCAGAAGCTCGACCCCGATGGATTCCTCCAATGTCGCCAAAGACCGACTGACCGACTGCAGTGAGCGGTTCAGCCGGCGTGCGGCAGCCGTCAGGCTGCCATGCTCGACAATGGCAATGAAGGCTTCGAAATCATCTATCCGGCTCATCGCTCATCGCTCATCGCTTATTTCTCCCGAAAATCGGGAGAAACTATCGCAAAATCGATCAATTGTAACGCAGTTCGCTAGATTTTATCTTCCCTGCACAGGCCGAAAGGCAGACTTGAGGGAAGGAGATCGTCATGCGAATACCCGGTCCAACAGTCCTGGTCGTAGGCGCCGCAGGCCGCGTTGCCGGTTTGGTGGTGCCTGAACTCGTCGGCCGCAATGCCAGGATTCGGGCGCTTGTTCGTGACGCCGCGAGTGCCGAAAAAGCCCGGAAAGCCGGTGCATCCGAGATCGCGATCGGAGATCTGCGCGACCATCAGAGCCTTGAGCAGGCCGTGAAAGGTGTCGACGGTGTCTTTCACATCGGACCGGCCTTTGCTCCCGACGAAGCCGCCATGGGCGTTGCCATGGTTGAGGCGGCGGCGCGAGCAGGCGTTCGAAAGTTCGTCTTTTCGTCGGTGATCCAGCCGACCAATACGAGGCTGGAAAACCATGCAAGCAAGGTACCCGTTGAAGCTGCCCTCTATTCGACGAACATGGAGTACACCATTCTGCACCCGGCCAATTTCATGCAAAATATCGCGGCGGCCTGGCCGTCTGTCGTCGAGCACGGCGTTTTCGCCGAGCCGTTTCCAAGGACGGCGAAGCTCGCCCGCGTCGACTATCGCGATGTGGCTGAAGTGGCGGCAATCGCACTGACCGAAGCGCGTTTGTCCTATGCGACCCTCGAGCTGTGCGCCGACGGTATGCACAGCCGCGAAGAGGTCGTCGCCATGATGAGCGAAGCGCTTGGCCGGCCGGTTTCGGCCGGCGAGCCGACATTTCAGGACTGGGCGGCGAAGGCCCGCCTTCCGTATACCGACCGGCAGTTGCAGATGCTGGCCAAAGTACACAGCCACTACGCCAAATACGGCCTCGGCGGGAACAGCCAGGCGTTGCGCGCCGCCCTTGGCCGCGAGCCGCGTTCGCTGCGAAGCTTCATTCGGGAATTGGCGCTGCAGGCGGCATATGCCGCCTGATCGTCCTCACAGTAACGCTGACGCACATTTTTTCTGATTGGGAGATTTCGATGCAAGCATCACCGGATCGAGCCTTCAAGTTGAGAAAGCTGCCGCCCTCCTACGGCGCGGTGGTGATGCCGTTGGTTCTTTCGATTCTGATGTCCTCGATTGTCTCGGCGGTTTCGACGGCAATCGGCGCAGGCTGGACGAACGGGTTCATAGCGGCCTGGAGCTATGCGTGGGGCGCTTCATAGCTTGTTGCGTTTCCCAGCCTGCTGATTGTGCTTCCGATCGTGCGCCGGATCGTTGCCGCAATTGTCGATCAGCCGGCCCGGTCCTGATATCGCGAACGAAGGGCGCCGGCGGCCGGTGGTCCGGCATAACCATTGGAGCGGCCCCGGACGGGGCCGCTCTCGGTTCATGTGCTTGCCTCAGGTGAGCGGCGACAGCTGGATCTCGACGCGGCGGTTCTGAGCCCGGCCGGCAGCCGTCGCATTGGAGGCGATCGGACGCGTCTTGCCGAAGCCGGTGACGGCGAAGCGGCGGGAATCGACGCCCTGCCCGGACAGATAGTTGGCGACCGCCAGGGCGCGGCGCTGCGACAGGTCGAAATTATGCTCGTCGCCGCCGGTCGAGTCGGTGTGGCCGAACACGTCGACCGTGGTCTGGCGGAACTTTTTCAGCACAAGGGCCACTGAATTCAGCACCGGATAGAAACCGGCCTTCACCGCGTCCTGGTCGACGTTGAAGGTGATGTCGGACGGCATGTTGAGGATGATCTGGTCGCCGGTGCGGGTGACGCTGACGCCGGTGCCCTGAAGCTGTCGGCGCAGTTCGGCCTCATTCTGGTCCATGGTGGCACCGATGGCACCGCCGGCAAGCGCGCCGATGCCCGCGCCGATCAGCGCATTGCGGCGGTCGTTACCGCCGGCAAGCATGCCGAGCCCGGCACCCGCCAAAGCACCGAGACCGGCGCCGGCAGCGGTGTTGGAAACCTTCTGTTCCCCGGTGTAGGGATCGGTGGTGCATGCGCTCACGAGCACAGCCGTCGCCACGACGGCGAGCACAATCTTTTTCATATGGTGGTCCCTCTCCATTCCACGGCCGCGCAACGGCGCACCGCATCAGCCCTTCCAGCGACTTGTAACATGAAATGCGGCGAAAAGCGGACCAGCAAAAGCCGTTGCCGCGGCTTTCCCCGGCTCAATTCCACACGCCTGCAGCGGCTCGCGCGACCACCCCAATTCGACCGGCTACCAGAGATTCTTGCCGTCGATGACCACCACTTCGACCTTGTCGAGATCGAAATCGTCGAACAGCCGCGAGTTCACGCTGATCTTCGGATTGTCGAAATTCGGCTCGCCTGTCGACCAGTCCGGCGTCTCGGTGAAGGTGCCACAGCCGCAGGTGGCGCAAAAACCGTGTTTTATGGTTTTCGATCCCCACTGGTAGAACGAAACATTCTCCGGCGGGCTGGTGAGTCTGAATTGCGATGGGGTGTAATAGGCCCACAACGAACCGCGTTTCGAACAGAAGGAACAGGTGCATCGCGTCACTGTCTGCGGCGCTTGCGAAACCTCGAACGTCGTCGCCTTGCAGTGGCAGCTTGCCTTGATGGTCATGAATTGGTTCCCTCACAATGCCGCCGCCCCGTACGGCAAAGGCAGCATAAAGAAACGCTCCTGACAACTGCCGGTCAGCAGGCTTGTGAGCCTGCGATGCACAGATCGAAGGCATCGATCCAAAACCGCTGCACACGCTCGGGTCAGCCCGTGGGCAAGCTTTTGGGCGTCATGCGCTAGTAGGACGATGGGGGCACGAACAGGCAGATGGTCTTTCCGTCATTGGCACCGGCAACGGAGCACCAATGATATTCGCCGTCGGGCGAATTCTTGATCCGCTTGTCGCTATAGGCCACGACTTCCCCGGTTCCTTTGATGACATAGCCCTCGGGACGTTCGCTGATCGATGTCTGAGAGACCTCGCGGCAATCATAGCCCGAGCAGCAGGAGAACGGATAGCTCCAGCCTTGCGGCATTGCCGCGGTCGGCTTGGCATCATGCGCCAGAGCAGGCGCCGCAAATGGAATGGCGGCAGCAATCAAAACCACTGCCGCGACAAGTGAATTCAGGAGTCGGCGCGCCGTGCGGGCGACTGGGGCCGGTCTGGTTGTGAGAGCAGGCATGAGCGCAGTTCCTATCAACGGTTGTCAAGCATTTCGCTTGCCCGTTCCCGGAACGTGTCTTCCCAGTGGCCGGATCGTCAGGTCGCAGATACGCCGCGTCCGGCCATAAATGCTTTTTTCCTCCCCAGCGCATGAATGCTGGGCTGATTCCTTGGTTGGCGCAAGGAATTGCTGTCGCAACCGAACGCCGACCTCTGCAGCCGGAACCAACCTGCCGTCCTGATTGACGAAACCTGATCAACCCCGGCAGCGGGATCGCCAATAACGGGATTTGGCTCGCGCTGGTTCCAGGCTTGGCACCGGCAGGCCCGAGGCATCCGCGTCAAAAGCCGAAATCGATTTTGAAAAACTCTACGAAAAACAAAGTTGTAGAACGACAGGTAGGTGCAAATTGAGAGCTCGTCACTCTCGCACGATGGCCGTAACTCTCGCGTGATGAACCCACATTCCTGCCGGATTGGTGCCCGGCGGCCTCAGTCGATATCGGCCACCGTTTCGCCGGCGCCACCCTCGATCCGCTGCGACAGCGAGGCTTCCATGAAATCATCGAGGTCGCCGTCGAGCACGCTCGACGGGCTGGTGCTCTCGACACCGGTGCGCAGATCTTTCACCAACTGATAGGGCTGCAGCACGTAGGACCGTATCTGGTGGCCCCAGCCGATATCGCTCTTCGACGCTTCGGTGGCGTTCGCCACAGCTTCGCGCTTCTTCAGCTCTTCCTCGTAAAGCCGCGAGCGCAGCATTTCCCAGGCCTTGGCCTTGTTCTTGTGCTGGGAGCGCTCGGCCTGGCAGGCAACCGCGATGCCGGTGGCGAGATGGGTTATGCGCACGGCCGAATCGGTGGTGTTGACGTGCTGGCCGCCCGATCCCGACGACCGATACGTGTCGATACGGACGTCGGATTCGGAAACGTCGATGTCGATCGTATCGTCGATGACGGGATAGACCCAGACGCTGGCGAAGGAGGTGTGGCGGCGCGCATTGCTGTCATACGGCGAAATGCGCACGAGACGATGCACGCCGGATTCCGTCTTCAGCCAGCCGTAGGCGTTGTGGCCCTTGATCAGCAGCGTGGCGGACTTGATGCCGGCTTCTTCACCGTCATGCACTTCCAGCACTTCGACCTTGAAGCGGCGGCGCTCGGCCCAGCGCGTATACATGCGCAGAAGCATCGAGGCCCAGTCCTGGCTTTCGGTGCCGCCGGCGCCGGCATGAACTTCCAGATAGCTATCGTTGGCGTCCGCCTCGCCCGACAACAGCGTTTCGATCTGGCGCGCCTTGGCCTCGCCGCGCATCGAGCGGATCGCCGCCTCGGCCTCCGCAACGACGCCCTCGTCGCCCTCTTCCTCGCCAAGCTCGATCAGGCCGATATTGTCTTCCAAGGCCTGGGTGAGGCCTTTGACCGCGGCAATACCTTCCTCGAGGCCCTGACGCTCGCGCATCAGCTTTTGCGCTTCCAACGGCTCGTTCCAGAGGCTCGAATCCTCGGCACGGACGTTCAGGTACTCAAGCCGCTTTATGGCTTGGTCCCAGTCAAAGATGCCTCCTCAGCAGGGTGATCGCCTGCCTGATCTCGTCGACAATGTTTTGCGTTTCCGCGCGCATGGCTGGCTGTTCTGTCCTGTTGCTGGATGGCGGTTTGGTGGCGCGATACATAGGGACGGCACAGTCTCCTGTAAAGCGCCGGCCCCTGTAATGTACCGGCCCCTGTAAAGCGGAATGGACCGGCTCGACCATCATCGTCAAGCCGGCCCGACCCGATGTAGCGATTGTCAGTAGAGCCCGCCGCCGCCCGACTGGATGGCCTGGTTGGCCTGCGGCGACAGCGCCCCGCCGGTGGCGTTGGAGCCGTCCGCACCCATGCCGATCACCCAGTAGCTGTCGGCGGGACCGGTACCCGGTTTGAAGGCTTCGATGATGGTTCCGGCGTCGCCCGCGTTGGCTCGCATGCCGGTCTTGCGATTGATCGCAATCAGCTTCATGCCTTCCGGAACCTTGAAGTCGACATTGGGCGTGCCATCCAGCGCCACGCGCATGAAATCCTTGAAGATCGGCGCGGCAAGGCCGCCGCCGGTCGCGCCCTTGCCAAGACCTTTCGGCTGATCGTAGCCCATATAGAGGCCGACAACGAGGTTCGGCGTATAGCCGATGAACCAGGCATCCTTTTCGTCGTTGGTCGTTCCGGTCTTGCCGGCGATGTGACGGCCAAGCTCGTTGATGGTGGCGCCGGTACCGCGTTGCACGACGCCCTCCATCATCGATGTGATCTGGTAGGCGGTCATCGGATCGAGCACCTGCTCGGAGTTGTCGACCAGCTCCGGCTCTGGCTGGTCCTGCCACTCGGCGGCATTGCAGTTCGAGCAGCCGCGTTCGTCCTGCCTAAAGACGGTCTTGCCGTAGCGATCCTGGATGCGGTCGATCAGCGACGGCTTGATCGACTTGCCGCCATTGGCCATGATCGAATAGGCCGACACCATGCGCATCACCGTCGTCTCGCCGGATCCCAGCGCCATCGGCAGATACGGCGCCAGGTGGTCGTAGACGCCGAAACGCTCGGCATATTCCACGACCAGCTTCATGCCCATGTCGTTGGCAAGCCGCACCGTCATCAGATTGCGCGATTTCTCGATGCCGGAGCGCAACGTCGCCGGGCCGGCCACCGTTCCGTCGTAGTTCTTGGGCGTCCAGGTCGTGTTGCCGCTCTGGATGGTGATCGGCCCGTCCATGATCACGGAGGCGGGGGTATAGCCATTGTCGAGGGCGGCCGAATAGACGATCGGCTTGAACGACGATCCCGGCTGGCGCATGGCCTGCGTCGCCCGGTTGAACTCCGATTGCGCGTAGGAGAAACCGCCGACCATGGCCAGGACGCGTCCGGTATGCGGGTCCATGGCGATCAGGCCGCCTTCCACTTCGGGAACCTGGCGCAAGCTGTAGCTGTTGTCCGAGCCGTCGTTCTTCTGCACGAAAATCACGTCGCCCGGCTTCAACACGTCGGCGGGCGACTTCGCCTTGACGGTCCTGCCGTCGACCACGTGGCGCATGGCGAAGCTCATGTCTTCCTTGCTGACAGTGCCTTCGACGCGGTCCTTGACGATTTCGCCGGAGATCTGGCGCGTCGGCTGCAGGCCGATGGACAGGCCGGTGGCCGAGCTGTCGAGCACGACGGCGAGCGACCATTCCGGCACGTCCTCCAACCGCTTGACGTTGCCCAGCGGCACGCCCCAGTCGCCGGAAACGTCGATGCTCGTGACCGGCCCGCGGTAGCCGCGCAGCGTGTCGAACTTCATAAGTCCGTTCTGCATGGCCTTGCGGGCAATCAGCTGCATCTTCGGATCGAGCGTCGTGCGGACGGAAAGGCCGCCCTCGTAGAGCGCATTCTCGCCATAGCGCGCGATGATCTGGCGACGCACTTCCTCGGTGAAATACTCCCCGGCGAAGAGATAGTTGCCGGTGCGGCGCGGCGTGACGCCGAGCGGCTCGGCCTTGGCCTTCTCGCCTTCCTCATGCGTGACGTAACCGTTCTCGACCATCTGGTCGATCACCCAGTTGCGGCGCTCCAAGGCGCGATCGGCATGCTTGAAGGGATGGTAGTTGTTCGGCCCCTTCGGCAGAGAGGCGAGATAGGCGGCTTCGGCCACGGTGAGCTCGTTCACCGATTTGTCGAAATAGGTTAGCGCAGCACCGGCGACGCCATAGGCGCCGAAGCCGAAGAAAATCTCGTTGAGATAGAGCTCGAGAATGCGATCCTTTGAGTAGGCCTGCTCGATGCGGAAGGCGAGGATCATCTCCTTGATCTTGCGCTCGTAGGTCTGGTCTGAAGACAACAGGAAGTTCTTCGCCACCTGCTGGGTGATGGTCGAGGCGCCGACCTGGCGCTTTCCCGAGCCAACATTCTGCAGGTTGACGACAATGGCCCGGCCAAGGCCGGTCACGTCGATGCCGGGGTGATTGTAAAAGTTCTTGTCCTCGGCCGACAGGAAGGCCGCCTTGACACGATCCGGGATCGCCTGAATCGGCAGATAAAGCCGCCGCTCACGCGCATATTCGGCCATCAGCGCGCCATCCGACGCGTGGATGCGGGTCGTCACCGGCGGCTCGTATTTGGCCAGCACCTCGTAATCGGGCAGGTCCTTCGACAAATGGCCGATATAGATCGCCACGCCCGCCGCGACCAAAAGGGCCAGCGTCGTGCCGATGCCGAAGAAATAGCCAATGAGACGAATCATACCCGCTCCAGTCCTTGGTTCGGGAATTTCCTAAACGAAGCCGCCCTTCGCGCAAGCTTTCGGGACGATCCCAAACCGTAATCGCAAAACCCATGTCGCGACCATGTGGGCAAAATACGGCAGCGTGGAATTTCGGTTTCGAATGCCGGAAATAAAAGCACAGGGTGTTGTCGCCGTGCAACGCTGCTTCAGGTTGTGGGCGCCGGCGGACATTTCAGCCTCCGGCCCCCGTTCCGCTCTTGGCCGAAGCAAATAGGGCAACGGCGTTGGTTATGCTCTGGGTCGCCTTGTTGCGCCAATCGGCGCTGAGCAATTGCGCTTCGTCCTTGGCGTTCGACAGATAGCCGAGTTCGACCAGCACGGATGGAACGTCCGGCGCTTTCAGCACCTTGAAGCCGGCAGAACGCTGCGGGTTGTTGATCAGACCGACGCTGGTGGAAAGCTGTCCGACGAGAGTATGGGCGAAGCTCATCGAAAAATTATGCGTCTCGCGGCGGATCAGGTCGATCAGGATATCGGTCACTTCCTTGCTGTCGTCCTTGATCTCCATGCCGGCGAACTGGTCGGAAAGATTTTCACGGTCGGCAAGCGCCTGCGCCTCGGGATCGGAAGCCTTGTCGGACACGGTGTAGACCGTTGCGCCGCGAATGCCCTTGAGGCTGATCGTGTCGGCATGGATCGAGATGAGCAGGTCGGCCTCATGCTGGCGGGCAATGCGCACGCGGTCGTCGAGCCGCAGGAACACGTCGGTCTCACGTGTCAGGAACACGTCGTATTTGCCGCCGGCGGCGAGCTTGTCGCGCAGTTCCATGGCGAAGGCGAGCGTCACGTTCTTCTCGACCGTCCCGTTCAGGCCCTCGGCGCCGCCGTCGATGCCGCCATGGCCGGGATCGATGACGACGGTGAAACGATGGCCCGGATTGGAGACCGGCCCGGTACCGACCCTGCCGGCCTTGTCGGCGGAGACCGTCGAACCGGTGGTCAGCGCCTGATTGGCGAGCGCTGCGTCGAATTCCCGCTGCGAGGCCGCCGACATGTCGATGGCGATGCGGTAGCCGTTGCCGTCATCGTTCTTGAGCACGTCGAGATTGTCGACGGCGAACGGTCCCTTGCCGGTGAGAATCAGCCGCGATTTCCCCTCGCCGAGTCCGCCGTAACGCACGGCGCGGACAAGCCCGCGCGGCTTCATATCCTTGGCATTGAGGGCGAATCTCGTGGCCGGGAGATCGATGACCAGGCGATTGGGGCCGCGCAGCAGGAACCATTTCATGTCGGGCTCGCGGTCGAAATTGATGACGATACGCATCTTGGTGGCATCGCCGGCCATCTTGTAGCTTATGGCACCGAGCGGTGCGTCGGCAGCACGCGAAAGCGGCGAAAAGACCAGGCAAGCCAGGATCAGCGGCAGCAGGCAGGCGGTGCGGAAGAACCAGCCTCCATGATGACGGCCCTTGTCTGCGAAGCCTGCCAGTCCCATCTTTCTACCAATCGCTCCCGTTGGCGTCATGCCCGATCGCTTGTCGAAGTGCCCTATTGCTTGTCAAAGTGCTGGCAGGCCGCGAACTCGATTAACGATTGGTATCCAGAGAAGGTTAACCAAGCCTTTTCATGGAAGGCTTGGAACCGGGGCTTCCGCTGCGGAACGGCTTTTTGCCGGCATCGGGAATCGGGGTTGCCTTCCAACCCGCCAAATCATAAAAGCGATGGTGGATCACTGCAATCCTGGAACCGTCCTCCTCCGCAGCTTCCTGCTACAGGTCAGACGCAAGACGGTTCCTTTCGCTTCAGGCGAAGAAGGCATCGGTGATCGCGACGATTTTCGCAGGCGTGCTCCCGTGGCGGGGGAATCGCCTGCGTGAGCAAAACGGCCGGGATTGTCCCGTGCCGGCTCTGTATGAGCAAACAAGCTGGTCCGGTTTTTTCCGGGCTTTGGTTCAAAAGGTTCTGCTGGTGACGATGGCTTCAAGCGCAATCATGGAAAGGTCCGCAACAAACCGCGCCACTACGGCTGCGGGCGGCACCGCCATGGCGCTCAGGCAGCGGCCGGTGGACGTTCAATTGTCCGGCACCCATGTTCCAGGTCCACGGCAGCGGGCAGTGTCCTGCAAGCTGCGGCCGACGGCTGCCGGGAGGAAACGAAATAATGCCCAACAAAATGCTGATAGACGCCTCCCACCCGGAGGAAACACGCGTTGTCGTCGTTCGCGGTAACCGTATTGAAGAATTCGACTTTGAATCCCAGGACAAGAAGCAGCTCAAAGGAAACATCTATCTCGCCCGCGTAACGCGCGTCGAACCTTCCCTCCAGGCAGCCTTTGTCGAATATGGCGGCAACCGTCACGGTTTCCTCGCCTTCAGTGAAATACATCCCGACTACTACCAGATTCCGGTCGCCGACCGTCAGGCGCTGCTGCGTGCGGAAGCACAGGAAGCCCAGGACGAAGAGGACGAGGAAGCCGAAGGCGAGGACCGCCAGAGCCGCGACCGTGGCAAGCGCGGACGCCGGCGCGGCGGCAAGAGCCGCGACCGCGGCGAGCACAGGCGCGAGGCAGGCGCGGCCGACGGTGAGAATGGCGAGAACGGCGAAGATGCCGTCGCAGAAAAGCTGGATGCCGTTGCCGACAACACCACGTCCGACACTGCCGGACAGAGCGAGGATGCCGCTGGACAGATTGAAGAAGTCGCGCATAGCGGCGAGACCGAGCCTTCCGAAGGCGGATCGAGTTCCATCGCTGCCAGCGTCGATGCCGACGTAATCTCCGAAGCCGTCCCACAAGTCGAGACAAGCGGGGCCGAGACAAGCGGCGAAGCGACGTCCGAAGACAATGATCGCGGCATGCTGGAGGAGGTGCAATCCTCGCATCCGGACGATCACGAGATCGAATCGGTCGGCGCTGAAGACGCGCTCGAAGAAGTGCGCAACCGCCGCAAGCCGGTGCGCCGCCAGTACAAGATTCAGGAAGTGATCAAGCGCCGGCAGATCCTGCTGGTACAGGTCGTCAAGGAAGAGCGCGGCAACAAGGGTGCAGCGCTGACCACCTACCTGTCGCTGGCCGGCCGCTATTCGGTGCTGATGCCGAACACGGCACGCGGCGGCGGTATTTCGCGCAAGATCACCAATGCGCAGGACCGCAAGCGGCTGAAGGAAGTGGTCGCCGATCTCGAAGTGCCGCAAGGCATGGGTGTCATCCTGCGTACGGCCGGCGAAAGCCGCACCAAGGCAGAGATCAAGCGCGACTACGAATATTTGATGCGACTTTGGGAAAATGTTCGCAATCTGACGCTGCAATCGACGGCCCCTGCCCTGGTATATGAGGAAGGCAGCCTGATCAAGCGCTCGGTGCGCGACCTCTACAACAAGGATATCGACGAGATCCTGGTTTCCGGCGAAGAAGGCTACCGTGAAGCCAAGGACTTCATGCGCATGCTGATGCCGAGCCACGCCAAGGTGGTTCAGCCGTTCCGCGACACGACGCCAATCTTTGTGCGCAACGGCATCGAAGCGCAGCTCGACCGCATGCTGCAGCCGCAGGTGACGCTGAAGAGCGGCGGCTACATCATCATCAACCAGACGGAAGCGCTGGTCGCCATCGACGTCAATTCGGGCCGTTCCACCAAGGAGCACTCGATCGAGGACACCGCACTTCACACCAATCTGGAAGCCGCCGAGGAAGTCGCCCGGCAATTGAGGCTGCGCGATCTCGCCGGCCTCATCGTCATCGACTTCATCGATATGGAGGAGAACCGCAACAACCGCTCCGTCGAGAAGCGGCTGAAGGATCACCTCAAGAACGATCGTGCCCGCATCCAGGTCGGCCGCATCTCGCATTTCGGCCTGATGGAGATGTCGCGCCAGCGCATCCGTGCCAGCGTGCTGGAATCGACCATGAAGCCTTGCCCGCATTGCGGCGGCACCGGCCATGTGCGCTCCGATTCGTCGGTCGCGCTGATGGTGGTGCGGGCAATCGAGGAATTCCTGCTCAAGGATTCGCGCAGCCACATCACGGTGCGGACGCCGGCGGCGACCGCGCTCTATGTGCTCAATCACAAGCGCGGCACGCTGGTGGAATTCGAGCACCGCTTCGGCGTGACCATCACCATCGAAGCCGATGACGCGGTCGGTGCACAACACTATGCCATCTTCCGCGGCGCGCTGGCCGAAAAGCCGGAAGGCTTTGTCGAGGCGCGCACGTTCCCGGCCTATGTCGAGCCGGAAGAACCCGAGGACGAGATCGTCATCGAAGAGGAAGACGAGGCACCGGTGCAGGCCGAGCAGCCACGCCCTGCCCAGCAGCCGCAGCAGCCAAGGTCCGGCGAGGACGGCGAAGGCCGCGATCGCAAGCGCCGCAAGCGCCGCAGACGGCGCGGCGGCAAGGATCGTGAACACGGGGATCGTGAACACGGGGAACGTGAACACGCCGATCGCGAGCATGGCGCTGCTGTGGAAGGTGCTTCCGTTTCGGCGCCGATAGACGATGCCTTCGTAGCCGCCGGCGATCAAGGCGCCGAAGCGGAACGTGAAACGCCGGCCGGTGTTGCCGAAACGGCGGAAGCGGCGGACGACGGTCACGGCAAGAAGCGCCGGCGCGGCAAGCGCGGCGGCAAGCGCAATCGCCGTGAGGACGGCGAGGACGGCTTGGAAGCTGCCCCCGGCGAGCCCACCGCCATGACGGAAGGTGCCGTGTCGGAAGCAGAGCCCGTAATCGGCGAGCCGGAAGGTGCGCCGCCGGCCGAAGAGCTTGCGGTGCTTGCTCCGGCGAACGACGACATGCCGAGCGCCGAAAAGCCGAAGAAGCCGCGCCGTGCCGCCAAGCCGAAGAAGGTTGCGGCGGAAGCAGTTGCCGAGATTGCGGGCGCCGAGACATCGGCTGCCGAGGCCGCCTCCGTGGCTTCCGGCGAGACCGCTGCGCCGGCTTCGCAGGAGACCGAAGCGGCGGCTGCCGAGGAAACGCCGAAGGTCCGGCCGTCGCGGCGCAAGCCCGTACCGGTGGATGCTCCGGTCGTGCCGGTCGTCTCCTCGATCGTCCCGGACGAGGCAAAGACCGACGAGGCAAAGACCGAGGAAGCAAAGGCCGAGGACAAGCCGAAGCGTGCCGGCTGGTGGCAACGGAAGGGCTTTTTCTAAGCCTTTCCGTGCATTAGCCAGACTTTCTGATTAAAAAAATCCCGCGCTGCCGATCGGCTGCGCGGGATTTTTTTGCCCCAATTCAGGCGACAGGCACCAGAGCGGAATGCATTCAAATTGAATGGGGCATTCCGCTCTAACTGTTTGTTTTGCCGCATTTGTGCGGACGCCAAATGATTCCATTTGGCTGCAAAATGCTTATGGCGCGAAGATCGACCAGTTCATCGTCTTCGCCAATTTTTCCAGCGCGATCGACCCCAGCCTCGAATTGCCATTGGCATTGAGGCCAGGGGACCAGACGGCAAGCGAGGTGACGCCCGGCACGATCCCCAATATGCCGCCGCCAACGCCGCTCTTGCCGGGAATGCCGACGCGGAAAGCGAAGTCGCCGGAGCCGTCATAGTGGCCGCAGGTCAGCATCATCGCGCCGATGCGGCGGGCGCGCTCTGCCGAGACGACGGAATGCCCGGTCGCCGGGTTCTTGCCGCCATTGGCAAGGAAGCGGCCGGCCAGGGCCAGTTGCCGGCAGCTCATGGCGATAGCGCAATGGTGGAAATAGACGCCCAGCGCCAGCTCCGGCGCGTGATTGAGATTACCGAACGATTTCATGTAATTGGCAAGTGCGAAATTGCGAAAGCCGGTGGCGCGTTCGGACGCCGCGACCTCGCGGTCGATGATGATGGTGTCGTCATCGGCCAGGAACTGGATGAAGCGCAGGATCTCGCCGATCGCCTCGCGCGGCTGATGGCCGGCAAGCAGGATGTCCGAGACCACGATGGCGCCGGCATTGATGAATGGATTGCGCGGAATGCCGTTCTCGTGCTCGAGCTGGACGATCGAGTTGAACGGATTGCCCGAAGGTTCGCGCCCAACCCGCTGCCACAGCGCGTCGCCGACATTGCCGAGCGCCAGCGTCAGCGTGAACACCTTTGAGATGCTCTGGATCGAAAACGCCTCGTCGGCATCGCCCGCGGTCAGCATGCGGCCGTCATTGGTCACCGCGGCAATGCCGAATTTTTTCGGATCAATCTTGCCGAGCTGGGGGATATAGCTGGCGACGTCGCCGCGATCGGTACGCTCCGCCATTTCGGCAGCGACCTCGCGCAACGCATGTTCGAGTTGGGGCGCCTGTTCAAGCTCCGGCATCGTCGCCCCCGCTACTTCAGCCAGCGTTCGATACGCGCCATCGCCTCGACCATGTCGTCGTGGCTGCCGGCATAGGAAAAGCGCATCGTGCGATGGCCCTGCAGCGGATCGAAATCGCGGCCCGGCGTCGCAGCCACATGCGCCTCGGCAAGCATCCGGCGCGCAAACGCCATGCTGTCATTGGTGTGCCTGGTGACGTCGCAGAAGGCGTAGAACGCGCCGTCCATGGGCGCGGCCAAAGCAAAGCCGAGCTCCGGCAGGCGTTGCATCAGGAGCTCGCGGTTCCAGGCATAGCGCGCCTTCACCGCTTCCAGCTCTGGCGTCGCCTTGAATGCCTCGATCGCGGCAATCTGGGACAGTTCGGGCGGCGAGATGTAGAGGCTCTGGGCGATGCGCTCGACTGGCCGCACCAGTTCCTGCGGCAGCACCATCCAGCCGATGCGCCAGCCGGTCATGCAATAATATTTCGAGAAGGAATTGATCACCGTCACATCCGCGCCGAAAGAAAGCGCGGTCGTGTCGGGCGCCGCATAGGCCAGCCGGTGATAGATTTCGTCCGACATGACGGCGATGCCGAGCTCTTGCGCCGTCTCGACCAGCGCCTCGAGATCGCCGGCGGGGATGACCGCGCCGGTCGGGTTGGCCGGGCTGGCGAACAGCACGCCCTTCAGCGGTTTTTCGCGATGCGCGGCTTGCAGGTGCTCGGCATGCAGATAGGCGGCGCCGTCCAACTCGATCTCGGCGATGTCGATGCCGAGCGCGGCCATGATGTTGCGATAGGCAGGATAGCCGGGCGCAGCGATGGCGACGCGGTCGCCTGGATCGAACATTGCCAGGAAAGCGAGGTTGAAGGCAGCCGACGATCCGGTGGTGACGGCTATCCGCTCGGGCGAAACGTCAAGCCCGTAGTGCTCGCCATAATGCGCCGCGATCGCCTTGCGCAGGCCGGCGAGGCCCAGCGCGTCGGTATAGCCGATGCGGCCTGCTTTCAAGGCATTGGCCGCCGCTTCGCGAACCCCGGCCGGCGCCGGATCGGAAGGCTGGCCGACGGCCATGGAAACGACCGGCAGGCCCTTGGCTTTCAGCCGATTCGCCTCGGCCAGGATGTCCATGGCATGGAACGGTTCGACCGCGCCGCGGCGCGAAAGCGAAACAACCATTTTTCAATCCACCACACTTGTCCGCACGTGCCGGCCATGCTGGCCGCGCCGCACAAATGCCCGATTGGTGTGGGGATCACAAGTTCGGTAAGTTTAGGCTGCCGACTTTTCATCCTTCGCCCACTCGTCTACCAGTGGACCTGCCATGTTGAGCCGACCCAAATCGACGATCGCCAGGACAGCGCGCGCCCTCGCGACGCTTTCGCTTGCCGCGGTGGTCGCCATGGCCGGCTCGGTCAATGCCTTTGCGCAGAATGTGCCGGTTGTGCGCGATGCCGAGATCGAGGCGCTGGTGCGCGATTACGCGCGGCCGATCTTCAAGGCGGCGGGCTTGTCGGGCGACGCCATCAACATCGTGCTGGTCAACGACCAGAGCTTCAACGCCTTTGTTGCCGGCCGCCGCCTGTTCATCAACACCGGCGCGCTGATGACGGCCGAAACGCCCAACGAGATCATTGGCGTCATTGCCCACGAGGCCGGCCATATCGCCGGCGGACACCAGCAGAAATTGCGAGAACAGCTCGAGCGCGCCAAGACGATGGCGATCCTGGCGACGCTGCTTGGCGCCGGCGCCATGGTGGCCGGCGCCACCAGCAACAGCCGCGGTCTCGCCGGCGCCGGCATGGGCGTGGTGGCCGGCGGCGGCGAGATGGCGCAACGCAGTATCCTCGCTTATCAGCGCACCGAAGAGATGACCGCCGACCGTTCGGCGATCACCTATCTCAATGCAACCGGCCAGTCCGGCATGGGCATGCTGAAGACGTTTGGCCGCTTCCAGAACGCATTGTCGCTCTCGGGCGCGCAAGTCGATCCCTACAGGATCAGCCATCCGATGCCGCAGGAGCGTATCGCCAATCTCGAAGTGCTGGTGAAGCAGAGCCCTTACGTCGACAAGGTCGACCCGCCGGCACTGCAGCAGCGCCACGACATGATGCGCATCAAGATCGCCGCCTACATGCAGGGCCAGGCGGCGGCGTCGCGATTGATGCGCAAGAACCCCGGCAGCCTCGCCTCACGCTATGGCGACGCGCAGATGACCTATCTTTTCGGCAATCTGGCGTCGGCGCTCACCAAGACCAACGCGTTGATCAAGGAACAGCCGAAAAATCCCTATTTCCAGGAATTACGTGGCGACATCCTGATGAAGGCGAACCGGCCGAAGGATGCGGCGGACGCCTATGCCAAGTCGGTCAGCCTCGATCCGGCGCGATCGGGGCTGCTGCCGGTCTCTTACGGCCAGGCGCTGATGGCGATCGGCACGCAGGATTCGCTGAAGAAGGCGGTGGCGCAGATCAACACCGGCCTCGGACGGGATCGCGAAAACGCCGCCGGATACCGCTATCTGGCACAGGCTTACGGGGAACTCGGCAACATCCCGGCCGCCGAGCTTGCAACCGCCGAAGGGCATTTCTATTCCGGCGACTACAAGAATGCGAAGATCTTCGCCATGCGGGCCCAGCAGAGCATGAAGCGGGGCGAGCCGGGCTGGCTTCGCGCGCAGGACATTATAAACTACGCACCATCAGGTAAGAAGAAGTGAACCTTTCGGACGCAGGCTGCGACCCAGCCAAAGCGAGCGGACCGGAACACGGGCAAGAGGATCGAGGATCATGACCAAGGCAATTCTGCTGGGCACTACCGGAGTGGCAGCGGCTCTCGCCATGCTGGCGTTCGGCTTCGTCGCCGGCAATCCGCAGACGGCGAAGGCCGGCACGGCACAGCTTGCCCAGACGACGTCCTCAGGTACCAAGCTCGACCGTGCCGAAGTCGAAGGCATCGTCCGCGACTATCTGCTGAAGAACCCGGAAGTGCTTCTGGAAGCCCAGCAGGCACTCGAGGCCAAGCAGAAGGAAGAACAGCGCGTCGCCAGTCTCGGCGTCATCAAAGACGCCAAGGACCAGATCTTCAATTCCTCCTTCGACGGTGTTGTCGGCAATCCGAACGGCAAGGTCACCATCGTCGAATTCTATGATTATAATTGCGGCTACTGCAAACGCGCCATCGACGACATGCGCGCGCTGACCAAGGCCGATCCGGACCTGCGCTTCGTACTCAAGGAGTTCCCGATCCTCGGCCCGGATTCGCAGAAGGCGAGCGTCGTCTCGATGGCCTTCCATTTGATGAAGCCGGAGAAATACGGCGAATTCCACAATGCGCTGCTCGGCGGCCAGGGGCGCGCCACCGAGGCGGCGGCAATCAAGGTGGCGCTGTCGCTCGGCGCCGACGAGGCGGCGCTGCGCGAAAAGATGAAGGACCCGAGCATCACCGAGGCCTTCTCCAAGACCTATGACCTCGCCACCAAGCTCGCCATCACCGGAACGCCGTCCTATGTCGTCGGCAACGAGGTGGTGTTCGGCGCGCTTGGCCAGGAAGTGCTGGCCGAAAAGATCGAGGCGGCGAAGGCCGCGCTCTGATCAGCATTCGGGTTTCGATTAGGCTGCGGGTTTCCGGCACGGGCCGTTTTCCGGCTGTTGTGGACGGCGAAAGAACGCACTTGCGCTCTTTTCGCCAGCGTCTATGCCCATTATAGAGGGTCCGGCGCGCCGGCTTAGCCGCGCCGGGAAAGGTCGGCATATTTTGAAAACGGTTTTCGTCCTGAACGGCCCCAATCTCAACGCGCTCGGCAAGCGCGAGCCGGGCATCTATGGCGGCAAGACGCTTGCCGCGATCGCCGACGACTGCAAGCAGGCAGGTGCCGCACTTGGGCTGGAGATCGATTTCCGCCAATCGAACCATGAGGGCGACCTCGTCGACTGGATCCAGGAGGCCGCCGACAAGGCCGCCGCGATCGTCATTAATCCGGGCGCCTACGGCCATACCTCGATCGCCATTCACGATGCCATCCGCGCTGTCGCGCCGCTGCCGGTCGCTGAGGTGCATCTCTCCAACATCCACGCGCGGGAACCATTCCGCCACGTCTCCATGGTCGCGCCGGTCGCCGTCGGCATGATCTGCGGGTTCGGGCCGCTCGGCTACACGCTGGCGCTGCAGGCGCTGGCTGCACGCCTATGACCGGCCAACAAACAGAAGGCTCGAAAATGTCGATAAAGAAGAACGGTGTTGACCAGCAGCTGATCCGCGATCTGGCGGGCATACTGAACGACACCAACCTGACCGAGATCGAGGTCGAGCTGGGCGATCTGAAGGTGCGCGTCTCGCGGCAGGCCCCGGCCGTCCATGCCGTCGCCACAGCTCAGCCGGCCTTTGCCCCGGCAGCCGCGCAGCCTGCGGCAGCGGCCGCGCCGGCGACGCCCGACGTGTCGAAGAACGCCGTTGCCTCGCCGATGGTCGGCACCGCCTATCTGGCAGCGTCGCCCGACGCCAGGCCGTTCATCGAAATCGGCCAGAAGGTCAAGGAAGGCCAGACGCTGCTGATCATCGAAGCAATGAAGACGATGAACCAGATCCCCTCGCCGCGCGCCGGCACGGTGACGGCGATCCTGTTTGAAGATGCGCAGCCGGTCGAATATGGTATGCCGCTCGTCGTGATCGAGTAGAGCCGGGAACAGGCGAAAGATGTTCCAGAAAATCCTCATCGCCAATCGCGGCGAAATCGCCCTCAGGGTGCTGCGCGCCTGCAAGGAGCTCGGCATCCAGACGGTGGTGGTGCATTCGACCGCCGACGCCGACGCCATGCATGTGCGTCTCGCCGACGAGAGCGTCTGCATCGGCCCGCCGCCGTCGCGCGACAGCTATCTCAACATCCACCAGATCGTCGCCGCCTGCGAGATCACCGGCGCCGACGCGGTGCATCCCGGCTACGGTTTTCTGTCGGAGAACGCCAAGTTCGCCGACATCCTCGCCGCGCACAACATCACCTTCATCGGCCCGACCGGCGACCATATCCGCATCATGGGTGACAAGATCGAGGCCAAGCGTACCGCAAAACGCCTCGGCATTCCCGTGGTGCCCGGCTCCGACGGCGCGGTCACCGAGGACAAGGAAGCCAAGCGCATTGCCGCCGCGATCGGCTACCCCGTGATCATCAAGGCGTCGGCCGGCGGCGGCGGGCGCGGCATGAAAGTGGCGCGTAGCGAGGCCGATCTCGAGGTGGCGCTGCAGACGGCACGCTCGGAGGCGGGTGCGGCCTTCGGCGACGACGCAGTCTATATCGAGAAATATCTGCAGAAGCCGCGCCATATCGAAGTGCAGGTGTTCGGCGACGGCGCCGGGCGCGGCGTGCATTTCGGCGAGCGCGACTGCTCGCTGCAGCGCCGCCACCAGAAGGTCTGGGAAGAAGCGCCCTCGCCGGCGCTCAATGCCGAGGAGCGCGCGCATATTGGCGGCGTCTGCGCCAGGGCGATCGCCGATCTCGGCTATTCCGGCGCCGGCACCATCGAATTCCTCTATGAGGACGGCGAGTTCTATTTCATCGAGATGAACACGCGCCTGCAGGTCGAACATCCGGTGACCGAGGCGATTACCGGCATCGACCTCGTGCACGAGCAGATCCGCGTCGCCTCGGGCGGCGGACTTTCGGTGCGCCAGGAGGACATCCGCTTCCACGGCCATGCCATCGAATGCCGCATCAATGCCGAGGATCCGCGCACCTTCACCCCCTCGCCGGGCACCATCACCCATTTCCACACGCCGGGCGGCCTCGGCATCCGTGTCGATTCCGGCGTCTATTCCGGCTACAAGATCCCGCCCTACTACGACAGCCTGATCGGCAAGCTGATCGTGCATGGCCGCAACCGCGTCGAATGCATGATGCGACTGCGGCGCGCGCTCGACGAATTCGTCGTCGACGGCATCAAGACGACGCTGCCACTGTTTCGCGACCTCGTTGGCAACGCCGACATCGCTAATGGCGACTACGATATCCACTGGCTGGAAAAATACCTGGCCGAAGGCGAGTGACACAGGGGCGAAGCGATGACCCGTCCCTACGCACCCGGTTATCGCATCCCGACCGACCTGTTGCTCAAAGCCTATGCCTCCGGCGTCTTCCCGATGGCCGAAAGCGCCAATGACCCCGAAGTATTCTGGGTGCGGCCGGAGACGCGCGGCATCATTCCGCTCGACGGGTTCCACATACCGAAAAGCCTGAGAAAGACGATCCGCAAGAACCTGTTCGAGTTCCGCATCGATTTCGACTTCGAGGCGACGATCGAGGCCTGCGCCGAAAGGCGCGAGGAACGTCGGTCGACCTGGATCAACGCGCCGATCCGCGAAGCCTATATCGAGCTGCATCGGATGGGCCATTGCCATTCGGTCGAGGCCTGGCACAACGACCGATTGGTCGGGGGGCTCTACGGCGTATCGCTCGGCCGCGTGTTCTTCGGCGAGAGCATGTTCGCCAGGGAGACCGACGCGTCAAAGGCCTGCCTGGTTCACCTCGTCGAACGCCTGAAGGCGCGTGGCTTTGCACTGCTCGATACGCAGTTCACCACCGAGCATCTCAAACGCTTCGGTGCAATCGACGTGCCGCGCGGCAAGTACGAGAAGATGCTGGCCGAGGCGCTGAAGGGCGAGGCCGTGTTTTTTCCATAACCTGGAATGGTTCATCGTTTCACAGAAACGCAATTCCGGACGGAAAGCCGTTCACACTTTCCTGGAATTGCTCTTGCGGCCGGTCAGCCTTTTGCTGCCGTCACCAGCGGCGTCTGTGCGTGGAACATCATCTTCCAGCCATTGACGCGGTGGACATAGCCGGTGCTGACCAGCGCCGCATAGGCTTCGCCATCTTGCCGCGTCGCACGCGCCTCGTAGGTCAGCATGACGATGTCGCTGCCCGGCTCGATGATGCCCTTGAGGTCGATGTCGAGATCGCGCCAGCGGTTCGGGTCCGTGGCAGTTGCGGCCAGATCGGTATTGCTCATCACCCGCGCCATCTGCGGGAAGGCCACCAGGCAGTCGGTATCGGCATTGGCCTTGAAATAGTCGGCACCGCCGCTCCAGAATCCCCTTTCGATGTCGAGAAGTTCGTTCTTGTTGGCCATCATCATGGCAACGTCCTCCGTAGAGAGGCACCAACGCTCGGGCAACGCGGCGGTTCCGCAGGGCGCGGTATCCGCCGCGCACTGACAGATTCTAGTTGGTTTTGGGGGCGGCGGGTGCCGGCACGTCGGACTTCTGCTTGCAGCCCTTCAGCCAGATATCATAGACGGCATGCTCGACGGCGTTGATCCCGGGGCTTTCGGCAAACATCCAGCCGGTGAAGATACGGCGTATCTTCCGATCGAGCGTGATCTCGTCGACCTCGACGAACGAATCCGTCTTCGGCTCTTCGTTTTCGGGCCGCGAATAGCAGATGCGCGGCGTCACCTGCAAAGCGCCGAACTGAACCGTCTCGTCGATGTAGACATCGAAGGTGATGATACGGCCGGTGATCTTGTCGATGCCGGCGAATTCAGCGACTGGATTGGTGATGCGCTCGGATACTGCGGGTGCTGCAGGCGCCACCGACGCGTCCGGCGCAGGCGGCGCCAATTCCTGCGCAGTAGCAAGCGCCACCATAGAAGCGAGAACGACCGCGGTTAATCCGCCCGTCAAAATTCGGCTGAACATGCTCATGCAAGGTCCGGTGGTTTGCGCCCGGGTGATTCTCTCAACGCCAAGGCTAGTTGCTGCTGTCGGATCAGCAAACAGCTAAACAGCAATTGTGGCGACAAAGGACCGCCCTCGTGGGGACCGCCCCCGTGGGGACCGCGCGCGTGTCGCGGCGATCGATCACGAACCAGGCGTCCAGGCGTCGTAGTCGCCCGTCACTTGCGGACGATGCTGGTTGGTCAGCACCGAGCCTTTCGGGCGATAGGCCGCGGGGCTGCCGGTGAGGTTCGGCACATGCGGCTTTTGCCAGTCGCGTGGCTTGTAGTCTTCGCTTGGCGGCGCAACGTCGACACGATGATGGATCCAGCCATGCCAGCCGGGCGGAATCGCCGAGGCTTCCGAATAGTCGCGGTAGATGACCCAGCGACGGGTGCGGCCTTCCGAATCGACGCCGCCCTCGTAGTAGACGTTGCCGACCTCGTCCTGCCCGACCTTCTTGCCATGCCGCCATGTGTGGAAGCGCGTTCCCAATGTCTGGCTGTTCCACCAGGTGAAAAACTGCAGAAGGAAAGTTTTCATTCAAATCCTCGTGGCAAGTCCTTGTAGCAAGTCCTCGCGGCGGCTGCGGCGGCGCCTTTTCCTGCTTATGGCGTCACGGCATTGCGAAGGCAAGGGTCTTGCCGCAACCGGCGAGCAAATGGCTGGCGGCGAAGCGATACGTTCATGCGATCCTCGCGACCGAGCGAAGCAGATGAAATGGGTTGTTGGCAACCTTACGCAGCGTTATTCTAGGAGTTGAAGCTTCGTTGCCTCAAGGACGGCAAATGAGAGGGGCTCATGTCATCGCTGGCGGGCACGGCCGGTCGCGCGTTGCCGCAGGTCGTTGAGGCGATCTACGATTCGATTGCCGACGTCGACCGCTGGCAGGCGACACTCGAGGCCATCTGCAACCTGGCGGAAGGCCAGCTTGCCATGCTCGCCGTCATCGACACGATCAGCAGCTCCGCGCGGTTTTCGGTGTCTTGCGGCGATCCCGCAGTTCTTGAGCCGTTGAAGCATGACTACGGCTCGCAAGTGCCGTTCTATGCGGCGGTTCCCAAGATGGAGATCGACGTGCCGTTCACCGTCGATTCGATCTACGCCCTGCAAGGCCCGGATACGCGACAGAGATGGCTCGAAAGCCGCATCGTGCGCGAATGGGTGCAACCCAACCGCCTGGACGATTTCTTCTGGGTGGCGTTGATGAAGCGGCCGACCCGGATCGGCACGTTGATGGTGGTTACCGACAAGGACAGGCGCCAGATTTCCCGCGAGGATATCGAGCTTGTCTGCCTGTTGGCACCGCATGTGCGGCGCGCGGTGACCATCGGCGACCTGTTCGAGGCCGAGCGGCGCAAGGCCGAAATCTTCCGCTCCATCATCGAAAGCCTCGACCATCCGGTGCTGATCGTCGCAGAAGACATGACCATCATCTTCGCCAACCCGTCAGCCGAAGCGCTGCTCGCCGAAAACATCTCGGTCGCTTGCGTGCGCGGACAGCTTTCGTTCACCTATGCCAACGCCAACGCCGCGATCGGCCGTGCCGTCCAGCTCGGCACGCGCGACGAATTCGCGCTCGGACCTTGCGGCATCAACATTCCCCTGGCCAGGACGGTCGTTCCGGCGGTGGCCCATGTCATGCCGCTGGCGCGGCGTGAAATCTCGGCGCGCATCTCGCAACGCGCCGCCGCAGCGATCTTCATCGCCGCGGCCGGTTCGACACCGACCCCGGCGCTGGACGCCATTGCGGCGCTGTTCGGATTGACCGCGGCAGAAAGGCGCGTCGCCGGTCACGTTGCCGCCGGCCTGACGCGAAAGGAAATCGCCGCGGCCGGCGGCGTCTCGGACGGCACCGTCAAGTCGCAGCTGGCGACGATCTTCGACAAGACCGGTACAGGCGATCAGCGCGAGCTCGAACTGTTGATGCGCGAATTGTCACCGCCGTTGCGCTCCAGTTGATTTTGCTCAGGTTCCCCGGAACCGGCAGCGGTCCAAAAGACTCGGCCGGCAAGTTTTTCAAGCCCTTGAGACCATCGTCCGCAAAATCTGCGAAACGAAACCGGCATCGTTGCAATTCGGCCAAAATCATGGTGCGGTCGTTCGCGGTCCAGAAACGCGGCACTATGCTCGGCTGGAATGAAAATGGTTTCTGGCGCGGATCTCGATCTTTGACACCGACATCTACCGAGCGGCTGCTCCCCTACCTCTTTCTGCTTGGGCTGATCGTAATCGCGGTCGCTTTCCGGCCACTGCTGCCCGTCGACGAAACGCGATATCTCAGCGTCACCTGGGAAATGTATCTGAGCGGACAGATCTTCGTCCCGACGATGAATTTCGCGCCCTATCTGCAGAAGCCGCCACTGCTGTTTTGGCTTATCGACCTTGTCTGGAATATTTTCGGCGCCAGCCGGCCGGCGGCGATGCTGGTCATCTTCGCCGCCTCCTCGCTCGTCATCTGGCTGACGACGGCGTTGGCAAAGACCCTGTTTCCGGGCCGCGACGACATCGCGCGGCGCATCCCCTGGCTGGTTGCCGGAAGCAGCGTGTTCGTCATCTATTCGACGCTGATCCTGTTCGACCTGTTGCTGACGGTCTTCGTGCTCGCCGCGCTGTTGTCGTTGATTGCCTTTGCCCGCAGCGGCAACCGCTGGCAGGCCGTTCTGGCCGGGCTGTTCATCGGCATGGGCGTGCTGACGAAAGGCCCGGTGGTGCTGATCCATATCGGCGCGCCCATCCTGTTCTACCCGTTCTGGCGCGACCGGCGGGCGGGACTGACGACACCGAACTTCCTCGCTGGAGTGGGCCTGGCAGTGCTCGCCGCGCTGATTCCGGTGGCGATCTGGCTGGTGCCGGCGACCATCCTGACAAAAGGCAATTTCGTCTACGATCTCGTCTGGAACCAGTCGGCGGGACGTGTCACCGGCAATTTGCGCAATTCGCATGGCCGGCCGTTCTATTTCTATCTGCTGCTGCTGCCCGTCATGTTCATACCGTGGATCTTCATACCCGAGGTGTGGCGGTTGAAGCTGCGCACGCGGATACGCAGCCTGATCGACGCGAAGTCGCCGGATCTGCGCGCCTTGCGCCTGCTGTCATTCTCGTTCGTTGCCGTGTTTCTCGTGTTCAGCGCGATATCCGGCAAGCAGCCTCATTATGTCGTGCCGATGTTGCCGTTCGTGGTCATCCTGTTCGGCTATTTCATGGCGGAGATCCCGCTCGCCAGGCTGAAGAGCTCGGCCATCGTCATGCTTGTCATTTTCGGCATCGGCCACGCGGTGGCATCGGCAACCGCGTTCAAACGCTATGATCTGACGCCGCTCGCCAACTTCATCGACGAGCGAAAGGATGCGGACTGGGCCGTAGCTTTCGACTATCAAGGCGAAGTCGGCTTCCTGGCCCGGTTGCAAAAGCCATTCGAAACCACCGACAAACCGGAAGAATGGCTTGGCTCGCATCCCAGCGGCTATGTCATCGACAAGGTTTCCAAGGATCCCGGCACTGCAGGGCAAATCGCGTTCCGGCTTCGCGTCGAACGCGGCTATCTCGTCGTGCTGAAGGGACAGCATTGACGATCGTCACCGGTATGCGAGTTCGTCCCCCGCGCGGGAGATGAAGGCGTTGCTGCTTCGTGGTTCCATCGCTCGATAGAACCGGGAGGTATTCATGCGCAAGCTCATCTCGACGACGCTTTTTGCCTTATCGCTCGCTGTGGCCGGCCTTGCCGCCGATCCGGCATGGAGCTTCAAATGTCAGTCCGGAACGATTGGGCAAGGCAGTTGCTCCTGCTCCGGGACCGCCGACTGCACCGATATGCGGCATTCCAAAATGTGCAAGGGCGACCTGAACTGCGGTTCGGGCAAATGCTCCTGCACGGCCGCATTGGTAGTCGACCCCGGCCCGAAAACCCCCAAGCCCAAGGTCGTCGCGCCGAAGGCGACAACCAAAGGCGTCGTGAAGCAGTAGATATCCAATCCGAAAGGACGGCGGCTCGACGTCGCTGGGCCGGCCCGATGTTTCGCGGTTCATCCCCCGTGCGGGCGATGAACCGCCATCGAACACATGCTGCTGTCTAGCCGGAGGGTGGTTTCCAACGACAGAGCGAGGATACCATGTTGAAAACCTGCACGATGCTGTTCTTCTGCCTCATGGCGGCCACCGCGGCCGCCCAGCCGCCGCCTTCGGGGCCGCCGGTTCCCAGTGCGGCACTTGCCTCATGCAACGCCACACAATCGAACAGGCCCTGCAAAGCCGAACTCGGCGTGTTCCTGATCACCAACACCGTCCGCAACCTGGCGCAAGCCAAGGTCGACGCCACCAACGCACAGCTGGCCGCCCAGGGACGATCGTCACGCGCATCGATCGAATCGCTGAAGCAATGGCGGCCGTCGCGCTTTGCGACGCAGATGCTGAACCAGCCGAACAGCTGGTTTGTCAAAGTTCCTTACATCCTGACCATCAAAGTCTCGATCCCGGTGACCTCCGACCGCCACATCGGCATTCCCATAGACGTCAACGTCTTCTGCAGCGGCTGGCAGACCGATTCCAGCCAGGTCATCATCCGCTCGCAACCCGGCCCGGCGAGCTTCGAGGGCGGCAACATCCTCGAAGACGTTTTCAACGTCGGCAATTACATCGACGCTCAGGTACGCAGCTCGTTTTCGGCACCTCTGCCGGTGACGACGCCGGTTCCAAATTCGAAATGCTCGGCAATAGACGGCTCCGATGCCGGCACGCAGGCCACCGGTGATGATCTCATCTTCTGGACGGTGCCGCGGCGCAACCTGGTGGTGACGGACGCCATAGCCAAGCCGACGGTTGAAGTGACCTTCGACAGCCTCACACGCCTGCCAGCCCGCGACTTCCACAACAATGTCGTCTATGCGGAATCCGAGGCCATAAACCTCAACGTCTATGCCAATGAGGATGGCCGTCAGAAGGCGCTGACGATGCGCGAAGGCGACGTGGCTGCGCTGAACCTTCCCGCAGTACGGCTGGACGCGCGAAAATACGATTCACTGGTCGTCATCGGCAATGTCGACCAGCCGCCGAACGACCCCAGAGACAGCGCCTTCGCGGTAGCGGCTAAGACTGCGGGATTCGGTGCCGGTTCGAAGATCATGCAGATCCCGAAGTGGTATTCGAGGCCGCCGGACCAGTTCAATCCCAAGCCTACATGGATCAGAGTTCCCGGCTATGAGCTGCACTATACGGTACGCTATCTCAACAGCGGCGGGCTGGCCGTCGATGGTGGAACCACTACGGTCCGGCCTCCAAAAGTCGCCGTTCCGATAAAGACGCTCATCAAGCCGAAAACGCCCTGACGCGGCCGCTCGCGGATGACGGCGGCGGTTCAGACCGCTGCCGCCTTCCCCCGCGCGGCAGATGCGGCAGCGCCGGCATCATGGCCCGATCTTGCCGGAACAAACGCGCCGCTGCGCCACGAGCGAGCGGCGCCATCGATGGAGACAAACGATGCTGCACCTTCCTCACGCCATGCCCGCCGTCAGGATCATTGCGGCAATCTCGCTGCTTGCTTTACCGAACTTCATGCCGCCGGTCACAAGCCCGGCGAACGCGCTGCCGGTCAGCCAATCCTGCCGGATCACCACCTATTACAAGACGGCGGCGAAGGCGACGGAGGTTGGCGTGCGCTCGACGTGCCAGGGCGTCAAAAAATGGGGCGTCACCTCGAAATATTACGAGGTGGAAAAAATCGAAGCCGCCACGCCCCCGCACACGTCGGGCGGCGGCGGCAGCCTGCCGTGCGAGTTTCTCGCTGCCGGCTGCTCCAACCTGCCTGAGAAACGCAACTGAGCGCCAGGCGAACGAGCTAGCCGATCGCCTTCTCCAAAACCAGCGCCGGCAGGCCCGAGGCGCCGCCGCAATCGGCCGTGTTGCCGGCGGGCAAGAACCCTCTCGCGCGGTAAAAGGCGACGGCCGGAGCATTTGCTTCCTCGACCTCGACGCGCAGCGTCCGGGCCTCCGGAAAGCTGGCCTCGATCTCGTCCAGCAGCGCCTGGCCGATGCCTTGCCTCTGCCAGGCCGGATGGACGTAAAGCTGGTTCAGCATGACGATCGCGGGATCCGTGGTGGCGGCGGCGAAGGCCATGCCGCCGATGCTTTTGCCGTCGTCGGCGAGCAGGAACTCCGAGTTCGGCCGCGTCAGCCGTGCCTTGAGCGCGGCGATCGAATGCCATTCATCGGTGATTTCGGTAACCCGCGCCGCGCCGTAGATGGCGTCATAGGTGGCATGCCACGTCTCGATCAGCAATGCGCGCACCGCCGCCAGATCGCGCTCGCCGGCGGTGCGGACGAACATCCTACTCGATCCCGAGCCTGGCCTTGACCAGCTCGTTGACCGCCTGCGGATTGGCCTTGCCGCCGGTCGCCTTCATCACCTGGCCGACGAACCAGCCGGCCATGGTCGGCTTGGCGCGCGCCTGTTCGACCTTGTCCGGGTTGGCCGCGATCACCTCGTCCACCGCCTTTTCGATGGCGCCGGTATCGGTGACCTGCTTCATGCCGCGGCTTTCGACCAGCTGACGCGGATCGCCGCCCTCGTTCCAGACGATCTCGAACAGATCCTTGGCGATCTTGCCGGAGATGGTGCCTTCCTTGATCAGGTCGATGACAGCACCAAGCTGGTCGGGTGAAACAGGAGCGTTTTCAATGTCCTTGCCGGCCTTGTTCAAGGCACCCAGGAGGTCGTTGATGACCCAGTTGGCGGCGAGCTTGCCGTCGCGCCCGGCCGCCACTTTCTCGAAATAATCGGCGACCGCCTTTTCCGATACCAGGATCGAGGCATCGTAGGTCGACAGGCCAAGCGAAGCGATCAGCCGCGCCTTTTTGGCATCGGGAAGTTCCGGCAGGTCCTTTGCCAGTTCGTCGACATAGGCCTGGTCGAATTCCAGCGGCAGAAGATCGGGATCGGGGAAATAGCGGTAGTCATGCGCTTCTTCCTTGGAGCGCATCGAGCGCGTCTCACCCTTATTGGGGTCGAACAGCCGCGTTTCCTGCTCGATCCTGCCGCCGTCCTCGAGGATGGCAATCTGGCGGCGCGCTTCATAGTCGATGGCCTGGCCGATGAAACGGATCGAGTTGACGTTCTTGATCTCGCAGCGCGTGCCGAATTCGCCGCCGGGCCGCCGCACCGAGACGTTGACGTCGGCGCGCAGCGAGCCTTCGTCCATATTGCCGTCGCACGTGCCGAGATAACGCACGATGGTGCGCAGCTTGGTGACATAGGCCTTGGCTTCATCGGCGGAGCGCATATCCGGCTTGGAGACGATCTCCATCAGCGCCACGCCGGAGCGGTTGAGATCGACATAAGACATCGTCGCATGCTGGTCGTGCATCGACTTGCCGGCATCCTGCTCCAGGTGCAGGCGCTCGATGCCGACCTCGATGTCCTCGAATTCGCCCTGCCGGTCCGGGCCGACCGAGACGATCACCTTGCCCTCGCCGACGATCGGCTGCTTGAACTGCGAGATCTGGTAGCCCTGCGGCAGGTCGGGATAGAAATAGTTTTTCCTGTCGAAGACCGATTTGTGGTTGATCTCGGCCTTCAGGCCCAGCCCGGTGCGGATCGCCTGCTTGACGCATTCCTCGTTGATGACCGGCAGCATGCCGGGCATCGCCGCGTCGACCAGGCTGACATTGGCGTTGGGCGCGGCGCCGAAAATGGTCGAGGCGCCGGAAAACAGCTTTGCCTGCGAGGTCACCTGCGCGTGGACCTCGAGGCCGATGATGATCTCCCAGTCGCCGGTGGCGCCGGGAACCAGGCGCTTGGCGTCGGGCGTGCGGGTATCGATGATGCTCATAAGGGCCTGCATATTGAAATTGCGGATATGCGAGAACGCATATTTTGATGTGCAACTTCGCTAGTGCAAACCGCCAAAAGAGACAAGCGCAAAGCCGCACGCGCCGACGCGGCACAGGCCCGCACCTGCCGCGACGAACTGCGATAGCAGCTTGAAAAATCGAACTGCCGGCAACCCGGCCGCCGTCACCTATGCCGTGGCGATATAGGCCCTGATCTCCTCGGCCTCGCGCTCGACATCCTCGATGCGGCGCTTGACCACGTCGCCGATCGACACGATGCCGTCGAGCAGCCCGTTCTTCTCCACCGGCAGATGGCGGAAGCGGCCCTTGGTCATGATCTCCATGACCTCGTTGACGGTGTGGTTCTCATTGCAGATCTTCACCTTGGGCGTCATCGCCGAGCGGATGGCAAGGTCGAGCGCCGCCGCCCCCTCCTTGGCGAGAACCCGCACCACATCGCGCTCGGAAAGAATGCCGACGATCTTGTGATCGCCGTTGGTGATGACCAGCGCGCCGATCCTGTGTTCGGAAAGCATGCGGATGGCTTCGCTGAGCTTTTCGTTCGGCCCGAGCGTCACCACGTCGTGGCCTTTTGCCTCGAGAATTGCCTTAACAGTCATGGCGTCCTCCTCTGCATTTCCTGCCGGCTCCTGCCCTGGCCGGCTTTCCCTGGGATGAACATCGTGCGCCGCGATCGGTTGCTTTTCAAGTGCGGCGGTCTCAGGTCTCCGGCTCGTCCGCCTGCCGGGGCACCTGCTCTCGCCGATCAAAAAACCGCAGGCCGAAGAAGCCGGCAAGAAAACCGCCAATATGGGCTTCCCAGGCGATCTGGCCGTCAATGCCAGGCGCCAGGCCGAAGAGGCCGGTCGCGAGGTTGATCACCATCCACATGGCGAGAAAGGTGACGACGCCGCGCGAGCGCAGCACCGCCGCCATCGGCAAAGGCCGGCCGGCGAAGGCGGCCTTGCCCGACGAGCGGTCGATGCGGAAGCCGTAGCGTGCCGCGGCGCCCATCATGCCGGAAATCGCGCCGGAGGCGCCGACCAGCGGGGCCTCGCCAAGCGGGTGCATGGCCCAGAACAGCGCCACCGCCGCCAGTCCGGTCGCGGCGAAGAACAGGCTGAAGCGCAGCGCGCCGAAGCGGTTGGCCAACGGTGAGCCGAAGGCCGCGAGCCACACCATGTTGATGGCAAGATGGGCAAAGCCGCCATGCAGGAAGGCATAGGTAAAAGGGCTCGAAAACGCGAAGAAATCCAGATCGAAGCGGCCGGAATAGCGGATCGGGACAAAGGCAGCCCGGACAAGCAGTTCGAAGTCCTGGTCGTCGGTCAGCCAATAGACCCGGATCAGATGGACCGCGACGCAGATGCCGATCACCGCCAGCACCACGGGCGGCAGGTTGAACACCGGTTCGCGGCGCTCCGGTTCGCGGGCGACAGGCCCGCTCTCGCCCTGCTCGATCTCCGGTGGGCTTTCTGGGTCGCTCATATGGCTTGCACTCAGTCGCTGGATTGGACTTGGCGAGCATGTAGATCACGGCCAACCGAATCACAAACGGCGAATCAGCAGCCCCGAATCAAAAAAAGAAGCCGTCCAAGGTTTCCCTTGAACGGCTGGTCGAGCCCCCTTGCTCCCCCTGAACTCTTGACTGAAGTGCTGCCGATCGTCGCAAAACGACCGCTTCTGGAGTGGTTTTGGTGTGCCACAGGGCTGGCAGGCGCGCAACGTAAACCAGTTGTTAACCTTAACCGCCCCGACCCGTGAACAAGTATTAACGATGCTGGCACGCATCCTGCTCCGCAACGCATGTAGGTCTTCGGAGGGCGCCCTTCTGTTCACCGATGGGACATCAGAAGACAGAATGCGCGGAGCAGCATTAGCATGAACCAGACCGGATCGATCACGCTGTTCCATTATTGGAACCGGTTGCGTGACGGACGCCCTGCCCCGAAACGCTCGGAAGTCGAACCGGCCGATATCAAGTCGCTGCTGGCCGACACGTTCATCCTGGAAAAGGACACGCGCGGCGAAGCGGTGTTCCGGCTGGCCGGCACCAGGCTCTGCGCGGTCTATGGCCGCGAACTCAAGGGGTTTTCATTCCCTTCACTGTGGCGCGAGAAGGACCAGCGACTGATTTCGAAGCTGACCGATGGCGTCTTCGACCTGAAATCGGTGATGCTCATCACCTATGAGGGTTTCAGCCGCAACGGCCGGTCCAACAGGTTCGAGCTGCTCGCGCTGCCGCTCGACGGCGGTGTCGAGAGCCCGCGCTGCCTCGGCGTGATAAGCGCCGTCGAAAAACCCTTCTGGCTGGGTGCCGACCCGGTTCTCGACGCCTTGATCGATTCGATCCGTGTCGTCGATCCCGACAAGGAGCCGATGTTCCTGAAGAACCGGCCGGCGATAGAGGTTCCCTCGCTCGCCCCATCGGAATTCGACCCGCCCGAGACGATTTCGGCGCTCGGCCAGGCTCGCCGCATCCGTCACCTGGTCGTCTTCGACGGCGGACGCGAGGAATGATGCCCAAAGCTTAAAGCAACAGCGCCGGGCTTTCCCCTTTGTTAACCTGCTTTGTTGTAGTTTTCCGCTGAAATTCCCCGCATCCATGCGCGGAATGCCGAACGGGGTATGGCAGTGATGAGGTCAGCGGCGGTCGACCATGCGCCGTCCCAAGCTGAAAGGCGTAACTTTCAGCGCGTCCGCGTGAAAATTTACGGACGCTTCATGCTGGAAGACCGCACCGAACATCCCTGCCAGGTGGTCGACATGTCGCCCGGCAACGTTGCGCTGCGCACCGAGCGCGCCGGCCTGGCTGGCGAAAAGGTCATTGCCTACATCGATCACATCGGCCGCATCGAAGGCGTCATCACCCGCACACTGCAGGATGGCTTTGCGATGACCGTCATCGCGTCGGAGCGCAAGAGGGACAAGCTCGCCGCGCAACTGACCTGGCTTGCCAACAAGCACGAGCTCGACCTGCCGGAAGACCGCCGCCATGAACGCGTCGCACCGCGCAACCCGACGAGCGTGCTGCAGCTTGCCGACGGACGCCAGTACCAGTGCCGCATCATCGACCTGTCGCTGTCGGGCGCGGCGATCGAGATCGACGTCAAGCCGGCCATCGGCGTCCAGGTGACGCTGGGCACCATGCGCGGCCAGATAGTGCGGCATTTCGAAGATGGCCTCGCCATCGAGTTCGCCGTCATCCAGCGGCCGGAAACGCTCGATACCGAATTCAGCTCATCGCGCGGCTGACGCGGAAGCGTTAGCACTATCGGGAAGAGAGGCTGGCGATCCTTCGCGCCCCCCTCTGTCCCGCCATCCTGGCTGTTCGAACGGTGCGACGAAGCATGGGAACATGCCCGGCTGGAATCCTTAAACAATTCTATATTCAATTGCGTCAAATTTTATGTTTATTCTATTGGCGTTTTACTTAATGTCTACTTCGCACTTTTGCGTCAAATAAATCCAGTCGTGTCATTGTCTCCTCAAACGGGGAGACTGAATAATGAACAGGATGAGGGGCAAGCTGTTGCTGGCGGCAATAGCGATGCAGCTTTTCGGTTGGGGGACTGTAAACGCGGCGGAGCCGGCCTTCATGCACACCGGCGGCCGCACCACGCAGCCGGTCGGACACTACGAATTGTGCCAGCAGCTTCCGCAGGAATGCAATCAGAGGACGCCTGGCCGGGCACCCGTCGAGCTGACCCGCAAGCTGTGGGCAACGATCGTCAAGGTCAACAATTCGGTCAACAGCAGGGTCGCGCCGCGCACCGACATGGAAATGTGGGGCAAGGAGGAAGTCTGGTCCTTTCCCAATAGCGGCTTCGGCGACTGCGAGGACTATGCGCTGGAAAAGCGCCGCGAGCTGATGAGCATCGGCGTGCCGGCCGGCGATCTGCTGATGACGGTGGTGCGCCAGCGCAATGGCGACGGCCATGCGGTGCTGACCGTGCGCACCAGCCTTGGCGAGTTCATCCTCGACAATCTCCAGCCCAAGGTGCTGTCCTGGACCAATACCGGCTACACCTACCTGAAGCGCCAGTCCGAGCGGAATTCCGGCGCCTGGGTGACGATCAACGACGGCCGCTCCGACGCGGTCGCCAGCGTCCGCTGAGGACGCCAAGGCATGTCGCCCAAAAGCGCGTAGCGGTTTTGGGATAACGACCTGCATAAAGCAGAGGTTAAGTGCGTCGCATGACTTCGCGCTTTAGGAGAAACCCGGTCGAGTCCCCACCCTCCCCGTCCCCAACGACCGGGTTTAAGGAGCCGGCCCCGTCCCCGGGCCGGCTCCACCATTTCCGGGCTTGCGATAGGCGGCCTTCACTGACTGGCGCTACACTTTCCTCAGCCCCGCCCTGAACCTCTTCCCGTTGGCCACATAATGCGCGGCCGAGGCGCGCAGCCTGGCGACTGCGGCCTCGTCGAGCATCCTGACGACGCGCGCGGGCGAGCCGACGATCAGCGAATTGTCGGGAAATTGCTTGCCTTCGGTGACCAGCGCACCGGCGCCGACCAGCGAGTTGTTGCCGATCTTCGCGCCGTTCAGCACGATGGCGCCCATGCCGATCAGGCTGTTGTCGCCGATCGTGCAGCCATGCAGCAAGGCGCGATGGCCGATCGTGCAGCGTTGGCCGACGGTCAGCGGAAAGCCGGCGTCGGTGTGCATGATTGTGTGCTCCTGCACATTTGTGTCGGCGCCGATGACGATCGGCTCATCGTCGCCGCGGACGACGACGCCGAACCAGAAGCCGGCATTGCGGCCAATGCTGATATTGCCGATCAGGGTGGCATCGGGCGCGATCCAGTTGCTGTCGGCGTCCTCGAAGGCGGGCGCTTTTCCGTCAATCGCGTAGATCGGCATTGCTGTCTCCAGATCGTCTCACACCGACAAGCTGCCAGACCCTAGAAGCGAAGCCGCCCAGGACGCAATGGCGATCACCACCATGCCCAGCGCCAGCGCCCAGATGGTCGCCGTACAGCCGCAGGAGATCAGCCCCAGCACCGAGATGCGACGCTCGCGCCAGGCGTCCAGCGCCTCGTTGGCGAACATCAGCGGCCCGGCGCAAGCCGTCGTGGCGAGCGAGCGCAGCATGTGCTTCGACGATACATAGGGCTGGACGAAGGCAAGCCTACGGCCGGCGATCAGCTCCATCACCGATCCGGTCAGGCCGCAAGCCGTCAGCCCAGCCATAAAACTGAATATGATTTGTTCGACCGGGCCCATCTTTACCCTCCGTTTACCATGAAATCGCACAGTCGCCCGCAAAGCTGCGAAGCAAGAGCCGTGCGCGCCGAGATGTGCCGTTCAGGTACACCCGATGGGACGGCAAATGAGGATCGCGATGAAGCAGGCAGCCGCCACAGAGGGCCCGCAACTCAGCGTCGTCGATTCGACGCTGATGAAGCGAGTGTTTTATGCGTTCGCGACGCTGGCGCTGCTTTCGGTGGCGATCAGCCTTGGCGGCAAATGGTTCGGCCGCTCGATTGCCATGGCCGGGTACACCGACGACACCACGGTCCACAAGGTCGTCATCGGCAACAACGTCATCGCCGTGCCGGCCAATGTCATCCGCTTTGCCCAGGCCCGGCGCGACGGCATCGCCTCGCGACTCGACCTCTATCTGCGCTATCCCGAGATGGACGGCTACAGCGAGGCTGCCCGCAACGACTTCAACCACACCGGACCCAGCAAGGACATCGTCTTCCTGTCGTTCGAGCCGCAGATGATGTCGCGCGACATGAGCGGCCGCTTCGCGCCGATCTACAGCGCGCTGATCGCCAAGCCGGGTACGCCCGGCCCTGGCGGCACCACGCTTTACGCCTTCAGCGAAAAATCAGGCTATCTGAACGAAGTGCTGGCGGTCGCCGATCGCCCCGGCAAGGATCCGTTCGTCGCACGCTGCCTGAGCGGCCCGAGCTCGGACGAATCGCTGGCGCCCTGCGAACGCGACATCCTGGTCGGCGACAATCTCAGCCTTACCTACCGCTTCCCCCGGGAATTCCTGGGCGACTGGCAGGGGCTCGACGCGGCGATTTCGGGCGAGGCGGCACGTGTGCTGAAGACCGGGCGGTAAGCAACGAAACGAGCCGTTCCGTAGCGATCCTTCGCGCCCCTCTCTGTCCTACCGGACATCTCCCCCACGAGGGGGGAGATCGGCCGTCATCTTGGCTTTCGCCAGTCTCCAATGTTGCAGGAAGAGTGCAGCGCCGAGGCTGCCAATCTCCCCCCAGGTGGGGGAGATGGGCGGCAGGCCAGAGGAGGGCGCTGTTCCGCCGGCGTCCTGCAAGGTTCCGTACCGCCGCAGCGCTTGAGGCGTAGCGGCCAGCTAAACTCCCAACTCAGGCCAGATCGATGTCGAGGATCGCCATCGAGAAATTATAATCGCCGTCGTCCTCGTCCTTGAAGACGATGCCGAGGAACTCGTCGCCGACATAGACCTCGGCCGAATCTTCCTTGCGCGGCCGCGCCTTCACTTCGAGTTTAGGGTTCTGGAAGGTGCGCTTGAAATAGGCGTCCAGCTTTCTGATTTCGTCCGGCTTCAACAGTCTTCTCCGATCGTCGGCTTCTTCGTTTGAGCGCGCTTCTGGCACGTCGACAATGGCCATGTAAAGGCAAGCCGGCGAGAGAACACGGGCAATCGCCTCAGGTTTGCGCTGCCCCTCATCGCCCTGCCGGGCACTTCTCCCCGTATAGTGACGGGGAGAAGGCCGCCTTCGCAAAAAATTTCGCCAATCTCCAGCGTTACAGAAACAGTGCCGAGGCCGCAGTCAGCCCCTTCTCCCCGTCACTATACGGGGAGAAGATGCCGGCAGGCAGATGAGGGGCAGCGCCGACATTGATAGTTGGTCCGACGCGACAAGCCCCTGCCCGAGCACTCAGATGTCGAAGCTGACGACGTGGTCCATCGTCTGCGATGGCAACAGCTGGTCCATCTGCCGCGAAGGCTGGTCGCAGCCGGTCTCGCCGACGACGCGGGCCGGCACGCCGGCAACCGTCTTGTTGTGCGGTACCGGCGACAGCACCACCGAGCCGGCCGCGATCTTCGAGCAATGGCCGATCTCGATGTTGCCGAGGATCTTGGCGCCGGCGCCGATCAGCACGCCGTAGCGGATCTTGGGATGGCGGTCGCCGCCGGCCTTGCCGGTGCCGCCCAGCGTCACGCCGTGCAGGATCGACACGTCGTCCTCGATCACCGCCGTCTGGCCGACGACGAGGCCGGTGGCGTGGTCGAGGAAGATGCCCTTGCCGATGCGGGCAGCCGGATTGATGTCGGTCTGGAACACCGAGGACGACCGGCTCTGCAGATACAGCGCGAAGTCCTGGCGGCCCTGGTTCCACAGCCAATGCGCCAGCCGGTGCGTCTGGATGGCGTGAAAACCCTTGAAGTAGAGCACCGGCATGATGAAGCGGTCGCATGCCGGATCACGGTCGTAATAGGCCTGGATATCGACGCGCACCGTCGTCGACCAGTCCTTGTCGTCGGCCGCCATCGCCTTGAACGTCTGGCGGATGAGGTCGGAGCCGATGTCCTGATGGGCGAGGCGCTCGGCCAGCCGGTGAATGACCGCTTCTTCCAGGTTTTCCTGATTGAGGATGGTCGAATAGAGGAACGCCGCCAGCAGCGGATCGCGGTTGACCGCTTCCATCGCTTCGTCGCGGATCGAACGCCAGATCGGATCTACCGGCTGCACCCTGGTGGGACGGGAAATCGTAACGCTGTTCATCTGATGTCTCCGGCCATCCAATGTCTCGGCCATCCAATGTCTCGGTTGGCGGCTTGCCTATTCTCCGGCCGCACCTATAAGCCAGATCATAGCACGGGTGAACTCAATTTTCCTTAGTGCTTCGTGAAATGGATTTGGTTGGCGGAATTTCAAGCAGCCATGGAAAACGCAACCTTGATGGACGAGACCCTGAAGCGCGAGCTTTCCGCGCTCTATGAGGCCGAAGATCGCCACTACCACGACCTTGGCCACATCGAGGCGACGCTGGCGCTGGCCAATGATTACAAGGCGTTGTTGCATGATCCTGAAGCAGTCGAGGCAGCGATCTGGTTCCACGACGCGATCTACGACAGCCGCGCCAAGGACAATGAGGCGAGGAGTGCCGCACTTGCCGAGGAAAAGCTCGCCGGCCGCGCCGATGCACAACGCATCGGTCGCATCGCGGCGATGATCACTGCCACTGCCGGCCACGAATTGCCGCCCCTTGGCGACCAGCATTCGGTTCGTGACGCGGCGCTGTTCCTCGACATGGACCTGGCGATCCTGGGTGCTGCGCCCGACGTGTTCGACGCTTATGAACAGGCGGTCCGCCGCGAATATAAGTGGGTCGATGAGCCGATGTGGCGGGCCGGCCGTGCCGCAGTCCTGAATGGCTTCCTCGCCCGCCCGCATGTCTTCCACAGCAAGGAGTTCCGCCGGCGCTTCGAAACCCAGGCCCGGCATAACATGGCGCGCTCGCTCAGGGCGCTGGGGCACAGCCCGCGCCGATCGTAGCCCGACGCGTCGGCCACTTGCGTCCGGAAGATTTGCCCGAAATCACGTAAACGCGCCTATGGTCGATGCCATGGCCCACAGCATAAACACCCCGGCGGCAAGCGACGCGCCGTTGACCACGATGCCAGCCAGGCCGAGCAAACGATTGTCGTTTGGACGACCCAGCGCCATCAGCCCGAAGACCGCGCCGGTAAGATGCGCCAATGGCCCGACCAGGAAAAATACCGCCATGAAGAAGCCTGTCACACTGTGCTGGATAAGCACGGACGCGTCGCTCGGCATTGCCATCAACGCGGTGATCGCCATCGCGCCTGCCACCAATGCAGCCAGCGCTAGAACAACGGACCATTCGCCGAACCTGCTTTTCGCAACGACGCCCAGCAAAGCGGCGTCGCTTCTTCCCCATTGTGCCATCGTACCCTCTGCCCCTCGTTCAGCGCGTGGCGGGTTTGAACCGATCCACGCGTGACGCTTAGTTACCCCCGTAGAGTTGCAAAACCGCTAAGAACCCCAGCTTCAGGCCCAATGGCCGCTTTTGGGGAGCCATCCGTCAAAACCGATGCTCGGCATAAAACTCCAGCACGCGCTGCTTGAAGGTCTTGTCGCCGACCGCCAGCATATGGTCGCGGCCTTCGATGTGAAAAGCCCTGGCGTTGGGCATCAAAGCGGCGAGTTCATCCGGCGAGCCGCCGATGTCGTCCTTGGTTCCCACCGCAATCAAGGTCGGCTGGGCAATGCGGGCAATGTCGGCCTCGCTCAGCAATTCGCGTGAGGTGGCGATGCAGGCGGCGAGCGCCCGGCGATCGCTGCGGGTCTGATCGGCGAAGGCGCGGAACGAGCGGCCGCGCGGATCGCTGGTGCCTGCCGGATCGTCGGCCAGAAGGGCGTCGGCTATCGGATCCCAGTCGCCGACGCCGTCGACCATGCCGACGCCGAGACCGCCGAAGACCAGCGTCGCCACCTTCTCCGGGTCGGAGAGCGCCAGGAAGGCCGATATGCGCGCGCCCATCGAATAACCCATGACATGAGCGCGTTCGATGCCGAGATGGTTCAAAAGCGCTGCCGCGTCCGACGCCATTTTTGCCGGCGTGTAGTCGGCTTCGTCATAGCTCTTCGACGACGACCCATGGCCGCGATTGTCAAAGGCGATGGCACGGTAGCCGGCGTCGTTCAGCGCCTTGAACCAGCCGGGCGACACCCAGTTGACGTAATGGCTCGAGGCAAAGCCGTGGATCATCAGCACCGGATCGCCCTGCCCCGATGCCGGCTGGCGGTCAAGGAAAGCAAGGTCGAAACCGTCATGGGAGAAGAACTGCATCGGCCGAAGATCCTGCCCGCTCAGTCGGAATCGACACTCGGCGCATCGCCCTTGTCGGGCGGCGGCATGGCCGGCCCCGGCGCCGTGCCGATGGCCGGATGGCGCAGCAGGTCGCCGTCCTCAATGCCCTTTTTGGCGGCGGTGCCTGCCTTGAGCTCGAGTACGAAGCGCACCGGCTCGTCCGGCGAGATGATCGCCTCCGACTGCGGCTCGCCTTGCCTGATCGCCCGGATCCGGCCGTCCTGGCCGACGAAGACCAAGTCGAGCGGCATCGGCGTATTCTTCATCCAGAAGCTCACATCCTGCGGCGCACCGAACACGAACAGCATGCCGTGATTGTCGGCCATGTGGTGGCGGAACATCAGGCCGGCCTCGCGCTCGGCGGGCGTGTCGGCGATTTCGACCGAAAAAGAACGCTCGCCGGCCTTCGTCACCGCGACCAGCGGCGCCGGGTCGACGGGAAGGATCATCGCCTTGCCGTCGGCGGAACTCGGTTGCTGAAAATAGAAGAACGCACTTGCGGCGACGATGAGGAAAATCCCGGCGCAGAGCGCGCCCGCCGTCAGCCGGTTCCTGTGAGCCATATGAAATCCTCGGCCGGAACTAATGCGAGACCGGCAAGGTACCCATATCGGGGTGAATTTCGGCAGCCATAAGGCCTTTGTCGCCGCGTCCGAAGCGGACCAGCACCACCTGGCCCGGCCGGAGTTCGGTGATGCCGTAGCGGCGCAGCGTCTCCATGTGGACGAAAATGTCCTCGGTGCCCTCGCCCCGGGTCAGAAAGCCGAACCCCTTGGTACGGTTGAACCATTTGACCAGCGCCCGTTCGAGGCCGCTTTCCGGCGTCACCGCGACATGGGTGCGCTGCTCCTGTAGCTCCGCCGGATGCACCGCCGTGGTGACATCCATCGAGAGCACGCGGAAGGCCTGCAGCCCGCGCTCGCCCTGCTTGACCAGGCAGACGACACGGGCGCCTTCCAGGGCGGTCTGAAAACCATCCTTTCGAAGGCATGTCACATGGAGGAGGATGTCGCCCGAAGTACCATCATCGGGAAGGATGAAACCGTAGCCCTTGGCCACGTCGAACCATTTGATGGCGCCGGCGATTTCGACGAGATCGGCCGTATCGGCGCTCTCATCCCGCTTCAACGTATCGTTACCGGCCCCGTCCCGCCCCATGAAAGAGGCCTTTTCCCCCATAAGAACGCCCCCTTTTTTCAAGAAACACTGCAACTGATTCTTGGTATCAGATTAACACCGCGGCTTCCGGTGTGTGCAAGACCTGACGTGCCTTTTTTCACGGTTCCATACAGGAATAGCGGATTTGCCGTTTTCCGGCGCCGGCAAACGTGGCCAATTGCCCTTTGGCCGGGCCGCCCCTATGTTGCGCCGCAACGCAACATAAGGAGGAAATCATGCGCTATCTGCACACCATGGTCCGCGTCGCCGACATCGATGCTTCGCTCGATTTCTACTGCAACAAGCTTGGCCTCAAGGAAGTGCGCCGCCATGAAAACGAGCAGGGCCGCTACACGCTGATCTTCCTCGCCGCCCCCGAAGACGAGCAAAGCGGCATCAGCGAGAAAGCGCCGCTGGTCGAGCTGACCTACAATTGGGACCCGGAAGACTACAAGGGCGGCCGCAATTTCGGCCATCTCGCCTATGAGGTCGACGACATCTACGCCACCTGTCAGCGGCTGATGGACAATGGCGTTACCATCAACCGGCCGCCGCGCGACGGCAACATGGCGTTCGTCAAATCGCCGGACGGCATCTCGATCGAGCTGTTGCAGAAAGGTCCGGCCAAGCCGAAGGCCGAGCCGTGGGCGTCGATGCCGAACACCGGCAGCTGGTAACCGATCACGCCATCTTGAGCCGGCATTGCTGGGCGGGTTGTGTCTAATGGGGAGGATCGCTCGGCAAGCCTTTGGCTGGTGAGCCGTGGTCCTTCGGTGAGCTTGCTACTCAGGCAGCAGCGGTACAATCCTGACGGTGGCGGACCGAGCGCGCGCACCGATCATCGGGCTAAGGTACGGGTTTCCGCGATGCTTCGCCCGATAGGCGTCATCGATACGGTCGTTGATCGGCCCGTCGACCGGCTCGAAGGCGACGTCCTTCGTCATGCGAGCGGCGATGATCCGTCCGCCCTTCTGCCGGATGGCGGCTTGGTACCATCGTGAGTCCTGTCCATTGTAGCCGCGCGCATAGAGGACGCCGTCGACTGCCACGGACCAGATCCAGGTTGGGGTGCCATATGTCACGCCATCTTCCCTGAACGGCGCAATGTGCAAGTTGTCGGCTTCGGCGATCTCGCGCAATTCGTCTTCAGACCATCTCGTCATGTCTGGGCCTCCCCTCTTCGACGAGTCCGCAATATTCATGTCCCATCGGTGTCGGCCCGGAGGACGCTTGCAGGCCGCGGTAGGGCCAGAGGTCCGACCCGCATACGCAGGTCGCCGCGATCCGGATGATGGCATCGGTCGAGGCCAGGATTTTCGGCTCGGCACGGTCCTCGAAACGCACGTCTCCCGGACCGTATAGAACTGCTCCTTGCATGGTTTTCCTCGTCCTCTTCAGCGCATGACAAAACCGCCGTCCACCGAGATGGACTGGCCGGTCACATAGCTCGCAGCGTCGCTGCAGAGCCACAGGACTGCATTCGCAATTTCCTCGGGGCGGCCAACCCGTCCCATCGGAATGCTCTTTTCCATCGCCCTGAGCGCATCGCCCTGACCGCCGGCCACCATCTGGTCGGCCATCGGCGTCCAAATGAGCCCTGGGCATATGGCGTTGATACGGATGCCGCGTGCTGCATATTCGAGAGCCGCGCTCTTGGTGAACCCAAGCACTCCGTGCTTGGCGGCATGGTAGATCCCGCGCTCGGCACCTCCCACAAGTCCCCCGAGTGAAGAGCAATTGACGATCGCGCCGCTACCCTGGTTGCGCATCTGCTGCAGTTCGAATTTCATGCAGCTCCATTCGCCGCGGAGATTGATCCCCATGACTCGGTCGTAATCTTCCCGGGTGGCGTCGGCCGTTTCCGCGAGGACATTCTGCACGCCCGCATTGTTGTAGGCGGCATCGAGCCGGCCGAAGGCCGCGACCGTATGCGCGACCATGGCTTCGACCTGTGCGTCATCGGCGACATCGCAACGAATGGCGAGGACCTTATGGCCTTGAGCGGTCAGTTCATCGACCGCAGCACGCACCGCGTCTTCGTTCCAGTCGGCGAGCGCGACGGACGCCCCCGATTCCGCGAAGGCTTTCGCTGTGGCGAGGCCCAGTCCGGACGCCGCGCCTGTCACCAGCGCGACCCTCCCCTCGAATGCAATGTTCATGGAAATATCTCCTGTAAATGTGTCGGTTCGGCGTGTGCGCCGCTAACGCCGCGTGAGCTCCGCCTCCGCCTGAGGGTAACGGTCGCCTTGCACGGTGATTTGCGCGGCAGCGTCCTCGATGTGCCGTAGATCGTCGGGCGAGAGCTCGATCCCTGCCGCGGCGATGTTCTCCTCGAGCCGGTTGAGCTTGGTGGTGCCTGGGATTGGGACGATCCAGGGCTTTTGCGCCAGCAGCCAGGCGAGCGCGATCTGTGCGGGCGTCGCGCGTTTCTGCGCGCCGATTCTTTCCAGCAGGTCGACCACGGGGCGGTTCGCCTTGCGGGCCTCGGGCGTAAAGCGCGGCAAGCTGGCGCGGTTGTCGTTACCGCCGAAGCTGGTGGTTTCGTCGATCTTGCCGGTGAGGAAGCCCCTGCCCAGCGGGCTGTAAGGGACGAAGCCGATCCCCAGTTCCTCGCAAGCGGGCAACACCTCCGCCTCGGGCTCACGCCACCACAGGGAATATTCGCTCTGGATCGCCGCGACCGGCTGAACCGCATGGGCGCGGCGGATGGTCGAGGCGCCTGCCTCGCTGAGACCGAACTGCTTGACCTTGCCTTGCGCGATCAGGTCCTTCATCGCGCCGGCGACGTCCTCGATCGGGACGTCGGGATCGACCCGGTGCTGATAGAACAGGTCGATCGCATCGACCCGCAGCCGCTTCAGCGACCCTTCGGCCGCTTGCCGGATGCGTTCGGGGCGGCTATCGAGCCCGCTGGATCTGCAGCGACTGAAGTCGTGGCCGAACTTGGTGGCGATGACGACGTCCTTGCGGAACGGCTCCAGCGCCTCCCCCACGAGTTCCTCATTGGTGAACGGACCATATACCTCGGCGGTGTCGAAGAAGGTGACACCGCGCTCGACCGCCGCCCGGACGAGCGCGATCGTCTCCTGACGGTCTGGAGCCGGGCCACGGTGATAATTCAGGCCCATGCAGCCCAGCCCGATGGCCGAGACCACAAGGCCGCTGTCACCGAGCGTGCGGTTCAGCATTCTCATTCTCCCGCGTCGGTTTCTTCGAAGACCTTGCGCGCGATTCCGACCGCCGTGCTGGCGGTGGGCCAGCCGGCGTAGAAGGCGAGATGGGTGATCGTCTCGACCAGTTCGTCGCGCGTGACGCCGTTCTGGAACGCAAATTTCAGGTGGAACGGCAGCTCGTTTGTCCGGTAGAGGGCGATCAGCGTCGCCACTGAGATCAGGCTGCGGTCGCGCGGCGACAGGCCGGGCCGCTTCCAGACATCGCCGAACAGAACGTCATCGGTGTAGCCCGCGAGCGCGGAAGCGATGTCCCCAAACGGACTGCAGAAGGCTTTGGGCTTTTCGCTCATCGGAGACTCTCCTTGGTGGGCCGGCGAGATATTCCTCATCCGTCACTTTCTCCGTCCACTCGACCGCCTTGCCGTCGAGGGCTTCGGTGACGGGAAGATGGGTCATCGCCGTCGTGGGCGTCGCGCCGTGCCAGTTGTGTGGCAGGCTGTTCTGCTCGCAAGCAATATAAGGGTCGCCCAATCATGCGATTAGGTGCTAGTTTGTGCATGTACTTGTGAGTGAGATTCAGCAATGGCTCGAGCGAACCTCAACGATCTTGCCGCCTTCGTCATGGTCGCGAGCGAGCGAAGTTTCACTCGGGCCGCCGCCAAGCTCGCCATCTCTCCATCCGCCCTGAGCCACGGGATGCGTACGCTCGAAGAGCGGCTGGGAGTTCGGCTGCTCACGCGGACGACCCGCAGCGTGACGACGACAGAGGCGGGTGAACGCCTCCTTCGGACCTTGGCTCCGCGGTTCGCGGAGATCGACTTCGAACTCGCGGCGCTCAGCGAATTGCGGGAGAAGCCGGCCGGCAACATCCGTATTACGACGGATGAATATGCCGTTGGGGCCGTGCTCTGGCCCGCGCTTCACAAGCTGCTTCCGCGCTATCCCGACATAAAATTGGAGATCGTCATCGACTACGGCCTGACCGATATCGTCGCGGAGCAATACGACGCCGGCGTGCGGCTCGGCGGGATGGTGGCCAAGGACATGATCGCCGTACCCATCGGGCCGATTTTGCGCATGGCAGCGGTCGCGGCGCCGTCCTACTTCGCCGAACGCCCAATGCCGCGAACGCCTCAGGATCTGACGAGCCACGACTGCATCAATCTTCGCCTGCCGACCTATGGCGGACTTTATGCCTGGGAATTTGAGAAGAACGGCCGGGAGCTGCGGGTGCGCGTCGACGGACAACTGACGTTCAACAGCGGGAATCCGATGTTGCAAGCCGCTCTGGATGGTTTCGGCGTGACTTACTTGCCGCAGGGCCAGGTTCAGCCCTACCTCGACAGCGGCCAACTCGTCCAAATGCTCTCGGACTGGACCCCGCCCTATTCGGGATATCACCTCTATTACCCGAGCCGACGCCAGCCGACGCCTGCGTTCAGCATCGTTGTGGAGACCCTGCGATACCGGGGCTGACGCGGGAGAAGATCGGCGGTCAATCGACCCGAGTTAATGATCGCGAGCACGTTCGTTCGCGCGGTCCGCGTCTGGCGCCGATGTGTCGCGAGTTTTGGCCCCGCCTGGGGACGGATGCGTCCGGCAGCCTTTGCCGATCCGCGAGGCGGCACCTATCTATCCGATTGTCGCGCCCGCCTCCCAGGCTGGCGCCCAATCACGCCAACAGGGGCGTGCCCCAGGAGAATTCATTTATGCCGACCAGCCATGTCGACGTCGCCACCGAACACGCCAGCCGCTATCTGCAGCAGCTGTGCAAACATTGGGCGCACAAGTTTCCCGTCGAATTCGACCCGAACCACGGCACCATCGATCTGACGCTCGGCCGCACGGTTCTCGATGCCGACCCGGCTGCGCTGCACATTGCAGTGACGACCGATCAAGCCGGCTCGCTCGAGCGCCTGGAAACGGTCGTCGCCGAGCACATCAAGCGCTTCGCCTTCCGTGAAGCGCTGGCATTCGACTGGAAACGCGCTCCGGTCGCGTAGACGACCTGTCAACCGCCGGCCTTGGCCATGTCCAGCAGCATCAGCACGGTGCGCCAATTGCGCGCCGTGCCCGGCACCTTCAGAACGCGCGGAATGAGATTGGCAAACACCGATTTGCCGAGCCCGTCAGGCGCATGCAGGTAGAGCACGTCGCCCTTGATCTCGAAGCGTTCGGGCCCGGCGCATTTTTCCGCCAGCCGGGCGACCTCCTCGGCGGTCGGCCGGCGCTCCAGCGCATAGGCATGCAGCTTGGTCGGCTCGCCGGCCACTTCCGGATAGGGATTGTTCGCCGCCAGCCGCTCGAGCCAGCCGAGATCGCGCACCATGATGCGTGAATGGAACCCCCATTTCTTCTCGAATTCCGCTTCCAACCGCTTGGTCAGCGTCGCCGCATCGCCATCTGGCGACCGGAACACGGCGTTGCCGCTCTGCACATAGGTGGCGACATCGGAGAAGCCGAGCTGCTCGAAAAATGACCTGAGTTCCGCCATCTTGACGATGCGGTTGCCGCCGACATTGATGCCGGAAAACAGCGCGATAAAAACGTTCGCCGGAGCGTTCGGAAGATCGTTGCTGCTCATATGATGAACCCGGCGAGCGTCTCGTTGTCTGTGATGTCCTGGTAATGGACGCTCTCGGCGTCGAAATTCGCCTTGAGCAGGTCGAAATTGCGGCGGTCCTTGGTTTCGATGCCGATCAGCACCGAACCGAAATTGCGCGCTGATTTCTTCAGATATTCGAAGCGGGCGATGTCGTCGTCGGGACCCAGCAATTCGAGGAAATCGCGCAGCGCGCCGGGCCGTTGCGGAAAGCGGATGATGAAGTATTTCTTCAAGCCCTCGAAGCGCAGCGCCCGTTCCTTCACATCCGGCAGCCGCTCGAAATCGAAATTGCCGCCCGACACCACGGCAACGATGGTCTTGCCCCTGATTTCCTTCCTGGAAAAATCTTTGAGCGCATCGATCGCCAGCGCGCCGGCCGGCTCGAGCACGACGCCTTCGACATTGAGCATTTCGATCATGGTCGCGCAGAGCCGGTTTTCCGGGATCAGCCGCACGGTGTCGGCGGCAAACTCCCTGAGGTGGCGCAGCGGCTCGCGGCCGATCTCGGCCACTGCTGCGCCGTCGACGAAATTGTCGACCTTGGCGAGCTTGACCCGCTTTCCGGTGGCGAGGCTCTCGCTCAGGCTCGGCGCGCCGAGCGGCTCGCAAAAGACGAAGCGTGTTTCACGCTGCTGGTCGGCGAAATAATGGGTGACGCCGGCGGCCAGGCCGCCGCCGCCGACCGGCAGCATGACAATGTCGGGCATGCGCGCGCCGGGCATCTGGCCTGATATCTCGTAGGCGACGGTCGCCTGCCCTTCGATAATGTCCTTGTGGTCGAAAGGCGGCACCATGTGGGCGCCGGCAGTTTCGGTGAATTCGAGTGCGGCGCGATAGCAGTCGTCGAAGAAATCGCCGACCAGCCTGATCTCGACGAACGCGCCGCCGAACAGCCGCGTCTTGTCGATCTTCTGCTGCGGCGTGGTCACCGGCATGAAGACGACGCCCTTCTTGCCGAAATGGCGGCAGACGAAGGCAAAGCCCTGCGCATGATTGCCGGCCGAAGCGCAGACGAACAGCTCGGCATTGTTACCGGCAGCGAGCGCCTTGCGGAAGAAGTTAAAGGCGCCGCGGATCTTGTAGGAGCGCACCGGCGTCAGGTCCTCGCGCTTCAGCAGCACCCGCGCGCCGGTCTTCTTCGACAGATAGTCGTTTTCCTGCAGCGGCGTCTCCGGAAAAATCTCGCGGATCGCCGCAGCGGCGGCAGCGACGCGAGAGGAGAAACTGGTCATGGCAGGAGTACCCCACAGGCTACGCGAGTTCGGTCCCGCTATTGCATATCCGGCCTCGTGAAGCCATTGTCCGGCCGCCCCGAAGGGGCATTTCCGGAATCAACGTAAGCATTTGGGGGCGTTTGCTCATGCCTGTCGCATCGGTTGCCCGGAAAACCGTGTCGCTGCCGGAGTTCGGCGAGCCGACGGTGATGCCGCTGGTTCCCCGCGCCACCTATGAGGCCCGTATCGCGGCGCTGGTCGCACTTGGCGGGTTCGATGCCTTCGTCGTCTATGGCGACCGCGAACATGCGGCCAATGTCGCCTACCTCTGCGGCTACGATCCGCGCTTCGAGGAGACGCTGTTGGTCATCGTTCCCGGCAAGCCGCCGAAACTGCTGGTCGGCAATGAGGGCTGGGGCTATGCCGAGATCTGCGATGGGCCGTACGAGCGCGTGCTCTACCAGACGTTTTCGCTGCCGGCGCAGCCGCGCGACCGCTCGCAGGCGCTTTCCGACATCCTCGTCGATTGCGGCCTGAAAGCCGGCCAGCGCATCGGCGCCATCGGCTGGAAGCCGTTCGGCCCCGGCGATGCGGGTTTTGGCGAAACGACGCTCGACCTGCCGTCCTTCATCGCCGACACGCTGCGTACCCTTGCCGGCGATAGGGGCACGGTCGTCAACGCGGCGAACCTTTTGATGAACCCCGCCGACGGCCTGCGCGCCATCAATGAGGCCGACCAACTGGCCGCGTTCGAATTCGCCGCGACCTATTCCTCGCAAGGCCTGCGCAACGTCCTGCAAGGCATCGAACCCGGCATGACCGAATTACAGGCGGCGCGGCTGATGGGCATCAACGGCCTGCCGCAATGCTGTCATCCGATGCTGTCGGCCGGCAAGCGAGCGCCCTATGGCCTGCCGAGCCCGCGCCTCGACATCATCAAGCGCGGCGACCCGATCACCATGGCCTATGGCATCCAGGGCTCGCTCAATGCGCGCGCCGGTTTTCTGGTCGAGGACGCGGCCGAGCTTCCGAGGGGCATCCAGGACTATGTCGAGAAGCTGGTCGCGCCCTATTTCTGCGCCGTCGTCGACTGGTACGAGACGGTCGGCATCGGCGTTCCCGGCGGCGCGTTGTGGCAAGCGGTGCACGACCGCATCGGCGATCGGTTCTTCGGCGTAGCGCTCAACCCCGGCCATCTCATCCATATCGACGAATGGATGCATTCGCCGGTATTTTCCGGCTCCGACATCAGATTGAAGTCGGGCATGGCCTTGCAGGTCGACATCATCCCGGCGACCGGCACCGATTATTTCACCACAAACATCGAGGACGGCATCGCGCTGGCCGACGAGGCGCTGCGCGAAGAGATCGCCGCGCGCTATCCCGAAGCCTGGCACCGCATCGAGGCGCGCCGCGCCTTCATGACCGACGTGCTCGGCATAAGGCTGAAGCCGGAAGTGCTGCCGTTTTCCAACATTCCGGCGTTCCTGCCGCCGTTCTGGCTTTCGCGCAACAGTGCGATGGCAGTCGCGAGGCGCTGAGCGCATTTCGGCGCCTGCGACTTACTTCCGCCGCACTTGGCCTGTCCGGGAGGTGCGGCGGAGGTGGATGGGCCTTTGGTCAGGCCGGAGTGGAATTGCTTAAGTGCCCTTGAAGACGATTTGCATCATTCTCATTGCCGCGCTGCTCGCCGGCTGCGGCGGGCGCCAAACCGAGGAACTGCTCGGCAGCGCCATGATGGCGGTGCCGGTGACGGAAATCGCCGGCAATCACTCGATCTTCATCGCAACCACGCGCAAGCGCTCCGACGATCCCGACAAGGTCTTCGACGGCGAGCGCTCGGCGACGCTGAACTATGCCCGCGTCAACGTCACCGTCCCCGGTATCCACAAGACAGGCCAGATCGAGCGGCGCTCGCGCGGCAAGTCGGACGATCCGGCCAAATACTTCATGGCTTCCGAGGTCGTCGGCTACGACACCCAGCCGAAATTCTCCAGCGCGCTCAGTGCCGACATCGCGGCGCGCGGCGGCCGTGTCATGGTCTTCGTCCACGGCTACAACACCGGCTTCGACGACGCCGTCTACCGCGTCACGCAGATCACCCATGATTCCGGCTATCCGGGCACGCCGGTGCTGTTTTCCTGGGCGTCGGGCGCCAAGACCACCGATTATGTCTACGACAAGGAAAGCGCCAGCGTTGCCCGCGACCAGCTGGAAGTGACGCTGAGAATGCTGGCGCAGACCGGCGCGCGGCGCATCGACATCGTTGCCCATTCGCTGGGAACCTGGGTCACCATGGAGGCGCTGCGCCAGCTCGCCATCACCGGCGACCGCGATCTCGGCGGCAAGCTCGGCGACGTCGTGCTGGCCTCGCCCGACATCGACGTCGACGTGTTCAAGAGCCAGATGCGCCGCTACGGCAAGCCGGACAAGCCGTTCATCCTGCTGCTCTCCGACGACGACCGGGCGCTGCGGCTCTCCGGCCTGATAGCCGGCGCGCGGCCGCGCGTTGGCGACTACAAGGACGCCGCCGACCTCGCCAGCTATGGCGTGTCGGTCGTCGATCTCTCCAGCGTCAAGGGAGCCGACCGCTTCAACCACACCAAATTCGCCGACAATCCGGAATTGGTGCAGTTGATCGGCCAGAAGCTGCGCGAGGATGACGGGTTTGCCAGCGACCGCGAGGTGACCGACCGCATCGCCTCGGTCGGACAATAGCTGCATTGCGCGGCAGTGATTGTTGACCATTGCCGCACCATCGGAACAGTTTGAACTGGACCGTGCCGGGCTCTGCCTCTATCGAATAGGCCAAGACGTCTCCGGCTCGACGTCGCCTTTGCGGGAGCCCGCGTGACCGTGCCTTCGAAGATCTTTCTCGTCGTTGCGTTCGCGCTCGCGCTGGCAAGCTGCGCCGGCCAGAACACGCACGATCTGCTCAACAAGACGACGATCACGGTGCCTGCTTCGGACATTGCGGCGACGCACAAGATCTTCGTCGCCACAACCCGGCAAAAGGCAACGAAAGCGCCCCGGCAGGTGTTCGACGGCGACCGTTCGCCGACCACCAGCTTTGCCAGCGTCGAGGTGACGGTGCCGAAGATCCACCAGCTCGGCGCCATCGAGCGGGTCAAGGGCTCGGCCAACAGCAATCCGGCGAAGGATTTCACGGCGACCGGCGTCACCTTCTACGAAGGCGCGCCGCAATTCGCCAAGGCGGTCGGCGCCGATATCGCGATGCGCGGCGACCGCGCGCTGGTTTTCGTGCACGGCTTCAACAACGGCTTCGACGACGGCATCTACCGGCTGACGCAGATCGCGCACGACACGAAATATCCGGGCACGCCGGTGCTGTTTTCGTGGGCGTCGAGCGGCAAGACGACCGGCTACATCTACGACAAGGAAAGCGCCAATGCGGCGCGCGACGATCTCGAAGCGACGCTGCGCATGCTCGCCAAGAGCCGCGCCAAGAGCATCGACATCATTGCCCATTCGATGGGGACCTGGGTGACCATGGAAGCGTTGCGCCAGCTTGCCATCACCGGCGACCGCGATCTCGGCGGCAAGCTCGGCTACGTCATCCTGGCCTCACCCGACATCGACGTCGACGTGTTCAAGAAGCAGATGATCCGCTACGGCAAGCCCGACAAGCCGTTCGCCGTGCTGCTTTCGGGCGACGACCGGGCGCTCAGGCTGTCGACCCTGATCTCCGGCGACAAGCCACGCGTCGGCGACTATGGCGACGCGGCCGACCTCGCCAGCTATGGCGTCTCGGTGGTCGACCTGACCAAGACCAAGGGCGGCGACCGGCTGAACCACGCCAAATTCGCCGACAACCCGTTCCTGGTGCAGCTGCTCGGCGACCGCCTGCGCGCCCCGGCGGGCCTCGCCTCCGAAGAGACCGCGCCGGCCCAGCTCGACAATCTCGGCCAGGGCCTCGGCAAGGCCGTCGGTTCGGTCGCCGAAATCGTCATCACCACGCCGTTCAAAGTGCTGACCATCGCCACCGGCGGGTGAGCCGACCTCTGCTGCCAATCACGCCGGTAATTGGCAGCTGTCAACAAAAACGCTCTGCAGCGATCCTTCGCGCCCCCCTCTGTCCTGCCGGACATCTCCCCCTCTAGTGGGGAGATTGGCCGCCACTTTCGGCTTTCGCCAATCTCCATCTTTGACGAACAAGGCGCTGTCAACGAAACTGCCAATCTCCCCCCTTGAGGGGGAGATGTCCGGCAGGACAGAGGGGGGCGCTGTCCAGGGCGCTGTCCCTCCAGGGTTCAGTGATTCTTCAAACGAACAGATCAACCTTCTGGAACGTCGTCACGTCGATAAGGCCGACGTCGGAAATTCTGAGCTCGGGGATGACGACCAGCGCCAGCAGCGAGTGCTGCATGTAGGCGTTGTTGAGCGAGCAGCCCATCTGGCGCATGGCGTCGCTGAGTTGGTCCGCCTTTGCGGCGACGATTTCCGCCCGCTCGTCCGACATCAGCCCGGCGATCGGCATTTCGACCAGCGCCAGTTCCTTGCCCCTGGAGAACAGCACGACGCCGCCGCCGACCTCGCCCAGCCGGTTCACGGCCAGGGCCATATCCTGCTTGTTGGTGCCGACGACGATGATGTGGTGGGCATCGTGGGCCACGCTGGAGGCCATGGCGCAGTCGCCGATATAGCCGAAGCCGGAGACGAAGGCGTTGGTGACGCCGCCGGTGCCCTTGTGGCGCTCGACCAGCGCGATCTGGCAGACATCGTTGCGGCGATCCATGGCGACCAGCCCGTCCTCGACGGCAAGATCGGCCTCCAGCGCCCGCGTCGGCGCCTGGTTTTCGATGACGCCGATGACGCGCACCCGCACTTCGTTGGCGCCCATGGGTGCCGCGATGTCGAAATCGCCTGCCTTGAGCTTCCTGCCGAGCTTGACGGTGTTCTTCGCCGTCTTCGGATAATTGTAGGCCGGAATGTCGATTTCGAGCTTGCCGCCCTTGGCCAGCCTGACGCCGCGGCCATAGACCTCGTCGATGGTCATTTCGGCCAGGTCGGAGATGATCAGCAGATCGGCGAGCCGTCCCGGCGCGATCGAGCCGATCTCGCGCTCCAGCCGGAAATGCTGGGCGGTGTTGAGCGTTGCCATCTGGATCGCCGTCACCGGCTTCAAGCCCTGGCTGATGGCGTGGCGCACGACCCGGTCCATATGGCCTTCGTGCACCAGCGTGCCGGAATGGCTATCGTCGGTGCACAAGATGAAGTTGCGCGGGTCGAGGCCGCTCTCGGTCACCGCCTTGATCTGCGAGGCCACGTCGTACCAGGCTGAGCCCAGCCGCAGCATCGCCTTCATGCCCTGGCGGACGCGGGCGATGGCGTCCTCGGCGCGCGTGCCTTCGTGGTCATCCTCCGGGCCGCCGGCGACGTAGCCGTGAAACGGCAGGCCGAGATCGCGCGAGGCATAATGCCCGCCGACGGTCTTGCCGGCCCTCACCGTCGCCGCGATCTCGCCCGACATCACCGGATCATTGGCGGCGACGCCCGGAAAATTCATCACCTCGCCGAGCCCGATGATGTTTTCCCAGCTCATCGCCTCGGCAACGTCGGCGACGGTCAGCTCGGCGCCGGCATGCTCCAGCCCCGGGGCGGAGGGCACGCAGGACGGCATCTGCACGAGCACGTTGACCGGCATGGCGACGGCCTCGTCATGCATCAGTCGCACGCCCGGCAGGCCGAGCACGTTGGCGATCTCATGCGGATCGATGAACATCGAAGTTGTGCCATGCGGGATCACCGCGCGGCAGAATTCCGTCACCGTCACCATGCCGCTCTCGACATGCATATGCGCGTCGCAAAGCCCCGGCACCAGATAGCGGCCGCCGGCATCGACCACCTTGGTGCCCTGGCCGATGGCATGGCCGGCGTTCGGCCCGCAATAGGCAAAGCGGCCGCCGGCAATGGCAATGTCGGTGCCGGCGATGATCTCGCCCGAATGGACGTTGACCCAGCGCCCGTTGCGGATGACGAGATCGGCGGGTTTGCGACCCATAGCGACATCGACCAGATGCGTCGCCATCTCAGCCCAGGGTTTTGGTTTCGTCGCATTGGCGGTCTTCGGCATCAACAGGCTCCTCTTTGCCCGACTGTGCCAAGCCGCGAGGATTTTGACCAGCGAGGAAGTAAAACGCGGACGGCGAAGTTGCAGATCTCCCCCCTCGAGGGGGAGATGTCGCCGAAGGCGACAGAGGGGGTCGGGACGTCCTGACGCGAACCTTTACCGCGAACAAAACAGGCTGGCGCTCGACGCGCGACGACCCCCTCTGGCCTGCCGGCCATCTCCCCCTCAAGGAGGGAGATCGATGCGCCATGGCCTTCGCCAATCGCTAAGGGCATTTTGTGCCGGCCGCAGCAACTTTGTTCTTGCTTTGTGCCGGCAGCTATGCTACTAATTTGGGTATGGTGCCAATTGGCTCCAACGACCCGTCCTCCCGAGGCGGGTTTTTTGTTATTGCGCCATTCATGGCAAATGGCCCAGGCGGAATACGATTCCGTTGCGGCCAATCAGCTTTCGTCTCGTTAGAGGATCCTTCTGAATCGACGGTCGCGGAGTTTGACGCACTCCATCGTTCGAGCCTTCGGCCGGTTCACTCAATTCGATCCCGAACTGTCACTTTTTGCTTGGATCGTCCGCCGGGTTGACGTAGGTGATCTTGAATGGCCCCTCGCCATGAACCTGGATAATCGTATCGCTTGTCGTCCAGGCGAAGTGATTCATTCCGGCCGGCGCGACGCCGAAGCCGCCAGCAGTCAGTTCGACACCTTTCGCCTCGTCGAGCTTATCGCCCATTCCAATATGGAAGTTGCCGGAAAGCACCGTTACGTATTCCGTGGTGGGATGATTATGTGCGGCAATTTTGTAGCCGGCGGGTGTCTTCAACCGCAGCACATAGGCGCCGTCCTTTGAGGGATCTCCAGCGACAACAGCCATTTCCGCGCCAGCGGGAATGACAGCAGGAGCAGGACCCCATTTGATGTCTTTGGCGTTCATCGGCATCTCATCGGCAAACAGAGGCGCCGTCCCAACAAGCAGCAGTGCCAGGGCAGAGGCAAGCTTGAGCATGACAATCTCCCAGTGTCTGTAGAGGACGGCGTCGAGTATCGGCGCGCCGATCCACTTGCCAATTGGAGTCTATCAGGGCAGAGCGCCCGAACGCATCCTGCGAACGGGGGACGCGCATTCGCGGTAGCCGCGGAAGCTGCCGCTAAAAACATTTCCAGGTGAAACGATTTTGTTTGTATCACTGTAGGTGATCGGCCTCGCTAGCTTCCAGTGCCAGATTTGTCGACGGCAGAAGAGGGCTTGACGGCCTTTGGCTGGCGGCTGAAAAGGGCTGGCCTGCGGACGTGGCGGAATTGGTAGACGCAAGGGACTTAAAATCCCTCGATCTCTGATCGTACGGGTTCGATTCCCGTCGTCCGCACCAGCAACATCGGCGCCGCCATTGCGGCCTAAGCAAGAGCATGAACTCGCCGAATACAGGCTGCCACATGCCATTTCTCGACCAGGAGCCGGCGAGCCGATGCGGGATCTGCGATATGCGTATCCGGTGTCCGCATGTTCGTTTGCCAGCTTCCAAAGCGCACTCAGGCAAGGGTGGCGGTATCGGTCACACGCATCATCGCCAGCAATTTCGATATGATTTTGTCACATCGGCTGCTATATGGTGGAAAAGGAGCCCGCCCATGCGGACCACCCAGCCGATAAGTATCACCCTCCCGCGCGACATGGCCGAGGCCGTCGCGCGCAAGGTCGAATCCGGCGCGTACGCCTCCGTCAGCGAAGTGCTGCGCGAGGGCGTGCGCGCGCTGCTCGACCGCGACGCCGCCGTTGAACGCTGGCTGCGCGAGGAAGTCGCCCAGAGCTACGACGAGTACAAGGCGAATCCGTCCAGCGCCATCCCTGCCGAGCAGGTCATGCTGCGTATCCGCGACCGCGCCGCCGCGCGGCGCGACGATGCCACTAAGGAATGACGCGCAGGGTTGTATTTTCCGCGCAAGCGGAGCACCAGTTGGATGCGCTGTATCGCTACATAGAGGAATATTCCTCCACAGCCCGTGCGGAATCGTTCGTTGGCGGCATCGTGGCCTATTGCCACGCGTTCGAGCCGTTTCCCGAGCGCGGAACGCGCCGCGACGATATTCGTCCCGGCCTCCGCGTTCTAGGCTACCGCCGCCGCGTCAGCATTGCCTTCACGGCCGAAGCCGACACCATCGCCGTCCTCGGCGTCTATTACGGCGGGCAGGACTATGAAGCGGACCTCAAGGACAAAGGCTAACGGGCGTAACGATCGGGCGATAAGACCTCTGCCCCAGTGGAGCCTCGCCGATCGCGCCGGCGAAAGAAGTCTGTTCAGCCCCAGGCCTCCAGCCGCAACCAGCGTCGCCTTGTCCCAGCCCCGCAAGGCGGCCTGGTGGAAGGGGTTCCGGCCGGGCGCTTCCTCGCAGGGTCCAGCTTCCGGCATGGCTCACCTCCCGATCGGGTTCAGCTTCAGGTGCTGGATCAAAATAATCGTCTTGGCGTCGATGATCCGACCGTCGTGGATGCCGGCCAGTGCCTCGTCGAGCGGCATTTCCAAAACTTCGATGTCTTCGCCTTCGTCATGCGCGCCGCCGCCGTCGGAAATGCGGTCGGCGGGCGAGTAGCGGGCGACGAAGAACCAGAGCCGCTCAGTCACGCTGCCGGGGCTCATATAGGGCGAAAACAGCCGCTGCACGTCCTTCAGACGGTAGCCGAGTTCCTCCTCGGCCTCCTTGCGGATGCAGGTTTCGGGATCGTCTTCGTCGAGCAGGCCGGCGCAGGCCTCGATCAGCGGCTCCTTGTGGCCGGTGACGTAGGCCGGGTAGCGGAACTGCCGCACCAGAAGCACCGTCGAACGCTCCGGATCGAAAGGCAGGATCACCGCGCCGTCGCCGCGATCGTAGGTCTGGCGGGTGTGCGTTTCCCATTTGCCGTCGCGCCGGCGGTAGTCGAAGACGGTCTTTTTCAAAACCGCCCACTCGTCGGAAAGGACTTCCTCAGAGCGGATGCGAATGCGATCTTCCATGGTGGACTCCCTGCTGCCGCGGCAAGGCGTAGCCGCGAACGGCGGTTCGCGCAATCGGGTCACCAATTGGTCCAGAGCGCCGGTTCACCGTCTCGTGTCTGGCGCTGGCACAATCGGCTGCATAAATAGCGGCAACCCTTTCCGGAGTTTTTTATGACCTCATCTCTTTTCCAACCGATCACCCTCGAAGGCCTCACCTTCCCCAACCGCATCGCGGTCGCGCCGATGTGCCAGTATTCGGCCGAGGACGGCTCGGCCAGCGATTGGCACCTCTATCACTGGATGAACCTGGCGATGTCCGGCGCCGGCATGGTCACCGTCGAGATGACCGATGTCGAACGGCGCGGCCGCATCTCGCATGGCTGTCTCGGCCTCTATTCCGAGGACAACGAGGCGGCCGCGCGACGCACGCTGGATGCAGCCAAGCGTGTCGCCGCACCGGGCACGAAATTCGGCACGCAGCTTGCCCATGCCGGCCGCAAGGCCTCGAACCGCAAACCTTGGGAGGGCGGCGGCCCGCTGCATGCCGATCAAGATCCGTGGCCGATCGTGTCGGCGTCGGCCATCGCCTACGACACCGGCTGGCAGGTGCCGCGGGCGCTGGAGGACGACGAGATCCTGCAAATCATCGAACGCTTCGCAGAAGCGGCACGGCGGGCCGAGCGCGCCGGCTTCGACTTCATCGAGCTGCATGCCGCGCATGGCTATCTGATCTTCCAGTTCCTGTCGCCGCTCTCCAACCGGCGCACCGACCGGTGGGGCGGCTCGCTGGAAAACCGCATGCGTTTCGCCGTCGAGATCGCCAAGGCGGTGAAGAAGGCGGTGCCCAGGCTGATGCTGGGCGCGCGTCTGTCGATCAAGGAATGGGTCGATGGCGGCTTCGAGGTCGAGGATGCGATCGAAGTGGCAAAAGCGCTGAAGGAAGCCGGCGTCGCCTATCTCTGCTGCTCGAGCGGCGGCAATTCACCGTTGCAGAAGCTGCCCTCCGGGCCCGGCTACCAGGTTCATCTGGCCGAAGCGGTGCGCAAGGCCGTCGGCATCCCGACGCGGGCCGTCGGCCTGATCGACGATCCGAAACAGGCCGAGGCGATCGTCGCCGACGGGCGCGCCGACATGGTGGCGCTGGCGCGCGCCTTCCTCGCCGATCCGCGCTGGGGCTGGCGCGCCGCGGCCACCTTCGGCGAAAAAATCCACCCGGCGCCGCAGCTTGCCCGCTCGGTGACGACGATGCAGCATTGGATGAAAGCGGCGAGCTGAAGGGGCGGGTTCTCGTCTCACCGGAAGGCGCGGATAGTGTCTCAGTTGGAAATTTGACGGGCTGCTATTAGGCATCGGCCGATTGTCGCGCCACGCGCCGAACTCCTATATGCTTACCGGAAAGCATGGAGTGATTGAGCGGTGGTCCGATGCCTTGTCAGAATTGAAAACGAAGCAACGATGTGGACGTTCGCATCAATGCCTGTAGTAGGTGACCGGGTACACATGCCATCAGGCGATAGTCTGGCCATGTATGCGGTGACCGAGATAACGCATGTCCCGCAGCCGGCCACAGCAAGCGCGGAGAAAGTGCCGCTAGTGTTTGTCACTCTGGAAGGTGCAGGGGAGTAACAACAAGAGTGCGGCCTGATAGATAGAGCAATCCGGCGTTCGCCCGAATGGTAAGGCCATGGCAAACCATGTCTTTAGAGAGACTGCGGTTCGACTCCCGTCGCCGGTAGGCCGCCTTCCAGAAGCGGCCTTTTTCATGTGAGAATTTTCAAACTGAGACACTACCAAGGCGCGCCACAGCTTCGCTTTGATCCTCTGCCGTTGTATGATGCGCAAAGGCTGCGGGTGGCGCGGCTGAGCTGGGGGAGCGAAACCATGTCTTTCAGAGGGATTTATGCTGCGGCTGCCGCCGCGGTGTTGGCCGGGCTGTCGTTCGCCGCACCGACGCCGGCCGAGGCGCAATATTGCGAAGGTACGGTGCACGGACTTTCCAGGCACTACAATCTGGCAACGGGAAGCGGCTTTCTCGCCGTTCGAGCCCGACCGAACTCGTCGTCGCGCATGATCGGGCAATTATTCAACGGCGACCAAACCGAGATCTTCGACCGCCGCGGAAGCTGGTACAAGGTCGATTTCGGCGGCCGCACCGGCTGGGCGAATGCACGCTGGCTGCGCAACGACTGCGGCTATTGAGCTATTTTCGCCTGAGCTAAAATAGCAGTTGCAACCAAATCGGCCGCTCCGCGTTGGCGGCGATGATGGACAGCAAGCCATTTGAAAAGCCGGTCGTGGTCGAACTCGGCCATGTCGGCAAATATCGGCAGATCCGCAGCGCCCAGGAGGCGGCGGAGTGCCTGATGACGGTCTGGCCACTCAATCGCGGGCCGCGTCATCGTGATGCCCTCGACACTTGCCTAAAAGTGCTGGAAGGTTATCGTTCGACGGCGGATGCGCGCCGGGCACTAATCGAAGCCGCCAGGGAATCGGACGTGCTGGTCACAGACGACAGGCTGCCAGACGACAGACTGGCCGACGATAGGCTGCATTGAGGCAACGGGCTTTCAACCGGAGGGTTTCATGGCGAAACTGACCTACAAGATCGTCGAGCATGACGGAGGCTGGGCCTACAAGGTCGGCTCGACATTCTCCGAAACGTTCCCAACCCATCAGGACGCGTTGCGCGCCGCCGAGATCGCTTCGGCCGAACAGCAGGTCGCCGGCAATACCGACGGCATCCAGTACGAGGACGCCGACGGCAAATGGCACGACGAGCTCGCAGATGGCCGCGACCGGCCGCAGACGGAGGTTTCGGATTAGGGTGTGTCGATATCCAGGTGATGCCGGGCTGCTTTACAGGTCGGTTTGGTAGCGCTACCGTCTCACATCGCGCGTGACCGGAGAGGAGCCTGGGCGCTGTCGCGGTCCAGGCAGGAAAGCGGTTTCCTTCGAAGTCGTTGCGGGAATCAATCGGGAGGAGATCGATGGCGTCTGTCGCGATCGGCGATGTCTACAAATCATTTGGGACCGTCGAGGTCCTGCACGGGGTCAGCGTCGATATAGACGACGGCGAGTTCGTCACGCTGGTCGGTCCTTCGGGTTGCGGAAAGTCGACCCTTCTCAGGATGATCGCCGGCCTGGAAAAGATCTCGCGCGGCCAGATCGCGATCGGCAAACGTGTCGTCAACAACGTTGCGCCAAAGGAGCGCGACGTCGCCATGGTCTTCCAGAACTATGCGCTCTACCCGCATATGACGGTCGCCGAGAACATGGCGTTCTCGCTGATGCTCAAGGGCGTTCCCAAGACGGAGAGCGATGCCGGCGTGCGGCGCGCGGCCGAAATCCTGGGACTGGTGCCGCTGCTCGACCGCTATCCGCGCCAGCTTTCCGGCGGCCAGCGCCAGCGCGTCGCCATGGGCCGGGCGATCGTACGCGACCCGCAGGTCTTCCTGTTCGACGAGCCGCTCAGCAATCTCGATGCCAAGCTCCGGGTGCAGATGCGCGCCGAGATCAAGGAACTGCACCAGCGCCTGAAGACGACGACGGTCTACGTCACCCACGACCAGATCGAGGCGATGACCATGGCCGACAAGATCGTCGTCATGCATGACGGCATCGTCGAGCAGATCGGGCCGCCGCTCGAGCTGTACGACCGGCCGAACAATCTCTTTGTCGCCAGCTTCATCGGCTCGCCCGCCATGAACATGCTCAGGGGCGAGATCGTAAGCGACGGCTCGCCGTCATTTCGCGGCGCCGGAGGGATTTCGGTCCCGTTGGCCTCGGCACTTTCCATCGGCAATGGTGAGCCGGTCGTGCTGGGGATACGGCCCGAGCATTTACGGCTGTCCGACCATCAGGGCATCCCGGTCACCGTCGTGGTGGTCGAGCCGACAGGGTCCGAAGTGCAGCTCATCGGCCGCACCGCCGGCGGCGAGGAGATCGTCGCAAACTTCCGGGAACGCCATTCCTTCACGCCAGGCGAAACCATCCGGCTTACGGCCGAGCCTGGCCTCATCCATCTCTTTCACGGCAAAACCGGACAGCGGTTCGAAACACCCATCGGGCAGTAGGACGGCAAGGACAATAAGCAGGAGGAAGCGAGCATGAAATTCACCAGACGCGACGTGATCCGCACCACCGCCGGTGCGGCGGCGGGAGCCTTGGGAAGCCGGTTCATCGGCTCTCCCGCCTTTGCCCAGGAGGGGTTGAAATACAAGCCCGAGGACGGCGCCAAGCTCAGGCTGCTGCGCTGGTCGCCCTTCGTGCAGGGCGACGAGGATCAATGGCTGGCCAACACCAAGCGCTTTACCGAAGCGACCGGTGTCGAGGTCCGCGTCGACAAGGAAAGCTGGGAGGACATCCGCCCCAAGGCGGCGGTCGCCGCCAATGTCGGCTCCGGCCCGGACCTGATGTTCGTCTGGTTCGACGACCCGCACCAATATCCCGACAAGCTGCACGACGTGACGGAACTGGGCGAATATCTCGGCTCGAAATATGGCGGCTGGCACGATGGACCGCACCAATATGCGACACGGCAAGGCAAATTCCTCGGCCTGCCGCTGGCGACCATCGGCAATGCCATCGTCTATCGCGAAAGCTGGGTGAAGGAGGCCGGCTTCTCCGAATTTCCGAAGGACACGGCAGGCTTGCTCGAGCTTTGCAAGGCATTGCAGGCAAAGGGGCACCCGGCCGGCTTCACGCATGGCCACGGCGTCGGCGACGGCAACAACTACGCCCACTGGCTGCTGTGGAGCCATGGCGGCCAGATGGTCGACGAGAGCAGCAAGGTGACGATCAACAGCCCCGAGACGCTGAAGGCGATCGAATACGCGCAGGAGCTCTACGAGACCTTCATTCCCGGTACCGAAAGCTGGCTCGACGTCAACAACAACCGCGCCTTCCTGGCCGGCGAATTGAGCGTCATCGCCAACGGCATTTCGGCCTACAACACCGCCAAGATCAACAAGGACAAGGATCCGAAGCTCACTGAGATAGCCAAGGACATCCGCACCACCAACCTGCCGATCGGCCCGGTCGGGAAATCCGTCGAGCTGTTCCAGGTGACCACGGCCGTGATCTTCGACTACACGCCCTACCCCAACGCCGCCAAGGCCTACCTGCAGTTCATGTTCGAGGATCCGCAGATGTCGCAGTGGATCACGTCGTCGGCAGGCTATTGCTGCCAGACGCTCAAAGCCTTTGACAACAACCCGGTGTGGACGGCCGATCCGAACAATGCCGCCTACGCCAAGGCCTCGGCGACGCTGCGGCCCAACGGCTATGCCGGCCCGCTTGGCTATGCCTCGGCAGCGACCATGGCCGACTATGTGCTGGTCGACATGTTCGCCAAGGCGGTGACCGGCCAGGCGACGCCGCAAGAAGCGATGGAAGAAGCCGAGAAGCGCGCAAACCGCTACTATCGCGTTTGAGCCGGGTTCAGCCGGGCAGCCATGCTGCCCGGCTGGCTTTGGACTGCGTCGCGGCCGCCCGCCGATCAATGAGACCTTAGAGGAGCCGACCCATGGCCGTGACCTCCGCTGCCGCTCAGCCACGCCGGTCGGCGCTGTCGCGCATTCTGACGTTCGTGTCCGAAAGTCATAACGCGCTTGGCTTCGGCTTCATGCTGCCGGCGGCGGCGCTGCTGCTGGTCTTCCTGACCTATCCGCTCGGGCTCGGCGTCTGGCTCGGCTTCACCGATGCCCGCATCGGCCGCCCCGGCATCTTCATCGGTATCGAGAACTACGAATATCTGTGGGATGACGCCGTCTTCTGGCTCTCCGTCTTCAACACCTTGCTCTACACGATCAGCGCCTCGGTCCTGAAGTTTGCGCTCGGCCTGTGGCTGGCGCTTATCCTCAACCAGAACCTGCCGTTCAAGTCGTTCTTCCGCGCGATCGTCCTGCTGCCCTGGGTGGTGCCGACGGTGCTGTCGGCGATCGCCTTCTGGTGGATCTACGATTCGCAATTCTCGATCCTGTCCTGGGCGCTTATGGAAATGGGCCTGATCGACCATCGCATCAACTTCCTCGGCGATCCCGAGAATGCGCGGGCTTCGGTCATCGCCGCCAATGTCTGGCGCGGCATTCCTTTCGTGGCGATCACGCTGCTTGCCGGCCTGCAGACGATTCCGCAGTCGCTCTACGAGGCCGCCACGCTCGACGGCGCCAGCCGCTGGCAATTGTTCCGCTATGTGACGCTGCCGCTGCTGACGCCGATCATCGCCATCACCATGACGTTTTCGGTGCTGTTCACCTTCACCGATTTCCAGCTGATCTATGTGCTGACGCGCGGCGGGCCGGTGAACGCCACGCATCTGATGGCGACGCTGTCGTTCCAGCGCGGCATTTCCGGAGGCCAGCTTGGCGAAGGTGCCGCGATCGCAGTTGCCATGATCCCGTTCCTGCTGGCGGCGATCCTGTTCAGCTATTTTGGCCTGCAGCGTCGCAAATGGCAGCAGGGCGGCGGAGATTGACATGACCGCGATCGAAACGAGCAAACGCCCGGAACTCGACGAAGGCGGCATGGGCTACCTGCAGAGTTTGCCGCGCCGCGTGGTGACGGTCTACCTGCCGTTGCTGATCTTCGTCATCGTGCTGTTGTTTCCGTTCTACTGGATGACGATCACGGCGGTTAAGCCCAACCTCGAGATGACCGACTACGCCAATTTCAATCCGTTCTGGGTGGTGCATCCGACGCTCGAGCATATCCGCTACCTGCTCTTCGAGACGTCTTATCCGGGCTGGCTGCTCAACACGATCATCATCTCGACCGCCGCCACGTTCCTGTCGCTGCTGGCTGCGGTGTTCGCTGCCTATGCGATCGAACGCTTGAGGTTCTCCGGGGCGCGGCAGGTCGGCCTCGCGGTGTTCCTCGCCTATCTCGTGCCGCCCTCGATCCTGTTCATTCCGCTGTCGGTGATGGTGTTCAACCTTGGGCTTTACGACACGCCCTTCGCCCTCATCCTCACCTATCCGACCTTCCTGATCCCGTTCTGCACCTGGCTGTTGATGGGGTACTTCCGCTCGATCCCGTTCGAGCTGGAGGAATGCGCGCTGATCGACGGGGCGAGTCGCTGGCAGATCCTCACCAAGATCGTGCTGCCGCTATCGGTGCCGGGCCTGATCTCCGCCGGCATCTTCGCATTCACGCTGTCATGGAACGAGTTCATCTACGCCTTGACCTTCATCCAGTCGTCCGAAAACAAGACTGTGCCGGTCGGCGTGCTCACCGAGCTGGTGCGCTCGGACGTCTATGAATGGGGGGCGCTGATGGCGGGAGCGCTGATCGGCTCGCTGCCGGTCGTGGTGCTCTATTCGTTCTTTGTCGAGCACTATGTTTCCTCGATGACCGGAGCCGTGAAGGAATAGCCAGCATCGTGATTGGGTTCGGAGGTATTCCCGGCGGCCGGGAATGCCTGGGGTAGGCACCCTGCCGGCCGAGACCGCGTTCCGGAAGGGTGTCAGCTGCCGGTGTCGGACTTCGGCGCAAATGCGCGGTCGGCAATGCGTTCTATGAAAGCGACGACCCGTTCCGGCTCGACGAATTGCGGCATGTGACCAAGCCCCTCGACAGGCTCGAAATCGAGCCCCTGATCTTTTCCATCACCGGCCAGCCTTGAATATCGATGCCCAGCACGAGATCGGAAGCACCAAACAGAATGCCGGCCGGCATGGTGATCTCGCGATAGCGTTGCTCGATGCGGCCAAGGTCGTGCTCGATGGCCATGACATCGGTCGACGTTGCATAGAAATGGCTTGGCCTCAGCCCGCACCAGCCGCCGCCCTCGACCATATAGTCGGCCGGCGCCGTCTGCGGCGAGAAAATGAAGGCAAGCGTCGCTTCGGCATATTTGAGAGCCGCCGGGATCGCCACCGTATGAGCCATGATCCGGCGCCGCAGCGGCGACTTAATGTACAGCGGACCGAACTTCTCGCGCGCGTCCGGCTCCAGATGGGTCAGCGGTGCCAGCAAGGCGATGCCGGAAATCGCCTCTGGATGCTCGATAGCCAGCGTCAGCGCGATGGCGCCACCCAGCGAATGACCGACGACCAAAGGCTTTTCCAGCCCAAGCGCGTCGATAAAGTGCCGCACGATCTCGGCCTGCTCGGGCAGCCGTCCGCTGGCGCCCCTGGCCCGCATCGAATAGCCGGAGCCCGGACGATCGAGCGCGATCAGCCGATAGTTCGGGCCGAATCGTCCGAACAGCGTGTGGCCGAATTGATGAAGCTGCGCGCCGAGGCCGTGCAGGAAGACGATCGGCCGCCCCTCGCCCGTCTCGACATAATGGATGCGGTTGCCGTCGATCTCGATGAATTTGCCACTGGCCGGCACCAGCCTTTCGGCCTTCGCCGCGATCCGCAGCGTCGCCAGCATCGGATAGGCTGCCATGACGAGCGCCAGCAGAAACAGCGCGCCGGGTAGCCATAGCAGAATCGATGCCGGCATGTCTTGCTCAGGGCTCCAAACCGGCACGCAGCATCACCCGCCGACGGGTGCACTGCAAGGGAGGTGGCACAGGTAGATCCGTCATTTGGCGGCATTGCCGCCGGCCGTTTGCCGCGCTATCTCAGGCGACCCGTTTGCCGGAGCCAGTCATGACCGAAATCGTCACCGCCGCCATGCTCGTCATCGGCGACGAGATTCTGTCCGGCCGCACCAAGGACAAGAACATCGGCCACCTCGCCGACATCATGACGGCGATCGGCATCGACCTGAAGGAAGTGCGCATCGTTGCGGACGAAGAAGACGAGATCGTCGCTGCGGTGAATGCGCTGCGCACCCGCTATACTTATGTCTTCACCACCGGCGGCATCGGCCCGACGCATGACGACATCACCGCCGATTCGGTTGCCAAGGCCTTTGGCGTGCCATGCGAATACGACGCCAGGGCCTACGCCCTGCTGGAGGCAAGCTACGCCGCCCGCGGCATCGAATACACCGAAGCGCGCAAGCGCATGGCGCGGATGCCGCGCGGGGCAGACCATATCGACAACCCAGTGTCGGTTGCGCCGGGCTTTCGCATTGGCAACGTCCATGTCATGGCCGGCGTGCCGGCGATTTTCCAGGCCATGCTCGACAATGTCGTGCCGACATTGCGAGCCGGCACCAAAATGCTGTCAGCAACCGTGGAATGCCCGTTCGGCGAAGGCCTGATCGGCGGGCCGCTGGGTGACATCCAGAAGGCGCATCCGGACACGATCATCGGCTCCTACCCGAAATATGGCGACGGCAAGTTCTGGACGGAACTGGTGGTGCGCGCCCGCAGCCAGCAGGCGCTGGACTCCGCACGCGCCGACGTAGAGGCTATGGTGGCGGGCTTGATCAAGGCAAGCCGAGTGGGCTGATCGGCCGGCCTGACGGAACCAGCATCGCGCAGTGACGTTTGTCACGGATGGGATCGCCGTAAGAAGTGAGGGACTGCCATGCGCTTCAAGACCATCGTCGCCATACTACAGAACGAACAGGACGCCGAGCGCGTCCTCGACTGCGCGATCCCGCTGGCCGGCCGGTTCCAGAGCCATCTGATCGGCATCCATGCCGAGGCGCTGCCCGTGCCCTACACCTCTGCCACCGGCTTTCCGGACACCGAGTTCCTGCAGGTTTCCGCCGATATGAACCGGGAGCGCGCCGAGAAGTTGCAGGCCGCCTTTCACAAGCGCATCGAGGATTCCGGCCTGTCGTTCGAGTGGCGCAGTCTCGAGAGTTTTTCCGGCGACAGTGCGCTGACCGGCATCTCGACCGTTCGCACCGCGGACCTGATCATCGCCGCCCAGCGCGAATCGGGCAGCGACCCGAGCGCCGACGTCGACACCCTGGTCTACGATGCCGGCCGGCCGGTGCTGGTGGTGCCGCATTCGGGTCCGCTCGTCACCAGCTTCAAGCACGTATTGCTCGCCTGGAACGGCAGCAAGGAGGCCGCGCGCGCGGCCTTCGATGCCTTGCCGTTCATCATCGAGGCCGAAAAGACCGACATCGTCGTCATCGACCCGCCGGATACGCTCGACGAGGCGCCGGAAACAGCCGGCGCCGAGATCGCCGCCTCGCTGTCCAGGCATGGCGCGACCGTCAGCGTCTCGGTGCTGAGGTCCGGCGGCGCCTCGGTCGACGACATCATCCAGACCAGGGTCGCCGAGTCGGGTGCGGACCTGCTCGTGCTCGGCGCCTACAGCCATTCCTGGCTGCGCCAGCTGCTGTTCGGCGGGGTGACGCGAACGGTGCTGCGCACCGCACCCGTGGCGGCTTTCCTGTCGCGGTAGGTTCACAGGGATAGCTGGCAGGACAATAGCTTTGCCGCGCCCTTGCCAAAGCCAAGCCTTTCCAGTTAATTCCGCGCGCATTCCATAGTGTCTGCGCGCGATGCGCGCTTTGCGGAGTGCGCGAGAGATGTCCCTGCCCGAAAAAGCCTTCCCGGTCTCCTGGGACCAGTTCCACCGCGATGCGCGCGCGCTCGCCTGGCGGCTTGCCGGCGCCAACAAGGGGCAATGGAAGGCGATCGTCTGCATCACGCGCGGCGGCCTGGTTCCGGCGGCTATCATTTCGCGCGAGCTTGGCATCCGCATCATCGAGACGGTCTGCGTCGCCTCCTACCACGATTATACCAGCCAGGGGCAGTTGCAGGTGCTGAAGGAGGTCACGCCGGCGCTGCTCGCCGATGACGGGGCCGGCGTGCTGATCATCGACGACCTCACCGACACCGGCAAGACGGCGGGCATAGTGCGCGCGATGATGCCCAAGGCGCATTTCGCCACCGTCTATGCCAAGCCGAAAGGCAGGCCGATGGTGGACACTTTCGTTACCGAGGTCAGCCAGGACACCTGGATCTATTTCCCCTGGGACATGGGCTTCACCTACCAAAAGCCGATCGCCGACGATCACGCCGGCTGATTCGCGGCAACGCCGCTTGATGCACCGAGTCCGCCCAGGGGACCTCCGCACACCGATAAAGGCGTGGCGCGACGCTGCTGCAGTCGCGCCATTAGGCTGAGATCGGCGCAGATTGACGGAATCTGGCCGATCCGTGAAACATTTTTTACTTTCATTGCTTATAATTAGCCGTAAGATTCGTGAGACGGCAAATGATTCTGGAAGCTGGGGCAAGCTTCTCCGATGTTGACGAGGCCAACGACGCACAACCATAAGGCCGAAAGGGTCCGGCGACTCTTCGGCGCGGTGCCGTACCGCCTTCAGGTTGCAGCGTTGCCTTGGCGCGATAGCGGGGACGGCGTGGAAATCATGCTGATCACCAGCCGCGATACCGGCCGCTGGGTGCTTCCCAAGGGCTGGCCGGAAGCGAAGGAGCCGCTTTGCGAAGCGGCGGCACGCGAAGCCGGCGAGGAGGCCGGGCTGCGCGGCACGATCTCACATCACGAGGCCGGCCGTTATTTCTACGCCAAGGTGCTGGCTACCGGCGAGGAAGTGCCGTGCGAGGTGCTGGTCTTCCCGCTGCAGGTCGACAAGGTCGCCGACCGGTGGAAGGAAAAGCGGGCACGCACCCGCAAATGGGTCAGCGCCGCCGAGGCTGTGCGCATGGTCAACGAACCCGACCTCAGCCAGATCATCGCCCATTTCTGCGCGGATCCGCATCAGTTCTCCTGAGTCTCAGTCGCGCATAGCCTATCGCTCAGGTGCTGTGAACGTCGTTGCCGAAGCGCCTCCACCCAGAGCCGACCCTTCCTTGCGCTCCGCTTCTATCCCCGTTATCCACATGTGTGACACACAAGATGTGGGGTCATAAAAGCTACGCAAACGAATCCTTGACGCCGCAAAACGAGTCGCCTTTTATAGGCCATGCGCTCCTGTTGAGAGTGCGACCGGAAAAGTTTCGAGGCCGGTCTTTTTCCCGGAATATGTGCGTTTTGAGCCGCATTCCCGCCTGTTTACGAGGCCGGCGAAGGCGTGGGATTTTGAAGCCTTGGGGGCGAAAGGGGAGGATTGTCGGACTTGAATAAATTGTCTGTTAATACTATATTTAGTGTTTGCAGGTAGGTTCGACGCTAGATAATGTGAATTTCCCTCGATCGAGGGCGTTACAAAAAGTTTTCAGTTTTGAGGGACCCACAGGGTCCGTCAGCGCGTTGGACAGCGGCCTCGCAAGAGGTTTGACCGGCAGGGCGGCGGAGACTGTGAAGATGAGAGCCGGCGGTTTTCGAACGCCGGCAGACGGCGGACATGCGCGTTTCGCCAAGAGGGCAGAAATCCTCTGGGAAAAGCGCTATATGTAGACAAAAGGGACCGGACCAATGCGCATCGAGCGTCGTTTCACCAAGCCAGGGCAATCAGCTTATGCGGAGATCGAATTCCGCAAGGCGCTTTCGGAGATCAAGAATCCGGATGGCTCGGTGGTGTTCCGCTTGGACAACATCGACGTGCCGGCGCAGTTCTCCCAGGTTGCCGCCGATATCCTGGCGCAGAAATATTTCCGCAAGGCTGGCGTCCCGGCACGGCTGAAGAAGGTCGAAGAGACGCAAGTCCCCTCCTTCCTGTGGCGCTCGGTCGCCGACGAGGCTGAACTGGCCAAGCTGCCGGAAGCCGAGCGCTACGGTTCCGAGACCGACGCCCGCCAGGTCTTCGACCGGCTTGCCGGCACCTGGACCTATTGGGGCTGGAAGGGCGGCTACTTCAAGTCGGAGGAAGACGCGCGCGCCTTCCGCGACGAGCTCGCCTATATGCTGGCCACCCAGCGCGTCGCGCCGAACTCGCCGCAATGGTTCAACACCGGCCTGCACTGGGCCTATGGCATCGACGGTCCGAGCCAGGGTCATTTCTATGTCGACCCGTTCACCGGCAAGCTGACCAAGTCGAAGTCTTCCTACGAGCATCCGCAGCCGCATGCCTGCTTCATCCAGGGCGTGCAGGACGACCTCGTCAATGAGGGCGGCATCATGGACCTGTGGGTGCGTGAGGCGCGCCTGTTCAAATACGGCTCCGGCACCGGCTCCAACTTCTCGTTCCTGCGCGGTGAAGGCGAAAAGCTGTCGGGCGGCGGTCGTTCGTCGGGGCTGATGAGCTTCCTCAAGATCGGCGACCGCGCGGCGGGCGCCATCAAGTCGGGCGGCACGACACGCCGCGCCGCGAAAATGGTCATCGTCGACGCCGATCATCCCGATATCGAGGAATTCATCGACTGGAAGGTCAATGAGGAGCAGAAGGTCGCCTCGCTGGTCACCGGCTCGAAGATCGTCAAGAAGCATCTCGAAGCGATCATGAAGGCCTGCATCAACTGCGAAGGCAATGGCGACGATTGCTTCGACCCGGCGGTCAACACCGCGCTGAAGCGCGAGATCAAGGCGGCCAAGAAGGACGCGGTGCCGGAGAACTACATCTACCGCGTCATCCAGTTCGCCAAGCAGGGCTACACCTCGATGTCGTTCAAGACCTACGACACCGACTGGGATTCGGACGCCTATCTCACCGTTTCCGGCCAGAATTCCAACAATTCGGTGTCGCTGAAGGACGATTTCCTGCGCGCCGTCGAGCAGGACGGCGACTGGCATCTCACCGCCCGCAAGGACGGCAAGGTGCTGAAGACGCTGAAGGCGCGCGATCTCTGGGAAAAGATCGGCTATGCCGCCTGGGCGTCGGCCGATCCGGGCCTGCATTTCAACACGACGATGAACGACTGGCACACCTGCGCCTCGGCCGGTGCGATCCGGGCGTCCAACCCGTGCTCGGAATACATGTTCCTCGACGACACCGCCTGCAACCTGGCGTCGATCAACCTTCTGCCCTACCGCAATGCCGACGGCACGATCGACATATCAGCCTACGAGCACACGGTGCGGCTGTGGACCATGGTGCTGGAAATCTCGGTGATGATGGCGCAGTTCCCGTCGAAGGAGATCGCTAAGCTTTCCTACGAGTACCGCACGCTCGGCCTCGGCTACGCCAATATCGGCGGCCTGCTGATGACCTCGGGCATTCCCTATGATTCCGACGAGGGCCGCGCCATCTGCGCCGCGCTCACCGCGATCATGACCGGCACGGCCTATGCCACTTCGGCCGAAATGGCCGCCGAGCTCGGCGCCTTCCCCGATTATGACCGCAATGCGCAGAACATGCTGCGCGTCATGCGGAACCACCGCCGCGCTGCCTATGGCGAAAGGGACGGCTATGAGAAGCTCGCCGTCAACCCGGTGCCGCTGGTCGCCTCGGATCTCAAGCAGCAGGAACTTGCCGACCATGCCAAGGCCGCCTGGGACCGCGCCATCGAGCTCGGCGAGGAGCATGGCTACCGCAACGCGCAGGCAACGGTGATCGCGCCGACCGGCACAATCGGCCTGGTGATGGATTGCGATACCACCGGCATCGAGCCCGACTTCGCGCTGGTAAAATTCAAGAAGCTGGCCGGCGGCGGCTATTTCAAGATCATCAACCGCGCGGTGCCCGAAGCGCTGCGCACGCTCGGCTATTCCGAGGCCCAGATCGCCGAGATCGAGGCCTATGCCGTCGGCCACGGCAATCTCAACCAGGCGCCGGGCATCAACCCCGGCTCGCTCAAGGCAAAAGGCTTTACCGACGAAAAGATCGCAGCACTCAATGCGGCGCTGAAGTCGGCCTTCGACATCAAATTCGTCTTCAACCAATGGACGCTGGGCTCTGACTGGGTGAAGGAGACGTTCGGCTTCACCGACGAGCAGCTCAATGATTTCTCGTTCGAGATGCTGCCGGCGCTGGGCTTCTCGAAGAAGGACATCGAGGCCGCCAACATCCATGTCTGCGGGGCGATGACGCTGGAAGGCGCGCCGTTCCTGAAGGCCGAACACCTGCCGGTGTTCGACTGCGCCAGCCCGTGCGGCAAGATCGGCAAGCGTTCGCTGTCGATCAACAGCCACATCATGATGATGGCGGCGGCGCAGCCCTTCATCTCCGGCGCCATCTCCAAGACCATCAACATGCCGAACGACGCGACGGTGGAAGACGCCAAGGGCGCCTACATGCTGTCGTGGAAGCTGGCGCTGAAGGCCAACGCGCTCTATCGCGACGGCTCGAAGCTGTCGCAGCCGCTCAACGCCTCGTTGCTTGCAGACGTCGAAGACGACGAGGACGAAGCCATCGAGCAGCTGATCGCGGCGCCGGCCGCACAGCGCGCCGTGCAGGTGACCGAGAAGATCGTCGAGCGCGTCGTCGAACGTCTCTACCGCGACCGCGAGAAACTGCCGAACCGCCGCAAGGGCTATACCCAGAAGGCGGTCGTCGGCGGCCACAAGGTCTATCTGCGCACTGGCGAGTTCGATGACGGTCGTATCGGCGAGATCTTCATCGACATGCACAAGGAAGGTGCGGCCTTCCGGGCGATGATGAACAACTTCGCCATCGCCATCTCGCTCGGCCTGCAATATGGCGTGCCGCTCGAGGAATTCGTCGAAGCCTTCACCTTCACCAAATTCGAGCCGGCTGGCATGGTGCAAGGCAATGACGCCATCAAGAACGCCACGTCGATCCTCGACTACGTCTTCCGCGAACTCGCCGTCTCCTATCTCGGCCGCCACGACCTCGCCCATGTCGACCAGTCGGACTTCGACAAGACGGCGCTCGGGCGCGGCATCAACGAAGGCAAGGCAACGCCCTTCTCCAAGGGCCTGACCCGCGGTGCCTCGCCGGTCAAGCTGGTGTCGGGTGCCGAGCCGAAGGGCTTTGCTGGCTCGGGCTCCGGAACTCCAGCCCGTACCGCCCCGACCGCCTTCTCCGGCTCCAACGTGCTGACGCTGAAGCCGGCCAGCGACGAAGCCATCGCCTATAAGCGCGACTACGAGGAGCGCGCCAGGGAACTGGTCGAGGACATCGTCTACGCGGAAGCCTCCGACCCGACGGAGCTGTTCACCGATGAGGCCGCGAAAGAAGCAGCCGAAGCCAAAGCACTCGCCGCCAACCGGCGCCAGCAATCGCTCATGCAGGGCTACACCGGCAACGAATGCTCGGAATGCCACAACTTCACGATGGTGCGGAACGGGACTTGCGAGAAGTGCGATACTTGCGGGGCCACGAGCGGGTGTAGCTGAGGAGCTGAGGTCGCGCCCTCCCTTCTCCCCTTGTGGGAGAAGGGAAGAGCGCGCGATTACCGCCAAGGCTGCAAACTGTCATCGCGGACGTAAGCGATGATGGTGTCGCAGACTGCGTTCAGATCCCGCAGCACGTCGTCATTCCAGAAACGCAGTACACGAAAGCCCCTCGCCTTAAGTTCGGCGTCCCGCTCCCGGTCATAGTTCGAATCCGCATGCTGGCTGCCGTCGATCTCGATGATCAGTCTGGCCTCGGCGCAAATGAAATCGGCGATGAACTTGCCGACCGGAACTTGGCGCCGAAATTTGATGCGATCGAGCCTACGTCCGCGCAGTTCGTGCCACAGGCGGTCTTCCGCTTCCGTCGGCTCGCGTCGCATTGAGCGGGCGAAGCGACGTTTAGTGGGCGCAACGGGCTGATGCGGCATGGGGCGACGTTATCCAATCCTGGGGACGACCTCCAAGGAATCCTCAGATAAGGGCCGACGTTCGAGACCAACCAAAGGGGATGGCGCGGCGCCTCCCCTTCTCCCCTTGTGGGAGAAGGTGGCGAGGTCGGATGAGGGGTGCTCCAGCTTGGCACCGACGCACTCCGTCCAACACCCCTCAACCGTCTTGGCGCTGCGCGCCAATCCACCTTCTCCCACATGGGGAGAAGGAAGAAGCTGCCGCGCTACTCCGCCTCGGCCACCATCTGCCGGCCGCCCACCCAGTCGCGCCAGGCCCTCTCATCGCCGTGGAAGACGTTGAGGTCTATGCGGCCTCTTACGCCGTGCGACAGGCCGGAGCCGGAATATTGCCAGAACAGCCATTTGCGCCCGGGATAGACCTTTGACGGGTGCGCGGCCACGGCGCGCAGCCAGAACGGATAATCGGGGAAGGCGCCCCTGAGATTGTCGCGGTAGAAGTCGGGCGCGGTGTAGATGATCGGCCGCTGGCCGTAGTGGCGCTCCAGCCTGTCCATGAACACCTGCATCTTCTCCAGCACCTTTTGCCGCGACGGGCGACGCTTGCAGCTGGATTCGCCGTTCCACTCGACGTCGATCACCGGCGGCAGCGCGCCCTCGACCCTCGGCACATTGCGGATGAACCAGTCGGCCTGCTCGCCGGCGGTGCGGCACCAGTAGAAGAAGTGGTAGGCGCCGCGCTTGAGGCCGGCGGCGTCGGCACTGCGCCAGTTTCTGGTGAACATCGGGTCGAGATGGTCGCCCCCGTCGGTGGCCTTGATATAGGCGAAGTTGGCGCCCTGGGCACGCAGCTTTCCCCAGTTCACATTGCCCTGCCAGCGCGAAACGTCGACGCCGTGGACGGCGAGACGCCTCGGCGAGGATGCCTTGCCGAAATTGATCGGCTTGGCATCGCGAAAACCATAGCGCGTGACCGGTTCGGCAAGCATTGCTGGTGCCGCGCGTGTCAGCCGCTTCGGCGGCGACATCAGCGCGATCACCTCGGCCGGCGGTTCGACGTCCTGATCGGGTACGTCCATCGCGACCGGCTGTTCGTCCTGCTCCTGTTCGGCAAAAGCGGGCGCAGCATCAGTTTTCGCCACGGACGCCACCGGCGCGGGTGGCCGCACAACCGAGCTGGTGGTCTCGCTGGACGGCACTTGCAGCGCATCGACGCCGGAGGTTGACGTGCAGCCGGCAAGGCACAGCGCTGCGATCGAAAAGATGACGACGCCTGATAACCGCATCTGGACCTGTACGCAAAACACAACAGACCGAAGGCAGGACAACGCCGCCGGACAAACCAAGCTGGATTCCTAACAAGAAACTACCAACAAAGTTTGAATCGAATTGTTAGGGCTTTGCAGCGGGACGTTGGCCGGGCGGAAGTGTGCTAGCCCTCCAATGTTCGGCCACGTCGCTGCCTCGGCTTGACAACTCACGGCATGAGATTAGTCTCTACTAATCTTACGGTGTAAGGCACCACGTGGAGGACGTCATGCAGCCCGCCGCCCTGTCAGAATTGCAGCCCGTAGTCCCGCCGGAGCCATGCTCGCCCGCCATCGGGGTCGACGAGATACCTCGCAACCTCAGTCGCGCCATCGAACGCGCCGAGGTCAATGCGTGGCTCGATCTCTATCGCGCCGCCCCGGCAGACTTTGCCGCAAGGCAAAGCCTTGCCATCGCCGAAGATGGCGATCTCGTCTGGACCACCTGCACGACGATCCCGTTCATCCATTTCAACTGTGTCAAAAATTTCGGCGTCGAGAGCGCGGCCACCGAGAGCCGGCTCGACGCACTTCTGGCGCATTATCGCGACGCCGGCATTCTGCGGCCCTGGTTCTACACCAATCCACACACCGAGCCGGCGACGCTCAGCTGCTGGCTCGAGGCGCGCGGCCTGCAACGTCAGGGCGGCTGGGAACGCATCTTTCGCGACGCGACGCCATTGCCCGCTGAGCCGCTTTTCCCGACGGAGGATGCCTCGGTCGAGCGGGTGACGCCGGCAACGGCAAGGGAATGGGCTGGGTTCATCGACAGCCAATATCGGTTGCCGACCTCACCGTGGTTGCTGGCGCTGGCCGGCCGACGCGGCTGGCATCATTACATGCTGCGGCGGGAAGACGCGGTGGCGGCGGTGCGCTCGATGTTCATCGGCGCCGACGGCATGGCCTGGAGCGGCATCGACGCGCCGGTGCCCGGCATCATGGCGCCGAGCTTCGACCTCGATGCAATGCTCGGCGAAGCGATGGTGCGCGACGGACTTGCGGCCGGTGCAAAACTGTTCGTGGCCGATATCGAGGCGCCGCGAGCCGAACGTGAGGGGCCAGCCTACCGCAACTATGCACGCCTCGGCTTCAAGCTTGCCTATTTCCGCAGCCATTACAGCTATTTGCCGGCAAATTCCGGCTGACCGCTTCAAGACCCTAGCTGCACAACCACAGCTTGTGACAGGTCGTGGCCATCAGGTGGGCCGGCGGTACAAAGCGATCGTTGACCGGCGCATCATCGTCTACCCGGCGGACCTTTTCTTCGAGCAGCGTGCGAAGTTGTGCCGGTTGCACGCGGTCGCGCTCCATTACCAGCTTGATCATCGGATCGCTCAAGAGTTCATCCAGGGTGTTGATGCTGTCGTTCATCCGTCGCCTCCTCGACTGCCTGCCCGCATGCCAATAGATAGGCAGCAATGATGGCCCGCCAATGACGCTTTGCCGGCTATCTCGTGTCGCTTCGGATTAAATTTTGTCCAGATTCCACCTCAAGCCGGAGGTGGCGCGCCTTCAAACTGCGGCAGGCCGTCGTCGATCTGCAACCAGGGCTGCTTCGAGGCGGTCCAGATATGCATCTCAGGCCTGAACAACGAGGGATCATCGAGCGAGCCGGTGGTGATGCCGATAATGCCGGCGGAATCGCGCCGGGAAAACATCGTCGTGCCGCAGCGCGGACAAAAGCCGCGCTTGAGATCGGGCGAGGAATTCACCGTCGCCAGCGGTCCGTCGACCGTCACATCATCGATGCGGAACAGCACGCGCGCGTTGAAGGCGGCACCCAGCGCCTTCTGGCACAACCGGCAATGGCAGACGCGCTCATTGATCGGTGCCGCCTCGGCGCGGTAGCGCACCGCACCGCACAAACACCCGCCCTGATATCTTGCCATCACCCGCGTCCCTGCCCTGTGAGGATAGGCGGCATACCTATCGATAGGCGTGGCAGCGTCAATTGAAAAGCTTTGATGGCGCCATCTATAGCTGTGATGCGGCCAATACACGATTGGCCGATGCGCCGGGCCAAGGCCCCATGGGCGACATGCCGGCCATCTCGCGGAAGACGGCCGGCAGACAATTGACTGGGCGTCAGTTCGTTTCGTTGACGACCTCGTCCCAGGTCTTGACCTTGGTCTGGCCATTGAGGAACGGCAGCGCGGCAGCTGTCAGTTCCGGCGCGAAGAACACATCGTAGTGGGTGCGGTTCGGCACGATCGCCAGGCGGTTCTGCGACAGGTTCTCGCGCATCCAGCCGGCGTCCTTCAACCCGCCGCCGAGCATCTGATAGAACTTGATCTCGTGCTCGGGCCGGTACATGTCGCTGTCGCCGAACACCAGCATCACCGGCATTTTCAGCTTCGGCACGTCGGCCGAATAGTCGTAGTCCTTGCGGATATAGGCGCCGAGCTGGTCGAGCAGTTTCGGAAAATCCTCCGGATGCGGCGCAACCGCGACGTAGGATTTGTACATCGGTGTGTCCTTCATCATGTCGGCCATCGCCGCGCCGACCTGTGCCTGCTGGCCACGCATCTCGGCATAGAAGCCGTCCGCGGCGTAGCCGGTCGAGACCAGCACCAGGCGGCGCACCGTTTGGGGATGCTGGACGGCCATGCGGAAGGCGACGCCGCCGCCCAGCGAATAGCCCATCACGTCGACCTTGTCGTAGCCGAGCGCCTTGACGATCGCCGCCATGTCGTCGCCCATCGCCTCCAGGCTGAGCGGCCGGTCGCCGAGCGCGGTGCGGCCATGGCCCTGCAGGTCGACCCCGATGACGGTGCGGTTTTCGGTAAGCTTCGGCAGGATCGGCGCGAACATGTCGGTCGTGCCGAGACCGCCATGCAGCAGAAGCAGCGGCTCGCCCTTGCCGTAGACGGCGTAATAATAGTTCAGGCCGTTAATCGGCAGCAGGCCGGATTTTTCCGGCGTCGGCAGTGTTGCGGTTGCGGTCGTCATGGCGGGCTTGGCCTCCTCTGCGTTGATGGTGCCCGGCGCGGCAAACAGCGCGGCGGCCGAGGCGAAAATGGCGAAAAATACCGATCTGGACATCAGTCTCCCTCTCCCGTTTGCATCAAAGTCGCTTGGCGACCTCCTCAAGCTGTTCGGCGCACTGGCCCCAGCCCTCGTGAAAACCCATTTTCTCGTGCTGTTCGCGGTCGGCGACCGACCAATGCGCGACGCGGGCAATGTAGCGGGTCTTGCCCTCGCCCTCGTCCTCGAAGGTCAGCACGACCGTCATGAACGGCTTTTCGGACGGCTCCCACGCCTTGGTATAGGCATCGGTGAAGACGAGCTTCCTGCCCGGCACGACTTCGAGGAAGACGCCGGGACTCGCAAACTCGTTGCCGTCGGGACCGGCCATGACGACCAGGCTGGTGCCACCGGCGCGAACGTCCATCTCCGCTCGCGGCGTCGTCCACGGCTTCGGCGCGAACCATTGCGTCAAGAGCTTCGGCTCGGTCCAGCAGCGATAGACGTTCTCGCGCGGCGCATCGATGATGCGGGCGAGAACCAGCTCGCGGTCGGAGTTGGGGGCGACGTCGAGCTTGGTGGTCATGATGTTTCCTCACATGTCGGTTTTGGCTTCCGTGTCTAGGACGAACCGACAAGACGCAAGCCGACACGGTCCGCGAAAAAATCCGCGGGACAGGAGATTCGAACGACGGAAATAAGTGGCTTCAGTGGCGCTTGGCTTGCACCAGATAGGCGTCGATCTCGGTCTCGCCGAGCCACTTGGCGGCTTCCAGCCGATGCAACCCTTCGACCAGGATATGGCGCTTGCCGTCATGGCGCACCTGGATCGGCATCTTCATGCCGTTTTCCAGAATGTCCTCGGCCAGATTGCGGACAGTCTCGGGATGCAGCGTCTTCTTGCGCGCCGTCGGCACGTAGATATCGTTGACCCTGACCTTTTGCACTCTCAGCATATCGGCTCCCGTGGCGGACAAGGCCGCCCTTTGTGAGATAGTCTGTTTGGCCGGCAAGGCCAAGGGAGCAGCCCGGCAATGGCTGGCCCGATCGTTTCCAATTGACGCTTGGCCGGCGGATGGCCGAAATGGCGGCCTTCGACCTTAGCGGTGTTCATGAACCATTTGCCGACCGAGTTTCCCGATTTCGGACTGACGCCGGAGCAGCGACGCCAGGCGGTGCGCAGCCATTACTGGGAATGGCCCGGTATGGATGGCAGGCGCGGCGAAATCTGGTGCTACAGCGACCGTTTTTCCTACCGTCCTGGCGACATGGTGGCACTGCATGTCAGTTCGACGGCCGCCAGTTTCGGCATCGCGATCATCCGCGACGGCGGCGCGGAAACGACAATGTTCGAAGGGACCGGAATCGCGGCGCGCTGGCAAGATACGCCGGACCAATGTTCGGTCGAAGGCTGCGGCTGGCAAGCGTCGTTCGAGTTTCGCATCGGCGACGACTGGCCGTCCGGCGCCTATCGCGTGACGCTGACGGCAGATGGCCGGGACGGCAAGCCGATCCGCTGCCACCATCTTTTTATCGTCGCGCCGCAGCCCGGCAAGAAGCCTGGCCGTGTGCTGCAGGTGGCGGCCACCGGCACCTGGCTCGCCTACAATACATGGGGCGGTTCCAACCATTACGAAGGCATCACCGGGCCAGGCCGGGACCAATATGCACGAATGGTGTCGACGCAGCGGCCTTGGTGCCGCGGCTTCGTCGTGCTGCCCAAGGATGCGCCGCGCGTGCCGCTCGAAGTCGCGGTGCCGCCGAAAACCGTGCCGCGCTATCCGCACATGGAATGGGCCTTTGCCACCGGCCATTCGAAGAAATACGCCTCAGCCGGCTGGGCAAGCTACGACAGCCATTTCTTCCGCTTCGCCGAGCGTGCCGGCTACGCCGTCGATCTCGCCAGCCAGCACGATCTGCATTTTTCGCCCGACATTCTCGACGGCTATGACTGCGTCGTCTTCGTCGGCCACGACGAATATTGGACCTGGGAAATGCGCGATGCGGTCGACACCTATGTCGAGCGCGGCGGTCATGCGGCGCGCTTTGCCGGCAATTTCATGTGGCAGACCAGGCTGGAGGACGAAGGCCGCCGGCAGGTCTGCTACAAATACCGCGCTCGCGCCGACGACCCGGCCTATCGCGGCGGCGATATGAGGCGCGCCACCAATTCCTGGGAAGCGCCGGAAATCGGCCGGCCGGGTGCGGCGACCTTCGGCCTCAACGCGACAAGAGGCGTCTATGCCGGCTGGGGCGGCTGCGCGCCGCGCGGCGTGCGCGGCTTTCCGGTCTACCGGCCGGAGCATTGGGCGTTTGCCGGCACCGGCATCTACTATGGCGATCTGCTCGGCGCCGACAGCCATGTCTATGGCTACGAGGTCGACGGGCTCGATTTCGAGATCCGCGGCGGCCTGCCCTACCCCAAGCCCGACAGCGGTGCACCGGACGGGCTGCAAGTGCTGGCCGTCGGCATGGCGAGCCAGGTCGAGGAAAGCGCCGACATTGCGTTCGAGGACCAGTTTCTCGGCGACGAGGACGGACGCTTCACCGCCGAGACGCTGTTCGGCGAGGCAAGCGATGCCAACCTCGACAAGGTCAAACGCGGCAACGGCATGATCGTCAATTTCCCGCGCGGCAAAGGCGAGGTGTTTCACGCCGGAAGCTGCGAATGGATTGCCGGCCTGCTAAGGCAGGATGCGATGGTCGAGCGCGTCACCAGAAATGTCCTCGACCGCTATCTTGGAAAGCCATGACATGTTGAAGTCTCCTGCCCCGGAAACTCGCGAAGCCTCGCATCTGTTTTATCTATCCAGCGTGCGCCGGCCGCTGATCGACCGCGCCGAAGGCATCTACATGTGGACGCAGGATGGCCGCCGCTTCATCGACGGATCGAGCGGCCCGATGGTCGCCAATATCGGCCACTCCAATCGCAACGTGCTCGACGCGATGAAACGGCAGATGGACCGCGCCACCTTCGCCTACCGCCTGCATTTCGAGAACGAACCGGCAGAGGAGCTCGCGCGGCAGCTGGCGGCCAAACTCCCCGAAGGCCTGGACCGCATCTTTTTCGTCTCCGGCGGCTCGGAAGCAACGGAATCCTGCGTCAAGCTGGCGCGGCAGTGGGCGGTCGCCACCGGTCAGCCCAGCCGCTGGAAGGTGATCACGCGCTTTCCGTCCTATCATGGCGGCACGCTCGGCGCGCTCGCCGTCACCGGCGACGATGCGCTGTCCGAAACATTTGTGCCGATGATGCAGATGATGCCGACCGTGCCGGCGCCCATCGCCTGGCGCGACCGCGACAATCTTTCGATGGAACAGCGCGGCATCCGCTACGCCGACATGCTGGAGGAAAAGATCCTCGCCGAGGGACCGCAGAGCGTGCTCGCCTTCATCATGGAGCCAGTCGGCGGCGCTGCCACGGCAGCACTGGTGGCGCCGGACAGCTACTATCCGCGCATCCGCGAGATCTGCGATCGCTACGGCATCCTGCTCATCCATGACGAAGTGATGAGCGGTGCCGGCCGCACCGGAAAATTCCTCGGCGGCGACCACTGGAACTGCAAGCCCGACATCGTCGCGCTGTCGAAGGGGCTGGGCTCTGGCTACGCGCCGCTCGGCGCGCTGGCGGCACCGATGCGGCTGGTGCAGCCATTGCTCGCGTCGGGCGGCTTCCAGCACGGCCATACCTATGCCGGCAATCCGCTCGCCTGCGCCGCCGGGCTCGCCGTGCTCGGCGAGATGGACCGTCTCGGCCTGATCGCCAACGCGGCTGTCATGGGCGAGCTTTTGATGGACGAGCTGAAGGGATTGGCGAAGCGGTTTCCGTTCATCGCCGACATCCGCGGCAAGGGCCTGCTGACCGGTGCCGAAATGGTCGCCGACCCAGAAACGCTGAGGCCGATCGAGCCGGCAAAGAAGGCCACCCAGCGGCTGCTCGACCTCGCCTACGAGCGCGGCCTGATCATCTACGGACGCAAGGTCAAGGGCGGTGTCGACGGCGACAATTTCATGGTCGCCCCGCCGATGATCGTCACCGCCGCGCAGATCGGCGAGATCGTATCCATCATCGGCGACTCGCTCGAGGTGCTGGCCAGCGAGCTCGACCTGCCGGTCGAAGGTTGAGGCGACCATGGCACCGCGCAAAGTCATTATCACCTGTGCCGTCACCGGGTCGGTGCACACGCCATCGATGTCGCCACATCTGCCAGTGACGCCGGACCAGATCGCCGCAGACGCGATCGCCGCCGCCGAAGCCGGCGCCGCGATCCTGCATCTTCACGCCCGCGACCCCAGCGACGGGCGGCCGACCGCCGACCCCGAGGTGTTCATGCAGTTCCTGCCGCGCATCAAGCAGGCGACCGATGCGGTGATCAACATCACCACCGGCGGATCGTCGCTGATGACGCTCGACCAGCGGCTGGCCGCGCCGCTCAGGGCCGAGCCGGAAATGTGTTCGCTCAATATGGGTTCGATGAATTTTGCGCTGTTCCCGATGCTCGAGCGGCCGCGAGAATGGCAGCACGAATGGGAGCCGAAGCTGCTCGAGGCTACCCGTGACACGATCTTCAAGAACACCTTTGCCGATATGGAGACGGTGCTGGAAAAGCTCGGGCGCGGCTGTGGCACGCGTTTCGAATTCGAGTGCTACGATGTCGGCCATCTCTATTCGCTTGCGCATTTCCGCGACCGCGGGCTGGTGTCGGGACCATTGTTCATCCAATTCGTGTTCGGCATATTGGGTGGTATCGGCGCCGATCCAGAAAACCTGGTCCACATGAAGCGCATCGCCGACAAACTGTTCGGCGAGAGCTACCGGTTTTCGGTGCTGGCCGCCGGACGCCACCAGATGCCGATGATCTCGATTGCGGCGGCAATGGGCGGCAACGTCCGCGTCGGGCTGGAGGACAGCCTCTACGACGGGCGCCAGCTCGCCAAGTCCAATGCCGACCACGTCCGCCGTATCCGCAGCGTGCTGGAAGGGCTGTCGCTGGACGTCGCAACGCCGGCCGAGGCACGGCAGATGCTGGCGCTCAAGGGCGGCGACCGCGTGGCGTTCTGAGGGGAAGGCAATCTGAAATGTTTGGCTCCCGGCCCACCCCCCTCTGTCCTGCCCTCTTTACCACTACTTGGCATCTCCCCCTCAAGGGGGGAGATTGGCAGCTTCGCCGTCCTGCCCCTTTTTCAGCGTTGGAGATTGGCGAACGCGGAGGTGATCCGATCTCCCCCCTTGAGGGGGAGATGGCCGGCAGGCCAGAGGGGGGTGCCTTGGCATCGTACCTCCAGTGACTGTCGCTTTGCCCGAGATCAACATCCGGCCCGGGACCGTCGAGGACGTCGAAACCATCCACGCCGCACTCCTACGGCTCGGCGCGCATGTCGGCGCACATCAGGAGATCACCTCGACAGCTCAGGATCTCCGCACCTATGGCTTTGGCGAAAAGCCTGCCTTCTCGACCTTGATCGCCGAAGTCGGTGGCGAATTTGCCGGGCTTTGCCTGTATTTTCCGATCTTCTCGACATGGATGGGACGGCCCGGCGTCTATGTGCAGGACCTCTATGTCGAGGACCGTTTTCGTGGCCGCAGGATCGGCGAGCGCCTGCTGCGCCGGGTGGCGGCGCAGTGCCGGAAGGCAGGCGGCGTCTATCTCAGGCTGTCCGTCAACACCGACAACAAGACCGCCAAGGCTTTTTACGAACGGTTAGGCATTGGCTGGTCGAGCTACGAGCAGGTGCAGAAGATCGTCGGCGACGCCTTTTTCGCCTTTGCCGATGCACCGGAGGAGCCAACATGAAAGCCTTCTATGCCGAAGAACAGAAGCGCCACGACCCGAAGGCGTTCCTCTCAAGCGGCGCGCCGCAGCCCAATCCGGAAAAGCCGGAACGGGTCGAGCGATTGTTAGCCGGCACCAAGGCTGCCGGCTGCACGATCGAACGGCCGCGGGATCACGGGCTCGGCCCGATTGCGGCGGTGCATACGCCGGAATATCTCGATTTTCTCCAGCATATCTTCGCGCGCTGGCAGCGCATCGAGGGCGCCTCGGCCGAGGTCATCCCCAATATCCATCCGATCGCGCGGAACGGCTCCTATCCGGCCTCGGCGGTCGGCCAGGCCGGCTACCACATGGCCGACACCGCCTGCCCGATCTCCGGCGAGACGTGGCAGAGCGCGCTTTGGAGCGCCTGGAGCGCGGTTGAAACCGCCGAGGCGGTGATGTCGGGAGCGCCCGCCGCCTATGCGCTGTGCCGGCCGCCCGGCCATCACGCCTTTGCCGATGTCGCCGGCGGCTTCTGCTTCATCAACAATTCGGCCGTCGCTGCACAGGTTCTGCGCAAGCAGGCGGCGCGGGTGGCGATCCTCGATGTCGACCTGCACCACGGCAACGGCACGCAAGGCATCTTCTATGCCCGGCCGGACGTGCTCACCGTGTCGCTGCATGCCGACCCGGTGCGCTTCTACCCGTTTTTCTGGGGCTATGGCGACGAGCGCGGCGAAGGCGCCGGCCTCGGCTACAATCTCAACCTGCCGCTGCCGCGCAAATCCGGCGATGCAGCGTTCCTCGAAGCGCTGGAGGCATCGTTCCAGCGCATCAACGCCTTCTCGCCCGATGCGCTTGTGGTGGCGCTGGGGCTAGATGCCTTCGAAGGCGATCCGTTCGGCGGGCTGTCGGTGAGCACGCCTGGTTTTTCGCGCATTGGCGAGGTGATCGCCGGGCTCGGCCTGCCAACGGTCATCGTCCAGGAAGGCGGCTATCTCTGCGACGAGCTCGGCGACAATCTCACCGCCTTCCTCACCGGTTTTGGCGGCGCCCACAAGCGATGATCCGCCCGCGAGGGCCGCTCAGGATCGTTCCTGCCTCAGCATGGCGACAACGCGGTGCACGCTCTCCAGCGTCTCGTCGATTTCGGCTGAAGTGTTGTAATGAGCGATGCCGATGCGCACCACCCCCTGCTCGGCCGGAATGCCGAGCTGGTGGACGATCTCCCAGGCGTAGTTGTGGCCGGACCACAGGAAGATGTTTTCGGCATTCATCTGCCGCACGATCGTCTCCGGCACGATGCCTTCGACAGTGAACGACACCGTCGGCACACGCTCATTGATCCGCTTCGGATCGGTGATGCCGTGGATGGTCAGGCCGGCAATATCCGACAGACCGTCGATCAGCTGTTGCGCCAGCGGGTTCTCGTAAGCGATTGAAACTTCGAAGGCCTTGGCGATTTTCAGCCGACGCGATCCTTGCGCGCCGGCTGCCGCGCCCAACTCGGCAAAATAATCGACAGCCGCCGACAGGCCGGCCATCAATTCAATTTACGGCGTGCCGAGCTCGAAGCGCTCCGGCAAGGCATTGGACGAGCAACGGCATTTATACGGCTTAAGCGCATCGATAACGTCCAGCCTGCCCCACAAAATTCCCATATGAGGGCCGAAGAACTTGTAAGCCGAGCAGATTAGGAAATCGCAGCCGAGGTTTTGGACGTCGATCAGGCCATGCGGCGCGAACTGGACGGCATCGACGTAGACCAACGCACCAGCCCGCCTGGCGATGCCGGTCAACGCCTTCACCCGGTTGATCGACCCGGTGAGATTGCTGGCGTAGTTGAGCGCGACGAGCCGCGTCCTCTCGGAAAGCAGCGCGGCGAGCGCCGCCTCCTCGATCTGCCAGCTCTGCTGGTCGAAAGGCAGCCAGCGCACGACAAGGCCAAGGTCTTCGGCCAGTTGCAGCCAGGGTGAGACGTTGCCCTCATGGTCCATGCGGGTGAGGATGATCTCGTCCCCGGGCTTCATCGTGCGGCCGAGCGTTCGCGACATGTGGTAGGTCAATGTCGTCATGTTGGCACCGATGATAATTTCCTGCGGGCTCGCAGCGCCGAGAAAATCCGCCATCGCCAGATGGGCCTCGTCCCCGATGTCTTGTGCTGCAACGGTGGTCTCGAAGAAGCCGCCGAGGTTGGCATTCGTGGTCAGCAAGCAACGCGATACTGCGTCCGCCACCGACTGCGGCACCTGCGTGCCGGCAGGATTGTCGAGATAGATGCGCCGGCGGCCCTTGTCGGTCAGCGACAAGGCCGGAAATTTCGCGCGCACCGCGTCGATCCGGAAGTCCATGGCTGTTCCCCTCTCCTTATGACGATTGGACAACCGCGTCCCGACGCATCAAGGGCACGGATTGCCGACGCGCTGGTGGATCGCATCAACGGCTTTCTGCATGTCCTCGGTCCAGACCACGTCGGCGGAAGAGAGCGCCATTTCGAGTTGCGAAATGGTGGTGGCGCCGATGATGTTCGAGGTGACCAAGGGCCGGTTCGAGACATAGGCATTGGCAAAAAGCGCCGGCTCCATGCCGAAGGTGCGCGCCAACCGGTTGTATTCGAGCTGCACGTCGGCAGCATTGGGAGTCTCGTAGCGCTGGCCGCGGTTGAACAACTGCGAGCGCGAGCCCTGCGGCCGCGCGCCATGATCGTATTTGCCGGTCAAATAGCCTTGCGCCAGCGGCGAATAGGCAAGCAGCGACACCTGCTCGCGCTCGCAGACTTCGGCAAGGTTCACCTCGAAGGTGCGATTGACGAAATTGTAGGCGTTCTGCAGCGAGGCGACGCGCGGGCCGAGGCCCTTGTCGGCTTCGGCGATGAAACGCATGACTCCCCAGGAATTCTCGTTCGACAGGCCGAAATGGCGGATCTTGCCGGCCTTCACCAGTTCATCGAATACGGCAAGCGTCTCGGCGATCGGCGTCTCGCCTTCCGGCACGCCGGCGGCATCGGAGCGTCGCGGTACGGCGCCGATGCGGTTCGGATTGGCGCCCCACGGCACGTCGCGTTCCGGCCAATGGATCTGATAGAGGTCGATGTAATCGGTGTTGAGCCTGGCGAGTGACTTATCGATAGCGTCGAAGATATCGGCGCGCACCAGCTTAGACGGGCGGTCGCCGCGAAACCAACTGTTGGCGGTGCGACCAACTACCTTCGAGGCGATGATCACCTGGTCGCGATTGCGCTTCTCCTTCATCCAATTGCCGATGATTGTCTCGGTACGGCCTTGTGTCTCCGCCTTGGGCGGGATCGGATAGAGTTCGGCGGTGTCGATGAAATTGACGCCGCGAGCAAACGCCAGATCCATCTGGGCGTGACCGTCCGCCTCGGTGTTCTGCTGGCCCCAGGTCATCGATCCGAGGCAGATTTGCGACACGAAAAGATCGGTCTGGCCGAGACGGCGTTTGTGCATGGAGTTTCTCCGGTGGGAATTTTTGCGCGGCTGCGCGAGGAGGAAACAACAGCATACAGGAAAGCGCCGCCCGCTTCCAAGCCCACCGCCGGCAGGCCAGGCGACTTTCCCAGGACGCCGGCGAACCGGGTTTATCCCCGCGGCCAATAAAAAGCCGGACCGCATTTTCATGCAGTCCGGAATTTCGCCAGGAATGGCGAGGAAAAACCGGCCAAGTGCCGGCACTGACTCCTACGGTCGAAGCGCCACAGAAGTTTCGCCGGAACAGCCGAATTATGTCAAAAAAGATCGGGGCAGCATGGCTGCCATGCGGATGCTGCACTGCACAATTGTCATGATCTGCCTATATTGACGGCCGTGGAGGTTCAATAAAGGGGCTTGAATCATGGGATTCTTCACTGAAATGTTCGCCCGTCCGCGTCCGCGGGAACAGCTGCGCTATCGCGCGGCACTGGCGCTGCTCCATTCGATGAGCAATGCCGATCGCGCCGATATCGGCGTCAAGCCGTCCGATTTCCCGCGCATCGCCCGGGAAATGTCCCTGCGCTAAACAGTGCACCGCGAGATATCCCGGCGCGGCCGGGATATCTCCCGAGCGAATCTCAACGCAATCCGAGGAAAATCGACTTGCCCAATGGCACGCCGTTGTGACGCAGGATGTCATAGGCGGTGGTCAGGTGGAAATAGAAATTGGGCACGGCGGCATGCAGCAGATACTGCATTCCCGGCATCGACACTTCGCGCCCCGCAAGCCTCAGTTCGACCATTCTGTCATCTGAACCATCGAATTCGGCCGCCGAGAACGTGGCGAGTAGATCGAGCGTCTTGGTTATGCGCGCCTGCAGCTCGGCGAAGCTCGCCTCATTGTCCTCGTATTTTGGCACCTCGCGCCCGGCAAGCCGCGACGGCGCGCCCTTGGCGTGATCGGTGGCAATCTGTACCTGCCTGGTCAGGGCGAACATGTCCGGCGCCAGCCTCGCCGTGAGATACACCTGCGGGTCGATCTTGCGGTCAGCCGCATTTTGCTCGGCAATGTTCAGCACATTGGCTAGTGCCTTCAGCCTCGCCGAAAATACCGGCACGGATGCTTCATACATTGATATGGTCACAAGAAATCTCCACGCGGCCCGACTGCCGAGGGCGAGAGGTAGCGCTTTCGCAGGCGATTGTTCAAGCGTCACCACGCCGCCGCAATCGATATGATAGGATTTTTCATCGAGTGGAGGTTCCCGATGAGACGCGCCTTGTTCGCAGCGACCGCTTTTTTCTCCGTTGCCGCTACCAGCCAACCGGTGCTCGCCGCCGACGCGCCTTATATCGACGACAGGTCGAATGCCGAAGCGGTCATCCGGTCGCTTTATAGTGCCATCAGCCGGCACGAATTCGCGCGCGCCTGGGACTATTTCGGCGACACCAAGCCGGCCAAGGACTTCGATGCTTTCGTCAAAGGCTATGACGGCACCGACACGGTCGAAGTCAAAATCGGTGGTGTGTCCGAAGACGGTGCTGCCGGCAGCATCTATTACAGCGTCCCCGTCGCCATCCGGGCGACGGCCAACGACGGCAGCGAGAATGTCTTTGCCGGTTGCTACACGCTGCGCCAGATCAACGCTTCGATCCAGGAACCGCCATTTCGCGCGATCTTCATCGACAAGGGTGCGCTGAAACCCTCGAAGGCCGATTTCGAGGATGCCGTGCCGGCAAGCTGCGGCGAAGGACCGACGCCGCCGAAGAAGGACGCAGCGCTTGAGCAGGCCAAGAAGGCCTTCACAGCGACCTATGGCGACCAATGCGACAAGGACATGCCCGGCGGCGATCCGCGAGGAGAGCCGGACGCCTACTCGCTCCGCTACAAGGATGCGGGGGCGGCCGAAAACGAGCCCGAACGCGAGACACGGCTGTTTCGCTTTTTCTGCTCGATGGCCGCCTACAATGAGAGCGCAGTCTATTACATCTACGACGACGTATCGGGCGTCCGGCAATTGCAATTCGCGTCACCGGAACTCGATATTCGCTATGAGAACAACAATAGCGAAGGCAAGGTCGAGGGCATCAACATCATCGGCTTCCAGACCGACGACCAGTTGGTCAACTCCGAATATGACGAGGCCACCAAAACGATTTCATCCTTGAACAAGTGGCGCGGCGTCGGCGACGCCTCGTCGGCCGGCACCTACCTGTTTCGCCACGGCAATTTCTCGCTGGTGCAGTATGAGGTCGATGCCTCTTATGACGGCGAGATCAACCCGCAGACCGTGCTCGACTACAACACCGCGCCCTAAGGGACCTTCGACAACATCCAGTTGAGCGTGCCGCGCCAGTCGGTCATGCGGATAGGGGTGCCATGCGTGCCGGTCTCGAAGCGGACGAAGCGGGTCGGGTAGGCTTTCGATTTGGCCAGAATCGATCGGAAGAAGGCTTCCTGTTTCTCGATTGGAAACACCGGGTCCTTGCTGCCCTGGCCGAAGAAGACCGGCACACGACGCTTGAAGGCGGGGCTTGAGAAGAAACTCTCGTCCCACAGCGAGCCGAGCAGCAGCAGCCCGTCGATGCGCCCGCCGGAGTCCTTGCGGCCTGCCAGCTTCCAGCACAACGCGCCGCCCATAGAGCCGCAGGCGACGAAGATTTTTGCGCGCGGCGACTGTTCGGCATAGTGGCCGATCAATGCGGCGATCTGGGTGGCACCGGTGTCGCCGAAATCGGAAAAATCCGGCGACAGATAGAGGCCGCCATTGCCGGCCATCAGGTTCTTGATGCGGTTGAAATTGCCGCCGAAGGTGAAGTCGTCGGTGCCCTGCTTACGGCTGCCGCCCTGCCCGTGCAGGTAAAGCACGATGATGCTGGCGCCCCCGGTCTTGCCGACGGCAATGTGGCGGACATCGCCAGCGTCGGTCTTCAGCAAGAGATCCTGCTGCACCTTGCGCACGCCGGTTTCGGTGTATTGCGCGTGCACACGACGCTCAGGCACTTCGTCACGAGCGTTGATGTCGCGCAGCTCACGATAATCGACAACCGTATAGGCGCCGTTGTTTTCGGATGAGAGCGTGACCGGATAGGCGAACAGATCGTCCTTGAAGGGCTTGAGTTCGAGAGCGTTGGCGTAGGCGGCACAAGAGAGCGACAAAAGAATCGCCATCAGCAGGGCCGGGAGGCCGGAGGGAGGCAAGCGGAACCGGAAGCAGGAACGAAAGGCCATCCCTCAGCCATGCGTTTTTCGGCTTCGGTTTGTCAATCCTGCAGCACGCCGCCGGCGCCTTCCAGCGCCTCGCGCGTGTCGACATCGACGGCTGCCCCTTCGCCGATCTCGACATCGATGACGTCGAGCCCTTCGGCCTCGACCAGATGGCGGGCGCCGGTATCGCCTTCGAGGTGAGCGATCGCGGCAAACAGCGAACGCGGCAGCAGCACCGGATTGCCGCGCCGCCCGTCGTGCGAGGCCCGCACCACCGATCGGCCTTCGGACCTGCGGAACGCCTCGATCAGCTTGTCGAGGTCGGCCGAGGCGACGCCGGGCATATCGCCGAGGACAATCATGGCGCCTGCGGCGTCGCCGGAAATCTTGGCGATGCCGGCCTTCAGCGACGAAGACAGACCCTCGCCGAAATCCGGATTGTCGGCGAAGGTCACATCGAGGCCAGACAGTGCATCGCGCACGCGCTCGCGCTGGTGGCCAGTGACGACGATGGTGGCCCCGGCTTTCGAACCGACCGCGCGTTCGGCAGTGCGACGGACCAGCGGCTTGCCGTCGAAGAGCGCCAAGAGCTTGTTCGGCCCGCCCATGCGGCTGGAGCGGCCGGCGGCCAGAAGCACGATCTCGACCTTTGGTTCGGCTTTGGCCGGCAATGGCTCGCGCGGTTGCGGCCGCGTCGGAATTTCCATCAACAGCCCGCCGACACCCATGCCGGCAATATCCCTGGCGGTCACGTCGAGACCGGCGATCAGCCGGTCGAGCACCCAGTCGAAGCCGTTCTCCTTGGGACTGCGGGCGCAGCCCGGCGCACCGATGATGCGCTTGCCGCCTAGAGTGCCTAGCACCAGCAGATTGCCGGGATCGACCGGCATGCCGGCGCGGATGACAGTGCCGCCCGCCCTTTCGATCGCAGCAGGAACGATGTCGCCGAAATCGGCCATCGCCGAAGCGCCGAAGATCACCACCATATCGTTGTCGCGGATCAGCGAGGCCGCAGCCTCGGCGACGGGGATAATTTCATGCGGGGTTCGACGCTCCGCCGTCAGCCTGCCGCCCGAACGCGCCAGGCGCGCTTCGGTGACGCGCAGCGTCTTGTCGAGCACGCTGGGTTTGATGCCGGGCAGCACCGTCTGGATGACGCCGACGCGCACCGGCTGATAGGCGTTGACCGCAAATATCTCGCCGCCGGCGCAGATCCTTGCCACGGCATCGACCAAAGCGGAGGCGACCGCAAATGGGATGATCTTCACCGTTGCTACCATCTGACCTTTTTCGACCGGCGCATGCTGCGCCAGCGTGGCGATGGTGATCGTCGGATCGACGGCGTTGATGGCGTCGATCATCGCCGCGTCGACGGTGAACATGCCGGCAGCCTGCGCGTGGAGGTTGACCCTACCTGTCGCGGCGGGCCTCGCCTCGATGTTGCGATGGATCATGGATGCGGCGATCTTTTCGGCAGCGACGTCCTCGCTGAGATCATCGGGCGCCAACACCGCCGCTACGACCTCGGAAATGCCAGCGGCCTTCAACAGGGACACATCCCGGGCGCTTAGCCTGTGCGCCTTGCGGAAGCGGCGCTCTCCGGCTGTGGTGGCGTGCGCCAGCACTGCCCCTTCGGCCGCATCGATCGCAACGGGACCAAATTTCACGCGATGGCGCCTTTGGATTCGAGACCACGGGAGCGAAAGGCGTGGATCGCTTGCGCCAACACCGCGACGGCGATCTCGGCCGGGCTGGCAGCCCCAATGTCGAGGCCGATCGGGGCATGAATGCGGGCGATCTGGTCGGCGGTCGCTCCCGAAGCCAGCAGGCGTTCCACACGTTTGGCGTGGGTCTTGCGGCTGCCGAGCGCGCCGACATAAAAGCAGCCGGCGTCGAGCGCCGCCTTCAGCGCGAAATCGTCGATCTTCGGATCGTGGGTGAGAGCAGCCAGCGCCGTATAGCTATCGAGCGGCTGACGCGTCAGCACATCCTCTGGCCATTCGGCATGCAGCGCGATATCGGGAAAACGATCGGGCGTGGCAAAGGCCGTTCGCGGATCGATGATCTCGACAGGATAGCCGGCGATCCTGGCCATCGGTGCCAGCGCCTGGCTGATGTGGACGGCGCCGATCACCACCAGGCGCGGCTGCGGCAGATGTGCGTTGAGGAAGAAGGTCCGTCCCTCAGCTTCGGCCGAACCGGAATTGCCCGTGCGAAATGCCTTGGCGATGGCCGCCCCGAGTTCGCCGGCTACCCGGTCGCCCTCGCGCACGACACGGTCGCGGCCGTCGCCGAGATCGGTGACCAGGATTGCCGCGCGGCGGGCGCGGCGTTCGGCGTTGAGTGTCTTCAGCGCATAGGGATCCATTCGAGATCAACCCAATCTTTCTACATAGACCTTGATGCGGCCGCCGCATGACAGGCCGACTTGCCAGGCGGTCTCGTCTGCGACGCCGAATTCGAGCATTTTGGCCGTGCCGCTATCGATAACATCGACCGCCTCGGTCACCACCGCGCCTTCGACGCAGCCGCCCGAGACGGAGCCGTGGAAATTGCCTTCCGCGTCGATCACTAGGTGGCTGCCGACCGGGCGCGGCGCCGAGCCCCAGGTCTCGACCACGGTGGCAATGGCGACATCCTTGCCGTCCTTCATCCAGCCCTCCGCGATGATCAGCGGATCGCGGGCCTCATCGAGATAGATACTGTGTTCCATGATTTTCTCCCTGGCAGACATGTGGTTATGCGACGCGCTTCGCGCCAGCCTGGATCCACCGCCGCGGGTCGACCGAACGCATAAAAACAGCACGGTCGCCAGCGACCGGTCCGCCACATAATCCGCACGGGTCAACAGATCGAGCGTCTCGTCGATCATCCGCGGCGCCGGACGCGGTTTTCAACTCGGTCATTCTGTCTTCGCGGGCGCGGCCATCTGAAAGCCTCTACAAAGCGTGGTAGCCGCGGTTGTGATAGATCAGCGGCCGCAAATTATCGCCGATGCGCAAACCTGTAACCTTGCCAAAAAGCACACGGTGGGTGGCCAGATCCTTGGAGTCGATCAGTTCGCAGTCGAAGACGGCGAGCGCGCCCTTCAGCGTCGGCGCACCGGTCGAGATCACATCCCATTCGGCCAACGCGAAACGCTCCTCGACCGGCAGGCCGGTAATGCCGGAAAAGGCGATCGACAGCGGCTCCTGATCCGAAGCCAGCGTGTTCAGGGCAAATTTGCCGTTTTCCACGAACGGCTCGTTCTTGGGATTTTCACGATTGAGGCAAACCAGGATGGTTGGCGGCGTGTCCGACACCGAGCAGGCCGCGATCACCGTCGCGCCGCGCCTGCCGGCAGGGCCATCGGTGGTGACTACATGCACATGGCCAGCAAAATGGGCCATCGCGTCGCGGTAGGCCTGCGGCCCGATGTCATTCTTCTTCAGCACCGATGATTTTCCACTAGTCAGAACCAACCGTTATATATGGGGGGATATTGCAGGCCACAAGCGAAGTGCTTGACCTATATCCCGAATTCGCGTGTTGCGCCAAAGCTGGCCAGCCTTTAGGTCTTGACGGCATTGGCGCCGGCAACCACGCGACCGGCGTGGAGGAATTCTTCGCTCGCATGCGACCTTGGACAACCACGATAGCGGTGCTGGCCTGGCTCTCGGTCGCCTGCAGTGCAAATGCCGAGACGCTGCTGGTCGGCGTCGCGGCACCTTTGTCGGGGCCGTCGGCGATCCTCGGCAAACAGATCGAGGCCGGCGCGACAATGGCGGCTGAAGCGAACGATGCCGAAATCAAGTCGATCGATGACGCCTGCACGGCCGACGGTGGCGCCGCCGCCGCGCGGGAGTTCACCGCGGCCAAGGTCAACGTCGTCATCGGGTTTTTGTGCACCGACGCAATCGAGGCGGCTCTGCCGATCCTCAAGGATGCCGGCATACCGGTGATCACCGTCGGCGTGCGCACGGAAAGCCTGACCGACCGGCGCGCCAAGACCGGATGGCCGATCTATCGTCTCGGGCCGCGCGGCGACGACGAGCGCAATGCCGTCGCTGCCATCCTCACCCGCCTATGGCAAACCGAGCTGTTCGCCATAGTCGACGACGGCACGATCTATGGCCGCGAAATGGCCGAGACGTTTCGGGCAGCCGCCGAGCAAGCGGCTCTGAAGCCGGTGTTCGTCGACACGTTCCGGCCGCAGCTCGACAACCAGATCGGCCTGATCGGCCGGCTGAAGAAAGCCGGCGCAACGCATGTCTTTGCCGGCGGCGACGGCGATGATGTCGCCATTATGGGCCGGGATGCCGGCCAGCTAAATACCGGCATGGTGTTTGCCGGCGGCGAAGCGTTGCGCGCGCCGCCCGGCGACGTGCCTTATGCCGTCGGCACGCTGATGATCGCGCCGCCCGAATGGGCCGACGTCGCCGACCCCAAGGTACTGCAAAGCTTTGCAGCACAAAACATCGTGCCGGAAGGTTACACGCTTCCCGCCTATGCCGCGGTCGAGATCGCCAAGGCGGCTTCAGCATTGCCGCAAAGCTCCGGCGAGAGGCTGGCCAACGTGCTGACCGCGCATGACTTCACCACGGCGATCGGACCGATCCGCTTTGACGAAAAAGGTGACCTGACGCAAAATCCTTATCGAGCCTACCGTTTCGACGGCGGCCGTTTCGCGCCGGCGGAGAGCCAATGATGTCCAGCACAGGGATGTTCCATACGGGTCCGCGCAATCTCATCACGGACGTCGCCGGCCTGCGTGTCGGCAATGCGGCGAATGCCAAGCTGAAATCCGGTGTGACCACCGTCATCTGCGACGAACCGGCCGTGGCCGGCGTGCAAATCCTGGGCGGTGCGCCGGGCACCCGCGAAACCGACCTGCTCGAGCCGCACAATTCGATCCACGCCATCCATGCCGTGGTGCTTTCGGGCGGGTCGGCTTTTGGCCTCGACGCCGCGTCGGGGGTGCAGGCGGCATTGCGTGAAAGGCGCATCGGCGTCGAGGTCGGCGGCTTTCGCGTGCCGATCGTGCCGGCGGCGATCCTGTTCGATCTGCGCAATGGCGGCGACAAGGATTGGGGCCGGTATCCGCCTTACCGCGACCTCGGCTACGAAGCCGCGCAAGCCGCCGCGATCGACTTTGCGCTCGGCACCGCCGGCGCGGGTGCCGGCGCGCTGAGCTCCGGCCTGAAGGGCGGGCTCGGCTCGGCCTCGACGGTGCTGGACAGCGGCGTCACCATCGGCGCGCTTGCCGCCGTCAACCCGACCGGCTCGGTGACGGTCGCCGGGACCCGCCATTTCTGGGCGGCACCGTTCGAGATCGGCGACGAGTTCGGCGGGTTAGGCTATCCCCACCCGATGCCTGACGATGCCAGAAAGGTCCTGCTGAAGTTCCGTGACAGGTATGCCGCAGAGCAGGCGGAAACCGGCGCCAACACGACCATCGCCGTGATCGCCACCGATGCGGTACTCACGAAGGCCGCCGCCAAACGCCTGGCGATATCGGCGCATGACGGCTTTGTCCGTGCCATTTGGCCGACGCATACGCCCGCCGACGGCGATCTGGTCTTCGCGCTGGCAACGGGCAAGAGCGGCATCGAGCTTGAGCCCGACGATGCAATCGATCTCTACGCCGCGGCCGGCGCCACGATGGCGCGCGCCATCAGCCGCGGCGTCTTTGCCGCGACGTCGGCCGAGGGCGATCTGTTCCCGGTCTGGTCGTCGCGCTGAACGCGCAACGCTCATTCGGGTGAGCCGTAATCAGACTGGATTATGATCAGGTGGGTTCGGATTTTTCTTCCTCGAACGTGACCGCAACATCCGAGTTTGCCGACAGCCGCACCTTCTGGCCCTCGACCTCGGCGACAAGGCTGAGAGGAATGAAGTGGTGATGGCCCCTGTGAGCGCCCTCGCCGCTGTCGCGCTTGGTCAGCTTTATGCGATCTCCGTCAACCTTGTCGACGGTACCGACATGGACGCCGTCGGCACCGATCACTTCCATACGTTCGCGAATCTTGGCTGCATCTGTCATGGGGGTCTCCCTTAGAGCGCCGCGCGTCCCTTTGGACGCGCAAACGACGCTCTAAACATTTTGAATCAATGCATCGTGCCTTCCGAAAATCGATTCTGATTTTCGGAAGGCACAATGCGGTGAAGCTGCCGACAATAACAAACGGCGGCCGGATTGGATGCATCGACTTTGTGTTTCAGTCAGCACGATCTTTTGACGGCATCGTGATAGGAATTTAACGGCGTCGACCGCCGGAATGGAAAGCCCCATGCGAAATCTTGCCCTGTTTGCAGTCTGCCTGCTTGCCCCGCTTGCAACTTTGGCCGCCGCCCACGCAGGCGATGTCGCCGAGCTTGAGATCCTCGGCTTCAGCAGTGATGGCGGGGTCTTTGCCTTCGAGGAATACGGCGTCCAGGACGGATCGGGATTTCCCTATGCGACCCGCTATTATATCGACACGGCCGACGACAGTTTCCTGAAGGGCTCGCCGATACGTGTCCGGCTCGACGACGAGAATGCCACGGTGGCCGCAGCGCGGCTGCAGGCCCGGCAAAGGGGCGAAGCGATCGTCAGTCAGGCGGAACTCACGGCAAATCGCGGCATCACCGCCGGCTTCAACCCGGTGACCGAGCTTTCTGCCGATCCCTTCCGCATGGTGGTCAATCCGCGCCCGATCTTCTCGCCGGTCGACGATCCGCTCGAGTTCCGGCTCGACCAGATCGGCATGAATGACACCGAACGCTGCCAGAGCCAGGGCGAGATCAATGGCTTTCGCCTGCTGCGCATCGAGGCGAAGGATGGCGGCCAGACGAGGATCATTCACGAGGACAAATCGATCCCGCAAAGCAGAGGCTGTCCGAATGGCTACCAGATCGGCGCGGTTCAGACATTTTCGCTGGATAGCCTCAGCGCCTATGCCGTGCTGATCGCGGTGCGCCAATACGGCTTCGAAGGGCCGGACTATCGCTGGATCGCGGTAACCGGTCGCCTGTGAAGTTCCCCGCCATGCGCTATCGCGCTCTGGGCCGTCTTCGCCGTGCTCTGCCGTCGCTGCGCACCGCATTTGCCGGTGCCTTGCTGTGGGCCATGGCGATGGGCGCCAGCGCGCTGCTCAAATCTGCTGCAGTACGATTGGGAGACCCCGGCAAAGATCCGCTTCGTCTCGCTGCTTTATGCTGCCGGCGGCGCGCTGGCCTTCCCGGTTGGGCTGTTCCTAGCGCGGCTCGTCTCGCTCGGACGCCACTGGGAAATCGCCCTCGCCGCCGCCTTCGTCTGCCTTCTCGCCACGACAATTACCTTCACCGGCGGCCTCTTTGGGCTGCAATACCGCTCCTACTACGTCCAATGGCATGCACCCGCGCTCACCATCACCTGGGTTTTCCAGTTCGTGTTCACGATGTTGACGGCGCTCTATCAGTTCGTCGTCCTTGGCATCCGGCTGTATTTTCCGCTCGGTTTCATTGCGCTCGCTGTCGCCAGTGTCTGGTTTGCGCGCCAGCAACGTTGAGCATTTTGCCTGCCTCTGATAGGACGCGGGCAAATGCTCTCGCAAGTCAGGACCGAATGATGATCCCTCGCTACTCCCGGCCGGAAATGGTGGCCATCTGGTCGCCCGAAACCCGGTTCCGCATCTGGTTCGAGATCGAGGCCTACGCCTGCGACGCATTGGCCGAGCTCGGCGTCATCCCGAAGGAGGCCGCCAAGACCATCTGGGAGAAAGGCGGAGCGGCGAAGTTCGACGTCGACGCCATCGACGAGATCGAGCGGGTCACCAAGCATGACGTCATCGCCTTTCTCACCCATCTTGCCGAATTCGTCGGGCCGGATGCCCGCTTCATCCACCAGGGCATGACATCCTCCGACGTTCTCGACACCTGTTTTGCCGTGCAGCTCACCCGCGCCAGCGACATCCTGCTGGCCGACATTGACGGGCTGCTTGCGGCGCTCAAGCGCCGCGCCTTCGAGCACAAGGACACCATCACCATCGGCCGCAGCCACGGCATCCATGCCGAGCCGACCACCTTCGGCGTCAAGCTGGCGCAGGCCTATGCCGAATTCTCGCGTTGCCGCGAGAGGCTGGTGCACGCACGCGAGGACATCGCCACCTGCGCCATCTCCGGTGCGGTCGGCACCTTTGCCAACATCGACCCATATGTCGAAGAATACGTGGCCAAGAAACTCGGACTGAAGCCGGAGCCGGTGTCGACGCAGGTGATCCCGCGCGACCGCCACGCGATGTTCTTCGCCACGCTCGGCGTGATCGCCTCGTCGATCGAGCGGCTGGCGATCGAGGTGCGCCATCTGCAGCGCACCGAGGTACTTGAAGCAGAAGAGTACTTTTCACCCGGACAGAAGGGTTCGTCGGCGATGCCGCACAAGCGCAACCCGGTGCTGACCGAGAACCTCACCGGCCTTGCCCGCATGGTGCGCTCCTTCGCATTGCCGGCAATGGAGAATGTGGCGCTGTGGCACGAGCGCGACATCTCGCATTCCTCGGTCGAGCGCATGATCGGGCCAGACGCGACGGTGACGCTCGATTTCGCGCTGTCGCGACTGACCAGCGTCTTCGACAAATTGCTGGTCTACCCCGACAACATGCTGAAGAACATGAACAAGTTCCGCGGCCTGGTGCATTCGCAACGCGTGCTGCTGGCGCTAACGCAAGCCGGTGTTTCACGCGAGGACGCCTACCGGCTGGTACAGCGAAACGCCATGAAGGTGTGGGAGCAAGGCGCTGATTTCCTTGAGGAACTGCTGGCCGACAAGGACGTTGCCGCAGCCCTGCCCGAGGCCGAGATCCGCGAGAAATTCGACTTGGGCTATCATACCAAGCACGTCGATACGATCTTTAGCCGAGTGTTCGGAGAAGCCTGATGATTTCGTCGGCCGGAGATTTCGATTTCCTTGCCCTGCCCGGGCGCGGCAATTCCGGGCCGGATCATTGGATGTCGCATTGGTGCCGGGTGTTCCCCAATTCGACCCGCGTGCTGCAGGCCGAGTGGGACCGGCCTAAGCCTGAAGACTGGATCGGCCAGTTGGATGCCGCGGTGGCCGCCGCACCGCGGCGCGTCGTGCTGCTTGCGCATTCGCTGGCGGTGGCGACGGCGGTGAAGTGGGCTGCCGGCGCCAGTCAAGGCCAACTCGACAAGGTCGCGGCGGCATTCCTGGTTGCCGCGACCAATGTCGAGGATGCCGATCCCTCATTCGACGCGGTGCGCCCGTTCGCGCCGATGCCGCTGAAGCGCCTGCCCTTCCCGACATTGGTGGTGGCGAGCCGCAGCGACCCACGCGTCACCTTCGACAAGGCGACCGCTTTTGCCGCCGCCTGGGGCGCGGATATCGCCGATGCCGGCGATCTTGGCCATATGGGGAACGAGGCCGGCCTCGGCGTATGGCCAGCGGGCCTGCTCATGCTTGGCCGCTTGTTCGAAAAAGCAAACCTCTAACCTACGCCTTACAGGGAACCGTCCTTATCACCGTGCCCCACGGATCCTCGCGGGTGGTCTCGCTTGCGGCATTGTCCGAGCGCATCTCGACCCAGGCCAAGCCGGAGCGGGCGGGATCGCGGCGACCGGCGCCCGCGCTCTGCCACGCATTTGCGCCAATGTGGTGATGATAGCCGCCGGACGACAGGAACACCGCCGCGCCACCGTACTTTGCCACTGTGTCGAAACCGAACTCCTGATGCCACCATGCTTCGGCTTCTTCCGGCCTGCCGACCCGCAAATGGACGTGGCCGATAATGCTGTTTTCCGGCGCGCCCTGCCAGCCGGTGTCGCCGGCCGGCACCTCGGCAACGACCGACGGAATGTTCAGCCGCTCCGTCGCCATCGCTATCTTGTCACCGTTCCATTTCCAGTCCTGCGGACGGCGGTCGGCATAGATCTCGATGCCGTTGCCTTCCGGATCGGTTAGGTAAAGAGCCTCGCTGACCAGATGATCGGATGCGCCCTCGATGCCGATCTTGCCGGCGATGGCGTGATTGATCCAGCGGCCGAGATCGGCCCGGCTGGGTAGCAGGAAGGCGGTGTGGAAAAGACCGGCGCTGCGCGGGTCATCGGGTTTCGCGGCCAGATCCGCTTCGATGTCGAGCAAAGGGCGATTGACTGCGCCGAGCGTAATCGTGCCGCCGGCGCGGCTCAGTTCCTGCAAACCGACGACTTTGCGATAGTAGGCAGCGAGATTGTCTGCATCGCGCGCCCTCAAGCCGACGCGGGCAACGCTGACCGGGGTCGTCGCGGCAAAAGGCAGTTCGCTCATCAAAGTGCTCCGTTCAGGCGGCGCTCGACAAGCTTCCAACAGAGCAATCCGGCGCCATCAATCATTCTACGCCATGTCCGTGCCAAAATCTCGGAACAGCCATTCTTTCCTGGCGACAGATCGTTGATCGCGATCGTTCACACAAGAGCGCAAGAAGCGAACAGGGTGTTCACAATCGCGAGCAGAACCGGGCTCGTGAGCGGCCGTTTGCGTGTCGCTGTTGAGTTCATACCCGGTTGCACCCGACAGCGCCTCTCGCTACATGCGCGCCATGAAAGTCAGGGAAGCAGATATTCTCATCGTGCCGGGCTACACCAATTCCGGCCCCGATCATTGGCAGAGCCGCTGGCAGTCGAAACTATCGACAGCGCGCCGCGTCGAACAGGCGGAATGGTCGAAGCCGGTGCGCGAGGATTGGACGGCCGGTGTCGCCAAGGCGGTTAACGAGGCCGAGCGGCCGGTCGTCATCGTCGCCCATTCGCTTGGCGTCGCGGCGGTCATTCAAGCATTGCCTCGGTTCGAGAGGCCGGTCGCCGGCGCTTTCTTCGTGGCGCCGCCCGATGTCGCCAATCCAGAGATAAAGCCGAGGCACCTGATGACCTTCGGCCCCTATCCGCGTGACCCGCTGCCGTTTCCGTCGGTGGTGATCGCCAGCCGCAACGACCCGTTCTGCGCCTTCGGCGTCGCCGAGGACATTGCCGGGGCGTGGGGCTCGCTATTCATCGACGCCGGCGATGCCGGTCATCTCAACGCGGATTCCGGCTTCGGCCCCTGGCCTGAAGGCTCGATGACGTTCGCGAAATTCCTGACGGATCTTTAGAGCGGTTCACCGTTTCACGGAAACGGCGAACCGCTCTATCTCTTTGTTTTGACGCAATTCCGGACGGAAAACCGTTTCACACTTTTCCTGGAATTGCTCTAGGAAGCGATCGAATCCCTGACGCTGTTCAGCAGGGTCTTTGCCCCAAGCGAAATCAGCGAATGCTCGGAACCCATCGCCAGCAGCCGGTAACCCATCGACACCACGCGACCGGCGATGGCCGGTTCCATCACATAGATCGCCGCATGCTTGCCGGCTTTGCGGGTGCGCTCGGCGATCGAGGCGACGGTCCCCATCATGCTCTCCAGCGTCGAACTGACGGTGGTGCCCTTCGACCAGGCGATCGAGAAATCCGACGGGCCAAGGAAGATACCGTCGATGCCCGGCGTGTCGAGGATGCCGTCGAGTGCATCAAGCGCGGCCCGCGTTTCGACCATGGCGAACGCCATGGTGCGCTGGTTGCTGTCGCGCAGCCAGTCGGCATAGTCGCCCTTGCCATGGCGCGGAAAAGCATAGGTCGGGCCCCAGGAGCGCTCGCCGAGTGGCGGGTATTTCATTGCGGCAGCAAACAGCTTTGCATCCGCCACCGAATTCACCATCGGGGCGATCACCGCCTCGGCGCCGAAGTCAAGCGCACGGCTGGCCATGTCGAAGCGGCCGACCGGGATGCGTACCAAAGCCGGCTTGTTGGCGGCCAGCACCGGCACAAGCCCGCGCAGCACGCTATCCTCGTGATGGCCACCATGCTGCATATCGAGCGTAACCGCGTCGAACCCTTGCCTGGCCAGTATCTCGACCGTCAAGGCATCCGGCACGCCGGACCATGCGGTGAACAGCGTCTCGTCGGCCGCAAGGCGTGACTTCAGGGACATTGGCGATTTCCTCTTTGCTTGCAGCAATTCAGCCGGAAATGACCGCAAAGGCAAAGAAAAACCGCCCGGTGAGGCCGGGCGGTCGATTGGTCCAGCATTCGAAGAGTATCGATGGGGATCAGGTGTTCTTGATCTGCTCGATCGCCTGCGCCATCAATTCATCCATGGTGCGGCGGATCTGATGGTCCGACTGGTCGATGCCGGCGGCATCGAAATCCTTGCGTATCTTGCGGAAAACGTCGTGATCGCCGGCTTCCTCGATGTCGCTGACGACCACTTCCCTGGCATAAGCGTCGGCATCAGCGCCGGACTTGCCGAGCTTTTCGGCAGCCCACAGGCCGAGCGCTCTGTTGCGGCGTGCCGCAGCCTTGAACCGAAGTTCCTCGTCGAATGCGAATTTGCGCTCAAAGCCCTCTTCGCGGTCTTTCATGCTGCTCATGGCATCCCTCCGTGAAATCCGATTCGTTGTGCCAATATGTGTTGCCGGAGCACAAACCAAAAGGGCGCCGGCCGGTCAATATGCTACATTGCTTGCTGCGCTGCGGCATTTCGGTGCCCGAAAGCGGTTGATTGAAAGGATTTGCCGATTGAGCAAACAGTGCGATTGGGATAGACACCGGCATTGAACCCCACCGTCGCCATCTTATTTTAGGCAGACGGACAGGAACTGGTCGCTTGCCGCCTGCCCGCAAATCCAGAGAAAAATCAGATGAAAAATCGCCGCCGCATTTATGAAGGCAAGGCCAAGATCCTTTATGAGGGACCGGAGCCTGGCACGCTGATCCAGTTCTTCAAGGACGACGCTACCGCTTTCAACAAGAAGAAGCATGAAATCGTCGATGGCAAAGGCGTGCTCAACAACCGCATTTCCGAGCACATCTTCAATCATCTCAACCGGATGGGCATTCCGACCCACTTCATCCGCCGGCTCAACATGCGCGAGCAGTTGATCAAGGAAGTCGAGATCATCCCGCTCGAAGTGGTGGTGCGCAACGTCGCCGCCGGCTCGCTGGCCAAGCGCCTGGGCATCGAGGAAGGCACCGTGCTGCCGCGCTCGATCATCGAATTCTATTACAAGGCCGATGCGCTCGACGATCCGATGGTATCGGAAGAGCACATCACCGCCTTCGGCTGGGCGAGCCCACAGGAGATCGACGATGTCATGGCGCTGGCCATTCGCGTCAACGACTTCCTTTCCGGCCTGTTCATGGGCGTCGGCATCCAGCTGGTCGATTTCAAAATCGAATGCGGCCGCCTGTTCGAAGGCGATATGATGCGCATCGTCGTTGCCGATGAGATCTCGCCGGATTCCTGCCGGCTGTGGGACGTGGCGACGCAGGACAAGCTCGACAAGGACCGCTTCCGCCGCGACATGGGCGGGCTGGTCGAGGCTTATCAGGAAGTTGCCCGCCGTCTCGGCATCATGAACGAGAACGAGCCACCGCGTCCGGCCGGGCCGGTGCTCGTCGCATCGACCGACGGTGTCAAAGGTAAGCCGCACTGACGGCTTGCCCGCTCAACAGGTGAACAGGAGCATGTCCAGCGTGATCAAGGCCCGCATTACCGTAACCCTCAAGAACGGCGTGCTAGACCCACAAGGCAAGGCAATCGAGCACGCGCTGTCCGGAATGGGTTTCGGCGGCGTCGGCCAGGTGCGGCAAGGCAAGGTTTTCGACGTCGAATTGGCCGAGAGCGACAGCGCCAAGGCCGAGGCCGATCTGAAAGCCATGTGCGACAAGCTTCTGGCGAATACAGTGATTGAGAATTACGCGGTGGAGATCGCCTGAGGTGAAATCAGCCGTCGTCCTGCTCCCAGGCCTCAATCGCGACCGCGACATGATCGCGGCGCTGACCAAGATTTCCGGCACGCCGCCGGTCACCGTCTGGCAGACCGACACCGAAATTCCCGATGTCGACCTGATCGCCATTCCCGGCGGCTTTTCGTTCGGCGATTATCTGCGCTGCGGCGCCATTGCCGCGCGCATGCCAGTAATGCGGGCTGTGGCCGAAAAGGCGGCCAAGGGCGTCACGGTCATCGGCGTCTGCAACGGCTTCCAAATCCTGGTCGAGGCCGGCTTGCTGCCGGGCGCATTGATGCGCAATACCTCGCTGAAATTCGTCTGCCGTCAGGTGAAGCTGCAGATCGCCAATGCCAACACGATGTTCACCCGCCGCTACCAGCCGGGCCAGATCATCCGGGCGCCGGTGGCGCACCATGACGGCAATTATTTTGCCGATGCCGAAACGCTGGCCCGCCTCGAAGGCGAAGGCCAGGTGGTGTTCCGCTATGCCGAAGGCACCAATCCCAACGGCTCGATCAACGACATTGCCGGCATCGTCAACGGCCGCGGCAACGTGCTCGGCCTGATGCCGCATCCCGAGAACCTGATCGAAGCGGCGCATGGCGGCAGCGACGGCCGGGCGCTGTTCGAAAGCGCGCTGGGCATCGCTGCTTGATGCCTTCAATTTTCCTCCTGGAGCCACGGTCATGAAACTCTATTCGCGGCCGTTGTCGCCCTATTCGTCGATCGTGCGGGCGTTGGCCTACATCAAGAACGTGCCGCTCAAGCTCATTGCACCGCCGCCGGGGTTTCCCATCCCGGAGGCGTTTCGTGCCATCTCGCCGTTGAACCGGATTCCGGTGCTGATCACCGGCTCCGGCGAAACGATCGTCGAATCGGTGGTCATCGCCGAATATCTGGAGGAGCGCTTTCCCGAGCCGGCGCTGCTGCCGAGGGACTCGAAGGACCGGGCGCTGGTGCGCATGTTCGCCCGCATCACCGACCTCGACGTGCTCGCCCCGACGATGAAGCTGTTCGAGCTCCATTTCGTGCCGCAGCGCAACGAGGCGGAGATCAAGGCACAGTTCGCCCGATTGCATCACGGGCTTGCGGCAATCGAGGCCCGCATGGCGCATGGCCCGTTCGCGCTCGGCGACGACATCTCCTTTGCCGATGCGTGGTTGACGCCGACCCGCTTCGTCTTCAACAATTTCAGGACAACGATCGGCCGCCCCGATTTGCTTGACGCCTATCCGAAATTCGATGCCTACGAGCAAATCGCCTTGCAGCATCCGGCGCTGTCGCGCGTCTGGGGTGAGATGACAGACGGTCTGAAGATCTTTCTGTCCGAACTCGAGATGGGCGCCGCTTGAACATGAGACCGACGACCACGCGCCTCGCCGTCGCTACTGCCGCCGGGCTTGTACTCGCCTCATGCCAGTCAGGCCCGAGGAGCACGCCGGCGCCGGCGGGCAAGAGCGCGTCACTGCTTGCCATGGAACAGGTGGCAATCGCTGCCCACAAATGCTGGATCGCCAGCAAGGACCCTGCCTTCAAATCCTATCAGATGGCCAACGAGCTGAATTCGTTCAGCGGCACGCCGCGCTTCCTGCTGGTGCCGGCCAAACATTATGGTGGAAAGCCGTTGCTGGTCGTGCAAGCGCAAGGCAATTCGAGCCGCGTCGACGTGTTCGGCCCATTGATGGCGGAACCGCTCGGCGCGCGCATCGGCTCGGACATTGCCCGCTGGCAGGCGGGCAATCCGGCCTGCGGCGCTGCTGCCTAGCCCAATGGGTCGCGTGCTGCAGATCACCGGTCTGGTCGTCGGCCTGGCCGGGCTCGTCCTGCAGATCTGCATCACCGTCCCGGCATCAATGGAAGCCGGCCGCGGCTTTGCCGGCTCGCTGGTCTTCTATTTCAGTTTCTTCACCATCCTGACCAACATCGGCGCAGTGCTCGTCCATGCCTCGTTGCTGTCGTCGACGGGTTATGCCTGGTTTCCGGCCTTTGCCGCGCCACGGATGCGGGCGGGCGTAGCCGTCGCCATAACGCTGGTCCTCATCGTTTATGCAACGGTCCTGGCGCAGCTTTGGCAGCCGCAAGGGCTGTTCCTGCTCTGCGATGTGCTCCTGCACTATGTGACGCCGGTGTTGTTCGTGCTGTGGTGGCTTGTGGCAGGCGCCGACGGCTCGACGCGGTGGCGCGACATCTCCTGGTGGATGATCTATCCGATCGCCTATCTGGCCTACGCGCTGCTGCGGGCGCCGATTGCCGGTGAAGTGCCCTACCCGTTCCTCGATCTCGCCAAGAACGGCGCGACCAGCGTCGCCGTCTCGGCTCTGGCCATCACCGGGCTCTTTCTGATGCTGTGCATCGTGGCGGTGCTTGTGGACCACGGTGTCACGCGGATCAGGGCGGCGGGCGTTCATCCGCGATGATGCTCTCCCGCCGCGGCAGCCTTTAGCGTCTTGGCACGGTTCGCGCGGCGCCTGCACGGATCGCCGCAGCAGCTTCGCCAGCGATCCGTGACATGAACTTGCGCGTGAATTGGCCGAGCGGCTTGGTATCTTCGAGCGCCCAGCTCGTCGCGAGATCATCGGTGTTGAATTCGTCGACGATAACCCAGGCTGGGGTAAAGAGGGTGGCGCGGCGGGCCTCGGTCTCAGGAATCTCAACATGGTGCGCGCCAGGTCGTGGCGGCTGGCTCGTGATTGGAAAGAGCAGGGCCTGCTTGCGGCCATTCTTGCCGGCAACGATCAGCATAACGCAAGTCGGCCGCGCCTTGCGTCCGCTTTCCTCGCCCCGGTCATATTCCCTTGCCCACAAATAGGAATAGAGAATGATCTGTCCGTGGCCGGGTTCAGTCATCCCGAACATCATCTCGCGCGACTGCGTCGAGGCCGGTTAGAAGCCTGTCGCGTTCCTCGGCCGACAGATCCTCGACGCGGTGTGCCCGTTGCGCGCTGCGACTGGTGATGCGGTCGAACTGCTCTGCCGTCAGGAGAACGAACTTGCGCTTGCCGCGCTTGGTGATGTCAACAGGGCCGCGGAACGCGGCCTCAACAACCTCGCCGGATTTGTTGCCGAGATCTGTGAGGGTGAAACTTGCCACGGTCATCTCCTTCGTTATCCCCAAAATAAGGGAATTAGCTGTTTTCAGCAATACCGCTATTCACTGGAGACGTCGCGAGCGAATGCTGTGAGGGCACGAAGGAGGATGGTATCTCAGTGATGAAGAAGATCTCGTTGGTTCCGATGTCGATATTGACGCTCTCGTCTAACCGCCGATATGCCACGCGACGTTCGAGACGGAGCATCCGGCTGCTCTCAGTCCCAAAACGCCCTCAGCCCCTCACGATGGGCATCGCAACGCGAGATACCGATGTCCTTGAGCTGGTCGTCAGTCATCTCGAGCAGGACCAGCCGGCTGCGCCGGCGATCCATTAACCCGTCGATCCACCTCGCGAAGGATCTGAGCGTACGCACCAGCCGACTGACATAGGTTGGCCTGCCCGGCGGGCGCGCCACCTGCACCTGCAATTCAACTGCCGCGTAGCGGATTGTCTCTATTGTACCCATTTTCTTTCTGCCAAGATTGCAATTGTGCCCTTTTGTACAGCCCGCTTCATATGTATTGACTCTCATTTCGGTGCAATGTAAAAAATTGTCACCATGACAACTTGGCTTCCAGACCTTACAGCCGGCACTGGCCCGCTCTATCAGCGGCTTGCCGATTCCATCGAGACGGACATCGACCGCGGCCTGATCGGTGCAGGGGCAAAGCTGCCGCCGCAGCGCGATCTGGCATACGACATCGGCACGACTGTCGGCACGGTCGGCAGGGCCTATCAATTGCTGCGCGAGCGGGGATTGGTCAGCGGCGAGGTCGGCCGCGGAACCTATGTTATCGCTCAACAGTCGGAGAGCGCAAAGCCGGATTTCCTGGGGCCGGTCGAACAAGGCACGCGCTATATGGATGCGCCCGGCGACAAACTGCGCTTCGATAGCACGGCCGCACCGGATGTCGGCCAGGGTGCCATCGTCGCTGACGTGTTGACACGCACGGCGCAAGACCATCCGCATGAGATTTCAAGCTATACTCGTGATTTCCCGGACCGCTGGTTCGAAGCGGGCAGGCGCTGGCTGTCGCGAAATTCCTATCGCCCGGCGGCGGATGCAATCGTTCCCACGCTCGGCACCCACGCCGCAGTGATGGCAACCATTGCGGGGCTCACCGCCCCCGGCGACTATGTCGTCTTCGAGCACCTCACCTATTCGCAGATCTCGCGCAGTGCCGGCCTGATCGGTCGCCGGACCGCACTGGTGGCGACTGACGACGAGGGCATCGATCCCCAGGATTTCGAGCGCGTCTGCGCACAAAAGCACCCGAAGATGATGTTTTTGATGCCGACGGCCAAGAACCCGACGCTGACAACGCTGTCGGCATCGCGCCGCGAGGCAATCGCGCATGTCGCCCGTCAATATAACGTCGTCCTGATCGAGGACGATCTCTATGGCGGACTGACCGATGACCCAACGCCTTTAATGGCCGAATATGCTCCCGAACGGACCATCGTTGCCGGCGGCCTGTCGAAATCGGTTGCGGCGGGTGTTCGCGGCGGCTGGCTCGCTTGCCCGCCGGCCTATCGTCACCGCATCCGGGTTGCCCACAAGATGATGACGGGCGGCCTGCCCTTTCTGCTGGCGGAGGTGGGCAGCCGGCTGGTGCTGTCCGGTCAGGCCGCTGAGATGCGCAAACGCAGCATTGCCGAGATCGGTGCACGCATCGCGATCGTACGCGAGACACTCGACGGCTTCGAGTTCAAGGCGCTGGATAATGTGCCGTTCGTCTGGCTCACCTTGCCCGACCCATGGCTTTCCGGCACTTTCAAGCAGGCTTGCCTCGAACATGGCGTGCTCATCGACGACGAGGACGAGTTCAAGGCGGGACGTTCCGAACAGGCTTTTCACGGCGTGCGGTTTGGCATCTCGCAGCCGCGACAGCGGGACGATATTGCGCACGGCGTCGCAGTGATCCGGCGGCTTCTGGACGAAGGCCGCGCCGGCTACGACAGCTTTTCCTGAACCGGCTTGAAACCGGCGGGTCGAGTGGCGATCTCTCGCTACTTGCGGCCAGTTGTTGCTTTCCGTCGTTTTAGTCATCCGACGGGGTGTATCGGCTGCAAAGCTTGCGATAAGACGGGACTCGATCCCAAGGACATAAATTGCCGATCATGACCATTTCCAATTCCGTGCCGATCACTCCGGAACTCATTGCCGCGCACGGGCTGAAGCCCGACGAGTACCAGCGCATCCTCGACCTCGTCGGGCGCGAACCGAGCTTTACCGAACTCGGTATTTTTTCGGCGATGTGGAACGAGCATTGTTCCTACAAATCCTCGAAGAAGTGGCTGCGCACGCTGCCGACCACCGGGCCGCAAGTCATCCAGGGCCCGGGCGAGAATGCCGGCGTGGTCGATATCGGCGACGGCGACTGCGTCGTCTTCAAGATGGAGAGCCACAACCACCCCTCCTACATCGAGCCCTATCAAGGTGCCGCGACCGGCGTCGGCGGCATCCTGCGCGATGTCTTCACCATGGGCGCGCGACCGATCGCGGCGATGAACGCGCTGCGCTTCGGCGCGCCGGACCACCCCAAAACCAGGCATCTGGTTGCCGGCGTCGTTTCCGGCGTCGGCGGCTACGGCAATTCCTTCGGCGTGCCGACGGTCGGCGGCGAGGTCAATTTCGACGCCCGCTACAACGGCAATATCCTGGTCAATGCGTTTGCCGCGGGCCTCGCGAAGACGGACGCAATCTTTCTGTCCGAGGCCAAGGGCGTCGGCCTGCCGGTCGTCTATCTCGGCGCCAAGACCGGGCGCGACGGCGTCGGCGGCGCCACCATGGCCTCGGCAGAGTTCGACGACAAGATCGACGAGAAGCGGCCCACGGTCCAGGTTGGCGATCCCTTCACCGAAAAATGCCTGCTCGAAGCCTGCCTCGAACTGATGGCGTCCGGCGCCGTTATCGCCATCCAGGACATGGGTGCCGCTGGCCTCACCTGCTCGGCGGTCGAGATGGGCGCCAAGGGCGACCTCGGCATCGAGCTCGACCTCGACAAGGTGCCGGTGCGCGAAGAGCGCATGAGCGCCTATGAGATGATGCTGTCGGAGAGCCAGGAGCGCATGCTGATGGTGCTGCGCCCCGAAAAGGAAAAACAGGCCGAGGCGATCTTCCACAAATGGGGCCTCGACTTTGCCATCGTCGGCAAGACCACCGACGATCTGCGCTTCCGCGTGCTGCACCAGGGCGACGAGGTCGCCAACCTGCCGATCAAGGATCTCGGCGACCAGGCGCCGGAATATGACCGTCCCTGGGTCGAGCCGAAGAAACCGGCGCCATTGGCTGGCGATGCACCGCGAACCGACGTGGCCGACGCACTCCTCAAGCTGCTGGGCGGACCGGACCTTTCCTCGCGCCGCTGGGTGTGGGAGCAGTACGACACGCTGATCCAGGGTAATTCCCTGCAGCTTCCCGGCGGCGACGCCGGTGTCGTGCGCGTCGATGGTCATCCGACCAAGGCGCTCGCCTTCTCCTCCGACGTGACGCCGCGCTATTGCGAGGCCGACCCTTACGAGGGCGGCAAGCAGGCGGTTGCCGAATGCTGGCGCAATCTTACCGCCACCGGTGCTCTGCCGCTCGCGGCCACCGACAACCTCAATTTCGGCAATCCGGAACGGCCGGAGATCATGGGTCAGTTGGTCGGCGCGGTGAAAGGTATTGGCGATGCCTGCAGGGCGCTCGGCTTCCCGATCGTCTCCGGCAACGTCTCGCTCTACAATGAGACCAACGGCCAAGGCATCCTGCCGACACCGACCATTGGCGGCGTCGGATTGATTGCCGACTGGTCGAAGATGGTACGGATCGGTTTTACCGCCGAAGGCCAGATGATCGTGCTGGTCGGCGCGCCGAGCATGTGGGGAACGCATCTTGGCCAGTCGGTCTATATGCGCGACATCTTTGGCCGCGCCGACGGCCCGCCGCCGCCGGTCGATCTCGGCCACGAGAAGCGGGTCGGCGACCATGTGCGGGCACTGATCGCCTCCGGTGTTGTTACCGCGGCGCATGACGTTTCCGATGGCGGCATCGCGGTGGCGCTGGCCGAGATGGCGATGGCCTCCGGCATCGGCGCGACCATTCCCGGCCTGATCGGTGCAGATCCGATCCCGGTCTGGTTCGGCGAGGACCAGGGCCGTTATCTGCTGACGCTGTCGATCGACCCGCAGAGCGAGCAATGGGACGCCATTCGCGAACAGCAAAACAAGCTCGGCGTTTTTGCGCCGTGGATCGGCTCGACCGGCGGCAGCGAACTGAAGCTGGGCGAGGCGCGTGCGATACCGGTCAGCGAATTGACCGCCGCCCACGAATCCTGGTTCCCTCGCTTCATGGCAAATGAGGTCGTGGACCCGTGATGTGATCGAGTGGGCCCCTTTCCCTGTGGTTCATCCGCCATTTCGACCATATCTATGAGATCACGACCTGAACAAGGAATCCTCACATGGCAATGGACGCCCACGACATCGAACGGCTGATCAAGGAAGGCATTCCGGACGCCAAGGTGACGATTCGCGACCTGGCCGGCGACGGCGACCATTATGCGGCTGAGGTTGTGGCCGAAAGCTTTCGCGGCAAAAGCCGCGTCCAGCAGCACCAGATGGTCTATGACGCGCTGAAGGGCAACATGGGCGGCGTACTGCACGCGCTTGCCCTGCAGACCAGCGTGCCGGACTGAGCTCTCTTGCAGTTACCGGCTCGCAAGCTTCTTACCGGTCACGGCAATGATCGGCCCCGCCGGATACTTTCCACCCACAATCATCCGCTCGCCGTTCGACAGCGCCGAAACGACCCCGTCGAAGAAAAGCGCGTTGGGACAATCGAGCGCATCCCGGAATAGCCGTGCGAAGCTGCCGAGGCTGACTTCAGAGCGTGAGATCGCCAGCACGACCGTATTTTCGTCACGCACGCCGACGCCATTGCGGATATAGCGTGATGTGCCGTTCTGCTCGAAGCGGGGATGAAGCCGGCCGTCTATCACCAGCATCGGGCCGGATTGCGTGGCAAACATCACGTCCAGTCTGGTCGCAGCATAGGCGCTTGTCTCCATGACCGCCGCCTTGCCGTCCTTGCGGACCAGGAATACGCCATTCGGTTTCAGGAAGAAATTGCCTCCGCTGTCGGCGACGTTGATCGGCGCCTTCTCCCGGCCGTCTTCGACGAGAAGGCCGACTGGGGTCAGGTCTTGGTGATACATGCCGGCGTTCATGGCGAGCAGCACCGTCCGGCCCTGATCCGCCATCGCCTTGTCGAATTTGTCCAGTGAACCGAAAGCCTTGCCGTCGAGGCCTGTGTGGAACACACCGACGTCATAGCGGCGCAGATCGATTTCGCAGACGACATAGGCGACCGCCTCGAAGCTCGTATCGCGGCACGGCGCCGGTAATTCACCGCCGACGACGAGAGATGGCTGTCTCGGCGACCTGGCCCACCAGATCAAGGACAGTGCGGCGAACAGAACGGCGAGGAGGAACCCGGCGAGATATCGTCTTTTCATCGCGCCTCGGGAAAGATGGTGGCCAACGCTCTTGGCCCAAGATCAGACGTTCCTTTGCGCCATTTGCGTGGCAAGGCGGCAAACATCTTGTTTCGCGCAACCCATGGGTTTATTTGAAGGGTAATGTTCGAGCCTGACTCCCACAGGCATGAAAGGGTATTCCATGAGCGGCATCAACGACTACATCGACAATGAAGTGAAGGGCAACGACGTCGTTCTCTTCATGAAGGGCACGCCCGGCTTCCCGCAATGCGGATTTTCCGGCCAGGTCGTGCAGATCCTCGACTATATCGGCGCCGACTATAAGGGCGTCGACGTGCTGACGTCGGCCGAACTGCGGCAAGGCATCAAGGACTATTCAAACTGGCCGACCATCCCGCAGCTCTACGTCAAGGGCGAGTTCGTCGGCGGCTGCGACATCATCCGCGAGATGTTCCAGGCGGGCGAATTGCAGACCTTCCTCGTCGAAAAGGGCGTCAGCGTCAAAGGCGCCGCCTGACTTCTGTTTCTGCGTATGACCTTCCGCCTGCGATTTTCGGGGGTCATGCGCTAAGCGCCGGGGCAGCCCCCACCTTGGCAAAAAGTTCTGCCCATTATCGGGCAATCAACGAATGGATGCGTCGGCCAGCCGGCGCATTTTCGTTTGAGGATCGGACTGGCCGTGGATCAGCAAGCACAAGCGCAGCAAAAGGCAAGCACCTTGCCTATTCCGCGTTGGGAATTCATTGCGCTGTGCGCGGCGCTGATGGCGCTCAATTCGCTGGCCATCGACATTATTTTGCCGGCGCTGCAGCAGATCGGCGCTTCGCTTGGCATCGAAAATGAAAACCACCGGCAATATGTTGTCACCGCCTATATCCTTGGCTTTGGCGGCGGACAGCTGTTCTTCGGGCCGATCTCGGACCGCTTCGGGCGCCGCGCGCCGCTTGTCGCAGGGCTGGTGATCTACGTCCTGGCGGCCGGCGCTGCGGCAATCGCCCCGTCATTCACCACGCTTCTGCTATGCCGGGCCGTGCAAGGCATCGGTGCGGCGGCGACGCGCGTCATTGCCGTCTCGATCGTGCGCGATACGTTCGACGGAAGGCGCATGGCCGAAGTCATGTCCTTGATCTTCATGGTGTTCATGGCCATTCCGGTGGTGGCGCCCGGTATCGGCCAGTTCATCATGCTGTTTGCGACCTGGCATGTGATCTTCGTCACCATGGCAGCCGGCGCGCTGATCGTGTCCGCCTGGTCGCTGCTGCGCCTGCCCGAGACACTACACCCCGAATATCGCCGGCCGCTGACGTTGTCCTCCATCATCGGCGGCTTCCGCATCGTTCTCACCAACCGCATCGCGCTCTGCTACGCCTTCGCCAGCACCTTCATCTTCGGCGCCATGTTCGGCTTCATCGCCTCGGCCCAGCAGATCTATGTTAGCGTGTTCAATGTCGGCGAGGTGTTCCCGGTCATCTTCGCGGGGGTTGCCGGTGTGCTTGCTTTTTCGAACTACCTCAACTCGCGCCTCGTCGGCCGCATCGGCATGCGCCGTCTGTCGCAAAGCGCGCTGCTGCTGTTTCTGGCCATCAGCCTTGCCTGGCTGGTCGTTTCCATCGAAATAAAGATGCCGCTCTGGCTCTTCATTACCTTCTTTGCCTGCGCCATGGTCCCGTTCGGCGCGCTCGGCGCGAACTTCAACGCGCTCGCTATGGAGCCGCTGGGGCACCTGGCCGGCACTGCGTCGTCGATCCTTGGGTTCATGCAGACATTTCTTGGCGGCATTCTCGGCACGCTGATCGGCCAAGCCTTCAACGGCACGGTGACGCCGCTGGCCGCCGGGTTCTGCAGCGTGTCCGTGGCGGCGCTGCTGATGATCCTGCTGGCCGAGCGCGGCAGACTGTTCCAGCCGCATAACCCGCCGGTTTAATGCCCATTGCGCGTGCGCCTAGGATGCACCCTCACTGACCGCGGTGAAGCGAGGGAACAGCGTACGTCCTGCGATTGCTCCACCCATACTGTCCGAAACGGGCAGTGGAAGAGCCTTGTCGAGCGCCTCGAGGACGGAAGCCACGAAGGCCCGGTTGAGCGGACCATCGTCCCCTAGATGTGAGTAGGTGGCGCGCGGCTTGCCGATAAGCGTGCCGTTTCGGCGAATTGAGAACTGCAGCGTCAGGGTCATGCCCGCGCTTCCGCGCGGCGGCTTCCAACAGGCGAAGATCGCGGAGAACATCTCGTCTATGGTGTCGACGGAGTCGGGACTGCGACATGCGCGTTCCCCAGCTCTTGTTTCATGGACACCGGCAACCAAGGCAAGGGCAAAGGCCGTTGCAACAATTGCGGACCGAGGTTTCATTCGAGATCTCCGGTTTCGCACAAGATTGGACAACTTTGGCAGCGAAGAGCTATTCCGCCCAGAGCTCACGGCGCAGCTCCCGCCAGCTCTCCCGGTCCGGTGCGACCAGCAGGCCACCCCCGACATGCGACGGCAGATAGGCGCTGCCGTCGAAGCGCGCGGCATGGCCGCCGGCCTCCGCATGGATCAGCACGCCGGCCAAGTGGTCCCAAGGCATCAGCTTGTTGTAGACGACGAAATGGCCGTGGCCGCTGGCCAGCAGGCGGTATTCATGGGCGGCGCAGCGATAATTGAACTGCGATAGCGACTTGGTCTGGTTGCGCGCCAAACGTGAGCGGTCCGGCTCGGGCACATAGTGCCATGAGACCGCACCGGTCATTTCCGACATCGGCGCCGGTTTGGCGACATGGACCTTTTCCAGATTGCCATGGGCATGGCGGATATGGCTGCCGGCGCCACTAACGCCGATCAGCCAATCCTTGCCGACGGGATCGTGAATGATGCCGACGACCGTCTCGCCCTTGACCACGACGCCAAGCATGACGCCGAACAGCGGCACGCCGGAGGCGAAGTTGAAGGTGCCGTCGACCGGGTCGATGACGAAGGCGAGTTCGGCATCGCCGAGACCGTCGAGCAGCGTCGGGTCGTCGGAGCAGGCCTCCTCGCCGACGATCATTGCGTGGGGATAACGCTGGCGCAGCCTGGCGGTGATGAGCCGTTCGGCATTGACGTCGGCCTCGGTGACGAGATCGGCGGCCGAGGTCTTGCGACGGACGTCGCCCTCGCTCAACCGGCGAAAGCGTGGCATGATCTCGGCGACGGCGGCTTCCGACAGAAGGTCGGCAAGCCAGTCGATCGCGCTATCGTCAAATGTCATCGGGACGCCTGGTGGTGAGGGTTTCGTTGAGGGCGGCGAAATCGAACAGCTTCCTGTCGAGCAGATGCGAACGCCGCACATTGGTCATGGCGTGGATCATCGTGTCCTTGCGGCCGGGCATGCGCTTCTCGATGTCGTCGAGCATCGCCTTCATGGCGTTGCGCTGCAGGCCTTCCTGGCTACCGCACAGATCGCACGGAATGATCGGGAATTTCATGGCGCCGGCGAATTTCTCGAGATCGGCTTCCGCACAATAGGCGAGCGGCCGCAGCACCATGACATCGCCTTCGTCATTGAGCAGCTTCGGCGGCATGGCGGCCAGGCGCCCGCCATGGAACAGGTTCATGAAGAAGGTTTCCAGTATGTCCTCGCGGTGGTGGCCGAGCACCAGCGCCGAGCAGCCCTCCTCGCGGGCAATGCGATAGAGATGGCCGCGCCGTAGCCGCGAGCACAGCGAGCAATAGGTGCTGCCCTCGGCCAGCTTGTCGGTGACCACCGAATAGGTGTCCTGATATTCGATGCGATGCGGAATGGCATATCTATCGAGATAATCGGGCAATATGTGCTTGGGAAAGTTCGGCTGGCCCTGGTCGAGATTGCAGGCTAACAGCTCGACCGGCAGCAGCCCGCGCCATTTGAGATCGAGCAGAACGGCAAGCAGGCCGTAGGAATCCTTGCCGCCCGACAGAGCGACCAGCCAACGGTCGCCGGGCCTCACCATGGAGAAATCGTCGATCGCCTGGCGGGCAAGCCGCAACAGCCGTTTGCGCAGCTTGTTGAACTCGACGGAGGACGGCACATCGGCAAACAGAGGATGAAAGCCGCCTTCGGCGTCGGCGACCGGTTCGAGCGTTTCGGCGTCTGGCTGCATGTTCACGGCGCGTCGGCCCCAAGATCCTGTTGCCGCCCGCAGTAGCGCATCGGACCGAAAATCGAAATCGATTTCGGAATCACGCCGCGGAAAAGGAACGAAAAAAGAAAAGGCCGCCTCGACGGGCGGCCTTCGATTGTATCGCGACGAACGCGACGATCAGCGCGAATAGAATTCGACGACCAAGTTCGGTTCCATCTGCACGGCAAACGGAACGTCCGCCAGGCCGGGGATGCGCGTGAAGGCCGCGGTCATCTTGTTGTGATCGGCCTCGATATAATCGGGCACGTCGCGCTCGGCCAGGCCCACCGATTCCAGCACAATGACCAGCTGCTTCGACTTCTCGCGCACTTCGATGACATCGCCCGGCTTGCAGCGGTACGAGCCGATGTTGACGCGCTTGCCGTTGACGTTGACGTGGCCATGATTGACGAACTGGCGCGCCGCAAAGATGGTCGGCACGAACTTGGCGCGGTAGACGACTGCGTCGAGGCGCGATTCGAGCAGGCCGATCAGGTTCTCCGAGGTGTCGCCCTTGCGGCGGTCCGCCTCTTCATAGACCTTGCGGAACTGCTTTTCCGAAACGTCGCCATAGTGGCCCTTCAGCTTCTGCTTGGCGCGCAGCTGCAGGCCGAAATCGGAAAGCTTGCCCTTGCGGCGCTGGCCATGCTGGCCGGGGCCGTATTCACGCTTGTTGACCGGGGACTTCGGGCGGCCCCAGATGTTTTCGCCAAGACGGCGGTCGATCTTGTACTTCGCGGATTCGCGCTTGCTCATCGCATTCCCTTTCAAAACAATGCACCCGGAACCTCATGGTCCGGGTGAAGGAAACGCGCCCTCCTCTGGCCTCCGTTTTCGAGACCTGACAGGGTTTTCCACGCAACGCGACGGAAAACCCACGGGACACGTCATTTCAAGCAAGACATAAGGAAAGTAAAACCGGCTTCCCAAACGTCTTGCACACATAAAGAAAACCACCGGGCATTGCGGCCCGGTGTTGGTGGGCTGGTTAAACGGAGATTTAACCGCTGTCAAGCTTCCGGCTGGCGCGAATCGCCGAAGCGGATAGTGTTACGGTTGTAGAACATGCCGGATGTGGCGGGAGGTTGCGCCAGCGGCATCAGGAAGGGACTGAAGTCAGAGGAGCTGGAATTCGCATGAAGAAGTTCTTCCTTACGTTGGTAGGAGCCGCGGTGATGGCTGGCACGATGGCGGTCGCGCCCGAGCCGGCGCAGGCCCGGCATTGGCATGGGCACAGGCATCACCAGGTCTGCCGCATCGTGGTCAAGAAGAAGGTGGTGTGGCGGCACGGTCATCGCAAGGTCATCCGCTACAAAGTGCGGCACTGCGGTTGGGGCTGGGGCTGGTAATTTTTCGCCCTCAACCTTTGAGACTTCAGGCCCGCGGCTCAGCCGCGGGCCTTTTATTGACCGGCATCCGCCGCCAGAATAGCCAGTCGATCAGTGTTTCGACTTCTTTTCCGGCAGGCCCTTGCGCTTGGTCTCTGCGAATTCCTCGAGCTGTTTTTCGCTCATGGATTTATACATTCCCTTCGACGCGCCTTTGAGCGCGCCCTTCTTGGTCTCGCCGCGCTTGGCTGACAATGCCGCGCCGGCCGCTTTCTGCTGGGCTTTTGAGGTGGCTGGCATGATGGTTTCTCCCGTTTCCGATGAGAGGAAAACGCATTGTCCGGTGTGATGTTCCCAAAGCGAAAATTGCCTGCGATCAGGGTATCGCCAGGCCAAATCCCTGCATCAGCCGGCGCGTCGAAAAATCGGCGCTGTTCGAGGTGAAGAATGCAAGGTCGGCGCCTTCCGGCAGTGCCTCTCTGCGATAGCGGGCCTCGGTATCGGCGAGCAGCGACAGCGCGCGGCGTGCGATCGCCTCGGCCGGGTCGAGCCAGTCGACCGGCCACGGTGCTGTCTTGCGCATGCGGTTGGCCAAAAAAGGATAATGGGTGCAGGCAAGCACGACGATGTCGGTGCGCAGCCCGTCATGCTCGACGAAGCACGGCGCGATCTCGGCGCGCACGGCCTCCTCGTCGACAAAACCATCGCGCATATAGGCTTCGGCCAATGCAGCCAGCCTGTCGCTGCCGACCAGGCGGACATGGCATTTCTGCGCCCATTTGCTGATCAGGTCGCGCGTGTACTGGCGCTTGACGGTGCCGGGCGTAGCCAGCACCGAAACCAGACCTGAGCGCGTGCGTTCCGCCGCCGGCTTGATGGCCGGCACGGTGCCGACGAAAGGGTGGCCGGGAAACCTCTCGCGCAAGGCATCGATGACCAGTGTCGAGGCGGTGTTGCAGGCGATGACCGAAATGGCCGGCGAAAACCGGTCGAGCAGCCTGGCGAACAACTCCAGGATATGTGTTCTCAGCGCCGGTTCCTCCCAGCCGCCGAAGGGGAACGCCGCGTCGTCGGCGACATAGATGAAGCGGCGGTCAGGCATCAGCACGCGCGCCTCACGCAGCACGGTGAGGCCGCCAATGCCGGAATCGAACATCAGGATCGGACGGGCGCTCGATGGATCGGTCATTGTCATTGAGTCACTAAGGGCTGGGAATCACTAAGGGCTGGGAATCACAAACGAGATCACGAGGGAAGGCCCGGCCCATGCTTTCTGCTTCGGCCAATGATGCTTTATCCCGGCCGCTTCTATGTGGGACCATCATGGCCTTGATGCGGCGAGCCGGTCACACAAGGCCGCGCTTGCCGAAGCCGCCGGGCCGCGGCCGGCCGTTCGCCGGAGATGCAGGTTGAGATGCAGGGTGGTTCGACGGCACCGGCGCGGCCCGCGTTGCGTAGGCTGGAGCCAGGGCCGTCGCGCCGGCGGCTGACGCTGAATGGAGCGCGGCGGCGCCGCGCAGCGGCCCGGGCGGGTCGAAATCGTCGAAACTCAGGGATGACGCTATATCCGAAGAGCCGCCACCCGCCGGCTTGGCCGCCAAGATGACGGCCCACAGCCCGACAAGAGCTAATCCCAGCAGGTTAAGGCCGGAATGCGAATCTTCGCCGTCGAATTTTACGACAAGAACAGTGCCGGCCTGCAGGATCGCAAACAGCGTCGAGAACACGATATAGGACCAAAGGATCCAACCCGACCCTTGCGCGTCGCGGCTTCGACGCCAGGCGAAATTCGCGCGGAACAGAACGATCACCAGCGAGGCGACGAGAACGGCTGCGGCCAGCCCTTCCCTGGAAGGTCCGGGCTTTGAATTGGCCAAACCCTCGATGCCGATGGTCAGCACGACGCACAGCACAAAGGTCACGATTTCCGCAACCAGCAAGGCCGCGGAATAGAAAAAAAAGCGAAGACGCCCGATATTTGAATTGAACATCGAAAGGATCCATCGTTTTCCAGACAATGGATCACACCAAATAACATTCGGTTACTGGTGAGGTATGGGCAGTTCCGAGGCTAGTCTTTGTCTTTCGCCCTCGCAGCGCGTGCCGCGGCCGCCGGGAGCCGCCTTGGATCGTCGCCGGGCGATCCGTCGCCGCGCGGCATGGCCGGCGAGAACCTGTCCAGCGATGATATTATGCCGCGCAGCACCTTGAGCTCCGGCTCGGCAAAGCCGGGGCGGGTCAGCACAGCGCGCAAATTGTCGACCATCTTCGGCTTCTTCGCTGCCGGGCGGAAATAGCCGCGCGCCTCGAGTGCACCTTCCAGATACACAAACAGGCCGTGCAATTCGTCCTTGGTGGCCGGCGGCATTTCGGGGCCGGAGAAGTTGGTCCTGGTCTCGTCTTCCAGGCCGGACTTCATCCATTCATAGGACATCAGCAGGGCCGCCTGGGCGATGTTGAGCGAGGAGAAAGCCGGATCGACGGGGAAGGTGACGATCTCGTCGGCAAGGCCGACCTCGTCATTATAGAGGCCGAAGCGCTCGCGGCCGAACAGGATGCCGGTGCGCTGGCCGGCCCGCTGCCGCGCCCGCAGCGCCCTGCCCGCCTCGACCGGACCGCGCACCGGCTTGAAATTGTCGCGCGCGCGCGCCGTGGTGGCGAAGACGAAGTTCAAATCGGCAACCGCCGAGGCCAGGTCATCGAACACCTTGACGGCATCGATGACGTGGTCGGCGCGGCTTGCGGCGGCACGCGCCTTCTCGCTCGGCCAGCCGTCGCGCGGATTGACGAGCCGCAGCTCGGAAAGGCCGAAATTGGCCATGGCGCGTGCAACCATGCCGATATTCTCGCCGAGCTGCGGCTCGACCAGGATGATCGCCGGTCCGGACGCTGGAGTTCCGGAGGCAAGAGGGGTGTCGGGATCCTGGGTAGCGGCCATGGTTGTCAGTGAACTGCTGTTTGCGGCATTTCGCAGTCCCCTGCCACATTTGGCGGCGAAAATGAAGCTTTCGCAAGGAATGCCGGCACTACGGCGCGGTTCGCCGTTTGCGCGGCCAAAAAGCCTTTGATATACGGGCCGCATCCCAGGGCCGGCAGCCGTGCGGGCAAGGCCGTTCCGTTCCCCAAAAGCGAGGCATTCTTTCCATGGCGAAGATCAAGGTGGCGAACCCGGTCGTCGAACTCGACGGCGACGAGATGACCCGCATCATCTGGCAGTTCATCAAGGACAAGCTGATCCACCCTTATCTCGACCTCAAGCTCGAATATTACGACCTCGGCATCGAGCACCGCGACGCCACCAACGACCAGGTGACCATCGATTCGGCCAATGCCATCAAGAAATACGGCGTCGGCGTGAAATGCGCGACGATCACGCCCGACGAGCAGCGCGTCGAGGAATTCAAGCTGAAGAAGATGTGGAAGTCGCCGAACGGCACCATCCGCAACATCCTCGGCGGCACCATCTTTCGCGAGCCGATCATCATGAAGAACGTGCCGCGGCTGGTGCCCGGCTGGACCAAGCCGATCATCGTCGGCCGCCACGCCTTCGGCGACCAGTACCGCGCCACCGACTTCCGCTTCCCCGGCAAGGGCAAGCTGACGATCAAATTCGTCGGCGAGGACGGCCAGGTGATCGAGCACGACGTGTTCGACGCACCCGGCGCCGGCGTCGCCATGGCCATGTACAATCTCGACGAATCGATCCGCGAATTCGCCCGCGCCTCCCTGAACTACGGCCTGCTGCGCAATTACCCCGTCTACCTCTCGACCAAGAACACCATCCTCAAAGCCTATGACGGCCGCTTCAAGGACATCTTCCAGGAGGTCTACGAGGCGGAGTTCGAAACAGAATTCAAAGCTAAGAAGCTCTGGTACGAGCACCGGCTGATCGACGACATGGTGGCCTCGAGCCTGAAATGGTCGGGTGGCTATGTCTGGGCCTGCAAGAATTATGACGGCGACGTTCAGTCCGACACGGTGGCGCAAGGCTTCGGCTCGCTCGGCCTGATGACCTCGGTGCTGATGACGCCGGACGGCAAGACCGTCGAGGCGGAAGCCGCGCACGGCACCGTCACCCGCCACTATCGCCAGCACCAGAAGGGCGAGGAGACCTCGACCAATTCGATCGCCTCGATCTTTGCCTGGACGCGCGGCCTCGCGCACCGCGCCAAGCTCGACGACAATGCCGAACTGAAGCGCTTTGCCGAGACCCTGGAAAGGGTCTGCATCCAGACGGTCGAGTCCGGCTTCATGACCAAGGACCTGTCGCTGCTGATCGGCCCCGACCAGCCATGGCTTTCGACCACCGGCTTCCTCGACAAGATCGACGAGAATTTGCAGAAAGCGATGGCCTGAGCCCAACCGGCATGGGCAAGCCCGTCGTCTACGGCGCGGATTACAGCGTCTATGTGCGCATCGTGCGGCTGGTGCTGGAGGAAAAGGGTGTCGGCTACGAGCTCGTGCCCGTCGACGTCTTTGCCGCGGACGGCATTCCCGGCTGGTACTTCGAGCACCAGCCGTTCGGCCGCATCCCGACCTTCGAGCATGACGGCTTTCGCCTCTACGAGACTGGCGCGATTGCCCGTTATGTCGACGAAGCCTTTGACGGCCCGGCGCTGCAACCGGTCGAAGCCCGGCCTCGAGCACGCCTGAACCAGATCACCGGCCTGCTCGACGCCTACGCCTACAGGACCATGGTCTGGGATGTCGCTGTCGAGCGGCTGGAAAAAACGCCGCCCGACGAAGCCGTGATCGCCAACGGGTTGCGGCAGGCGAGAACGGCATTGCAGGCGCTCTCTTCGCTGAAAGCCGAAGGGCCTTGGCTGTTGGGGACGGACCTGACGCTGGCCGACCTGCACGCCGCACCGATCATCGGCTATTTCGTCAAGGTCGCCGAGGGACAAGCCCTGCTGGCCGAGTTTGCCGAGATTCGGGATTGGTATGCGCGCATCACTCAACGCGCGAGTTTTGCGAAAACCGAAAAGGCAGGGTGACAAAGATACGAGAGGCCGAGGGACAGCACCCCCCTCTGTCCTGCCGGACAGAGGGGGGTACTGTCCCGCCGAGGCTGGCGACAAATTCTCCCAGATCCTTGCCTTCTCCGCCTCGCAAGCCGCTCAATCGGGAAGGTAGATCTCCGCCTTCATGAAGGTCTTCGCACGGCCTGTGATCAGCACGCGATCTCCGGCCAGTTTGCAGAGCAAATGCCCGCCGCGCTGCGAGCATTGGAATGCCGACAGATGCGTCTTGCCGAGTTTTTCAGACCAATAAGGCACCAGCGTAGCATGAATGGAGCCGGTTACCGGATCCTCGGGAATGCCCGCCCCGGGCACAAAGTAACGGGAGACGAAATCGTGGGCTCGCCCAGGCGCGGTAATAACCAGGCCGAGAGGATGAAAACGTCCGATCCTGAGCAGATCGGGAACGAAAGATCGCACGGTTGTCTCGTCGGCAAGCTCGACAAACAGGTTCTCGAAATTGCGGAAGCTCGCAACCGGCCGCTGAGGCAATATCGCTTGCAGCGCCGAGTTCAGCTCCTCCTCGACGGGCTGCGGCGGAAAACAAGGCAGATCGAGCTGATAGCCCCCTGCCCACCGGGAAACCCGCAGCTCGCCGACCCGGGTGGCGAAGGCCATTTCGCCCTGACCATTGTATTCCGTAGCCAGCACATGGGCGGCCGCAAGAGTGGCGTGGCCGCAGAAGTCGACTTCGTGGACCGGCGTGAACCAGCGCAAATCCCAACCTTTGCCATTCGGCCGCACAAACGCGGTTTCAGCAAGATTGTTTTCGTTGGCGATGGCCTGCATTACCTGCTCCGACAGCCATTCCTCTAAAAGGAGAACGGCGGCAGGGTTACCCTGGAAGGCCCGTTCGGCAAAGGCATCGACCTGATACATCGTCAGCGTCGGCATATCGGCCCTCAAAGATATCCGCTGGGCGGCGCGCCATTTCGGCCGTGCCGCCCCCGGTGCAGGTTCACGCCGCTTCGAGAGCCGCTTTCACCGCAGCGATCGCGTCTTCGGCCTTCGAGCCGTCCGGGCCGCCGGCCTGGGCCATATCGGGTCGCCCGCCGCCGCCTTGCCCGCCCAATGCCGCGGACGCGACGCGCACCAGATCGATGGCGTTGAAGCGGCCGGTCAGATCATCGGTGACGGCGACGACGACGCTCGCCTTGTTGTCCTCGCCGGCGCCGACAAAGACGACGATGCCGGAGCCGAGCGACTTCTTGCCGGCATCGGCCAACGGCTTAAGATCCTTTGGCGAGACGCCCGATACCGCCTTGCCGAGAAAACCGACACCGGCAATGGTTTCGTTTTCCGCAGGCACACCGGCTGGCGAGCGATCGCCCAGCGCCAGCTTCTTGCGCGCCTCGATCAGCTCCTTTTCGAGCTTCTTGCGTTCGTCCAGCAGCGCCTCGACGCGGGCCGGCACATCGGCCGGCGAAATCTTCAACGCGGCGGCGGCCGCCTTCAACCGCTTGTCCTGTTCGTCGAGATGCTTTCTGGCCGCCTCGCCGGTCAACGCCTCGATGCGGCGCACGCCGGCAGCGACCGCACTGTCGGACACGATGCGCACCAGGCCGATATCGCCGGTCGCCCTGACGTGCGTGCCGCCGCATAGCTCGACCGAATAGGGCCGGTTGGCCTTGGCGCCATGCAAGCCCGTGCCCATCGAAACGACGCGCACTTCATCGCCATATTTCTCGCCAAACAGCGCCATGGCGCCTTCGGCAATGGCGTCGTCGACAGACATCAGCCGCGTGGTTACAGGGCCGTTCTGAACGACGATCTCGTTTGCCATGCGCTCGACCTCTTCGAGCTCGTCAGGCGAGATCGGCTTGTTGTGCGAAATGTCGAAGCGCAGACGCTCGGGCGCGACCAGCGAGCCCTTCTGCGCGACATGGGTACCCAGCACCTCGCGCAGCGCCTCATGGATCAGATGCGTGGCGGAATGGTTCGCGCGCAGCCTGGAGCGACGCGCGTGGTCCACCTTCAGCTCGACGGTCGCACCCGTCTTGACCGTGCCGGTGGCCACCTTGCCAAGATGGACGAAAAGCCCATCGGCCTTCTTCTGGGTATCGGATATTTCGATCGAGAACCCGTCGCCCGAAATGACGCCGGTATCGCCCATCTGGCCACCGGACTCGCCATAGAACGGCGTCTGGTTGACAACCACGGCAACGGCGTCGCCCTTGCCGGCGCTGTCGACGGTCTTGCCGTCCCTGACCAGCGCCTGGATGAGGCCTTCCGCCTGCTCGGTCTCATAGCCGAGGAACTCGGTGGCGCCGGCGTTCTCGCGCACCGGAAACCATACCGTCTCGGTCGCCACGTCGCCGGAGCCGGCCCAGCTTTTGCGCGCCTCCGCCTTCTGCCGTTCCATCGCCTCGGTGAAGCCGGCAAGGTTGACCGAGATGTTGCGCTGGCGCAGCGCATCCTGCGTCAGATCGAGCGGAAAGCCATAGGTGTCGTAGAGCTTGAACGCTGTCTCGCCATCCAGCATGTCGCCGGAGGCCAGCTTTTCCGTCGCCTCCGAAAGCAAGCCCAAGCCGCGCACCAGCGTCTTGCGGAAACGAGTTTCCTCAAGCTTCAGCGTTTCGGTGATCATCTGTTCGCCGCGCACCAGTTCCGGGTAGGCTTGGCCCATCTCGCGGACCAGCGCCGGCACCAGGCGCCACATCAGAGGATCGCGGGCACCGAGCAACTGCGCGTGGCGCATGGCGCGGCGCATGATGCGACGAAGCACGTAGCCGCGTCCTTCGTTGGACGGCAGCACGCCGTCGGCGACCAGGAAGCAGGACGAACGCAAATGGTCGGCGATGACACGGAACGATGCGACGGTGCCCGCATCCGGACCTTTGCCAAGCGCCGACGACGCAGCGTCGATCAGGTGGCGGAACAGGTCGGTTTCGAAGACGCTTTCAACCCCTTGCAGGATGGATGCCATGCGCTCGAGGCCCATGCCTGTGTCGATCGACGGACGCGGCAGGTCGACGCGCTCGTCCTTCGTCACCTGTTCGTATTGCATGAACACCAAGTTCCAGAATTCGAGGAAACGGTCGCCATCCTCCTCGGGGCTGCCGGGAGGGCCGCCCCAGATATGCTCACCGCGGTCGATGAAAATCTCCGAACAGGGCCCGCAAGGCCCAGTGTCGCCCATTGCCCAGAAATTGTCCGAAGTCGCGATACGGATGATGCGATCGTCCGAAAGGCCGGCGATCTTCTTCCAGTACGAGGCCGCCTCGTCGTCGGTGTGGTAGACGGTGACCAGCAGCTTGTCCTTCTTCAGCCCGAACTCCCTGGTGATCAGGTTCCAGGCAAGCTCTATGGCCCGCTCCTTGAAATAGTCGCCGAAGGAGAAATTGCCGAGCATCTCGAAGAAGGTCAGGTGGCGCGCGGTGTAGCCGACATTGTCGAGGTCGTTGTGCTTGCCGCCGGCGCGAACACTCTTCTGGGCAGTCGTGGCGCGCGAATAGGGCCGCTTCTCCAGACCGGTGAAAACGTTCTTGAACTGCACCATGCCGGCATTGGTGAACATCAGCGTCGGGTCGTTGCGCGGCACCAGCGGGCTTGACGCGACGACCTCGTGACCTTCCTTGCGAAAATAGTCGAGAAATGCCGACCGGATCTCGTTGACGCCACTCATGAATACTGCCTTTTCGAGAGAACCGCCGGCTGTCGGCGGAAAATAGACATGGCCTTTTAGCGGTCGCACCGCAGCCTGTCCAGAAACACCAAATGGGCTAAAATCCCGGCTTTCATCAGCGCTTTGAAACGCGTCTGCCTCGCCATCAAACGGGAACCGCCGGCACGGGGCCGGCGGTTCGAAACGCATCGATTACGCAAACTCAAAATCAAAACATCAAATCCAAAACCTGGTTGACGCTCCGCGAGGCGTCGCTTGCCCTACATCACCCCGGCGTCGTCCTCGAAACCGTCATCGCTGCTTTCGGAGCCGCCGTTCTCAAGGAATTTTTCGGCGATCAGCCCGGCATTCTGCCGCAGCGCCAGCTCGATCTCGCGCGCCGTGTCGGGATTGTCGCGCAGGAACAGCTTTGCGTTTTCGCGGCCCTGGCCAAGACGCTGCGAATTATAGGAGAACCAGGCGCCCGACTTTTCGACCACGCCCGCCTTGACGCCGAGATCGACCAGCTCGCCGGTCTTGGAGACGCCCTCGCCATACATGATGTCGAACTCGACCACCTTGAAGGGCGGCGCCAGCTTGTTCTTGACGACCTTGACGCGGGTCTGGTTGCCGACGACCTCGTCGCGATCCTTGACCGAGCCGATGCGGCGGATGTCGAGGCGGACCGAGGCATAGAATTTCAGCGCATTGCCGCCGGTCGTCGTCTCGGGCGAACCGAACATGACGCCGATCTTCATACGGATCTGGTTGATGAAGATGACCATGGTGTTGGAGCGCGAGATCGAGGCGGTCAGCTTGCGCAGCGCCTGGCTCATCAGGCGGGCCTGCAGGCCGGGCAGCGAATCGCCCATCTCGCCTTCGATTTCCGCTCGCGGCGTCAACGCCGCCACCGAATCGACCACCAGCACGTCGATGGCGCCAGAGCGCACCAGCGTGTCGCAGATCTCCAGCGCCTGCTCGCCGGTATCGGGCTGCGAGATCAGCAGGTTTTCGAGATCGACGCCGAGCTTGCGGGCATAGACCGGGTCGAGCGCGTGCTCGGCATCGACGAAGGCGCAGATGCCGCCCTTCTTCTGGGCTTCGGCCACCGTGTGCAGCGCCAGCGTCGTCTTGCCCGAGCTTTCCGGTCCGTAGATCTCGACGATGCGGCCGCGCGGCAGGCCGCCGACGCCAAGCGCGATGTCCAGCCCAAGCGAGCCGGTCGGCACCGTTTCGATCTCGACGACCTGCTCGTTCGCGCCGAGCCGCATGATCGAGCCCTTGCCGAAGGCACGCTCAATTTGCGACAGCGCCGCATCCAGAGCCTTTGATTTGTCCACCGCTTTGTCCTCTACAAGCCGCAAAGAATTCTGAGCCATGATACATCACCCCGTGGTCGTCAATGGAGGCCGGACAATCCCGCAATCCTTAAAAGAATGTACCTCATTTGTTCTCATTTGTCAATGAGCATCAAGGGTTTGAAAAACAACGCATATCCCTATTTGTTCTATTTTTGTTTCGCAATTATTGCTTCCGATGTGTCTCGCCTCGCATGCGGCGCCGTTGCCGTCACCAGCCGAATCGCACCCGCGATTGCAGGGTTCCGCCCGGCCACCTAGTCTCCTCCCGGGCAACAGCAAAGGGCATTTTTGCCGGCATGATGAACTCCCCGACGATCCTGGCCGTGGGCGGCGCCTATATCGAGCGGCGTGGCCGGGTTGCCGGCGCCTTCGTGCCGGCCGCTTCCAACCCCGGCACGATGCGCGAGCATGTCGGCGGTGCCGTCTTCAACGCCTTGCGCTGTGCGGTGCGACGCGGCGCCTCGGCCTCGCTGCTTTCGGTGCGCGGCGGCGATGCCCTTGGCGACACGGTTTTACGCGCCGTCACCGAGGCCGGCATTGCCGACCTGTCGGCGGTGTTCCTCGACCGAGCAACGCCAAGCCATACGATGCTGATCGATAGCGACGGCGGGCTGATCGCCGGCCTTGCCGACATGGTGCTCTACGAGCTGGCGCTTCCCAAGCAGATCCGCCGCGCCAAGGTGCGGGAAGCGATCGGTTCGGCCGACGCGGTGCTGTGCGACGCCAACCTGCCGTCGACCGCGCTGGGGCGGCTGGCGGCACTCGCCGCCGACAAGCCGGTGTTTGCGCTTGCGGTCTCGCCCAATAAGGCGGCGCGGCTGATGCCGGTGCTCGACCGTCTGGCGCTGGCCTTCATGAACCGGCAGGAGGCCGGCGTGCTCGCCGGCGTCGGCATCGATGCTGACGATCAAGGCATCGTCGACGGCCTAAGACGCGCCGGGCTGAAAAGCGGCGTGATCACCGCCGGCGACGAACCAGTGCTCGGTTTTGACGAATTGAGCGCGTTCTCGATCTCGCCACCGCCGCTACAAAAGCGGACCGATACTGCCGGCGCCGGCGACGCATTGGCAGGCGCCACGATCGTTGCCCTGCTGCGCGGCCTGACGCTACGCGCGGCACTGCGCGAAGGCATTGCCGCAGCTATGCTCGCCGTCGAGCGCGCCGCCTTCACCAGCGCTGGCTTTGCCGAAGCGCTGGCGCTCGTGCCCGAGGCGCGGGACCTGGCATGAAGTACGGCCCGGAATTGCCGAAGCATGACGCAGCCTATTTGCCGGCGCGCCGTCCTGCCTCGTAGGCGCGGCGTGCCCAGATCGCCATCTCGTCGGGATCGTCGAAGGCGCTGTCGGGAACGCTCCAATAGGGCATCGACACGAGCTTGCCGTGGCGCGAGCCGGTATAGGTCCATTGCCGGCAGCCGGCCGCTTCGAAATCCGGGGCGCTTTCGGCGTCGGCCTTCAGCATCAATTCGCCACCGATGACGATGGCGACGATGACGCCGTCGAAATAGATGCCCTTGCCGCCGAACAGCTTGCGGATGCTGACCGGGCCGAGGCCTTCGAAAAGCTCTTCTATGCGCTCGTTGTCCATGCGGCGATCATGTCACCCGGATTTCCCCTTGTCATCGACGCAACCGGCACCATCCTGACAAGTTCAGAATCAATTTCGTCGGAGTTTTTCATGCCGCTTCTGCTCAAAGGGTCCTGCCGGTGCAATGCCGTGCGTTTCGAGGTGGAAAGCCACACGCCGGTGCCGTTCATGCTGTGCTACTGCTCGATCTGCCGCAAGCAGCAGGGCGGTGGCGGTTTTGCCATCAATCTCGGCGCCGATTACGAGACGCTGAAAATCCAGGGCAAGCGCCATCTCGGCGTCTACCGCGCCGAGATCGAGGACGACGAGCACCCGCAACGCGAGACCTCGACGGGCGAGCGGAACTTCTGCACGAAATGCGGGACGGCACTCTGGCTCTACGATCCGACCTGGCCGGAGCTGGTGCATCCGTTCGCCTCGGCTGTCGACACAGACCTGCCGAAACCGCCGGAGAAGGTGCATCTGATGCTGAAATACAAGGCGAACTGGGTCGAGCCCGATATCGGCAAGGGCGACAAGGTGTTCGACGTCTACCCGGAGGAGTCGATCGCAGACTGGCACAAGCGAACGGGGATGTGGGTGGATTAGCTTCGGCAGTCCCCCTCATCCGGCCCTTCGGGCCACCTTCTCCCCGCTGGGGAGAAGAGACTGGCTCAACCGTTCGCGACCTCTTCTCCCCTCGGGGAGAAGGTGGCCGCGAAGCGGCCGGATGAGGGGGTCTCGCGAAATCCTACTAAGGAAAAGAAAATTCTCAGGCCGAAGCGCGCGCCTCGGCCAGTGCCTTCAAATCGGCCGGCTTCAACTCGACCGATTCGCCGCAGCCACAGGCCGAGCTCTGGTTCGGATTGCGGAAGGTGAAGCCGGTGCGCAGCGTCGTCTGCTCGAAATCCATCTCGGTGCCGAACAGGAAAAGGGCCGCCTCCGGCGCGACATAGACATGGGCGCCGTCACGCTCGATATGGTCGTCCTTGGTATTGGGTTCGGTCACCAGATCGACCGTATATTCCATGCCGGCGCAGCCGCCCTTCTTGATGCCAAGGCGAATGCCATGCGCATTCTCACGGGTCGCAACGATCTCGCGAACCCGGTCGGCGGCCTTTTCGGTCATCGTGATGACGGCGAAGCGTCCCATGTTTTCCTTCTCCATGCGCGCAGGTTCAAGGCCTGCCGAATGATTCCTCACCTAAAATGGTGAAGTTTTGTACCCGGCGCAAGTGCGCCAGCCTCTGGCTGGTCGGATGCTAGTACCACCCAACCGCCACCTGCGCCTCTTCCGACATTCGGTCGGGCGACCAGGGCGGGTCGAAGGTCATGTTGACCTCGACGCCGGAGACGCCTTCGACGGCGCCGACGGCATTCTCCACCCAACCGGGCATTTCGCCGGCCACCGGGCAGCCAGGCGCGGTCAGCGTCATATCGATCTTGACCGAGCGGTCGTCCTCGATGTCGATCTTGTAGACCAGGCCGAGCTCGTAGATGTCGGCCGGGATTTCCGGGTCGTAGACCGTTTTCAGCGCCGAGACGATGTCGTCGGTCAGCCGCGCCAATTCTTCGGCCGGAATGGCCGATCCGGAGACCACCGCATTGGTGGCCGTTTCGGAAGTGGTCTCGGCGGTATGGCCGGCATCATCCATGATCGTCACCCGAAGAACTTGCGCGCTTTTTCCAGCGCATCGGCCAAAGCATCGACTTCGGCCCTGGTATTATACATGCCGAACGACGCCCTGCATGTGGATGTTACGCCGAAGCGTTTCAACAGCGGCTGGGCGCAATGGGTGCCGGCGCGCACCGCCACGCCCTGCCGGTCGATGACCATCGACACGTCATGGGCGTGGATGCCCTGCAGCTCGAACGAGATGATGGCGCCCTTGCCGGGCGCATCGCCGAAGATGCGCAGCGAGTTGATGGCGCGCAGTTTTTGATGCGCATAATCCTTCAGATCGGCCTCGTGCGCGGCGATGCGCTCGCGGCCGATGTTTTCCATGTATTCGAGCGCGGCACCCAGCCCGATCGCCTGGACGATCGGCGGCGTGCCGGCCTCGAAACGGTGCGGCGGATCGTTGTAGGTGACGATGTCTTGCGTCACCTCCTCGATCATCTCGCCGCCGCCCATGAACGGGCGCATGCGCTCCAGAATATCCTTCTTGCCGTAGAGCACGCCGATGCCCGACGGGCCATAGACCTTGTGGCCGGTGAAGACGAAGAAATCGCAGTCGAGGTCCTGCACGTCGATCGGCATATGCACGGCGCTCTGGCTGCCGTCGACCAGCACCGGGATGCCGCGGGCATGCGCGATGCGCACGATTTCCTTGATCGGCGTCACCGTGCCCAGCGCATTCGACATGTGGGTTATGGCGACCAGTTTTGTCCGGTCGGTCAGCCGCTTCTCGAATTCCTCGATATGGAAGACGCCGAGATCGTCGACCGGTACCCAGACCAGCTTGGCGCCCTGCCGCTCGCGGATGAAATGCCACGGCACGATGTTGGAATGATGCTCCATGATCGAGAGCACGATCTCGTCGCCTTCGCCGATGTTCGGCATGCCGAAACCATAGGCGACCGTGTTGATCGCCGCCGTGGTGTTCGAGGTGAAGACGATGTTGTCGGTGCTCGGCGCATTGAGGAAACGGCGCACCGTCTCGCGAGCCCTCTCATAGGCGTCGGTCGCGGCATTCGACAGGAAATGCAGGCCGCGATGGACGTTGGCGTATTCCTGGGAATAGGCGTGCTGGATGGCGTCGAGCACGGCCTGCGGTTTCTGCGCCGAGGCGCCATTGTCGAGATAGACCAGCGGTTTGCCGTAGACTTGCCGCGACAGGATCGGGAAGTCGCGGCGGATCGCCTCGACGTCGTAGGGGATGTTTTCGACTTTCTGGTCCATCTCGAAGTCCTTGCCGCGCTGCCGCGTTCCTTCCAACACCCCTCATCCGTCTTGGCGCTTCGCGCCAATCCACCTTCTCCCACAAGGGGAGAAGGAGAGGCGCGTTTCCTTCTCCCCTTGTGGGAGAAGGTGGCCGAGCGAAGCTCGGTCGGATGAGGGGTGCTGGCCGAAGCGCCAGGCCCTCATCCACTTTATCCGTGCGCCACGAACCAGTTGTCGAGTCTCGCTTCCAGCGCCTCGACGATGGCCTCGTCGTCCAGTTCCTCGATCACCTCGGCGACGAAGGCCTTGACCAGCAAGCCGCGCGCGGTCTTCTCGTCGATGCCGCGCGCCATCAGGTAGAACAAATGATTGTGGTCGATCTCGGTGACGGTCGCGCCATGGCCGCAGACGACGTCGTCGGCGAAGATTTCAAGCTCCGGCTTGGTCGAGAACTCGCCGTCGTCCGACAGAAGCAGCGTGTTGCAGGCCATCTTGGCGTTGGTCTTCTGGGCATATTGATGGACGTTGATGCGGCCCTGGAAGACGCCGCGCGCTCTGCCGGTCACCACATTGCGGATGACTTCAGTCGAGGCCGTATGCGGCACGGCGTGGTCGAGCACCATGGTGACGTCGGTATGGGTGTCGCCGGCGAGCAGATTGATGCCGCGCAGGGTGAATTCGGCGCCCTCGCCGGTCGTCTTCACGACGACCTCCTGGCGCACCAGCTTGCCGCCGGCATTCATGACGAACAGCGTCAGCTTCGAATTCTTGCCGAGATGCGCCTTGAACTGGGCAAGGTGCGTCGCCGTATCCGGCTGCTCCTGCACGACCAGCCATGTCACTTCGGCGCCCTCGCCAAGCACAAGCTGGCTGACCGAGCTGACCAGTGCCGCCCCCTCGCCCGCCTGGCGTTCGACGATAACAGCGTTGGCGCGGGCACCGACGCGGACGGCCAAGCGTACATGCGTCTGTCCACCGGCCTGCAAATTCTGCATTTCGACCGGCTTGTCCAGTTGGGCACCGTCGGCGATGTCGACGAAATAGCCGTCGGCGACAAAGGCGGTGTTGAGCGCGCCGATGGCATCGTCGCTGCCATAGGAATCCAGCCCCGGGGCGATGCTGCCGTCGGTCAGCTTCTCCGATAGGCGCTGTACCGTGACGCCCTCGACAACAGCCCATTTCGCGCTCGAAACGCCGTTCAGCACCGGTAAAACGCTGGAGCCTTCGACGATCGGCGCAATGGCTTTCGCGACCGCTGCCGGATCGAAGTCCGGCACCGAAGTCAGCAGCCGGCGCAGGTCCGTATAATGCCAGGATTCGACGCGCCGCGTCGGCAGGCCGCCCTTGATCGCCTCGATGGCGTCGTCGCGCTTCAGCATCACCGCGCCGTCGCCGGGCAGCAGCGACAGCCGCTCGCCAAAGGCGTCGATCAGCGCCGTTTCGGCCAATGTTCGCTGGGGTGTCGTGTGCATATTCATCAGTATCGCCTTATTTGGCTTGCCTTCCGGGCCTGCTGGCATCTCACGCGGCTTGCCCGATCACGCCGGCATAGCCATTGGCCTCGAGGTCGAGCGCCAGCGACTTGTCGCCCGACTTGATCACCTGACCCCTGTAGAGCACGTGCACCGTATCCGGCACGATATATTGGAGCAGGCGCTGGTAATGGGTGATGACGACGATGGCCCGGTCCGGCGAGCGCAGCGTGTTGACGCCGTCCGCGACGATCTTCAGCGCGTCGATATCGAGACCGGAATCGGTCTCGTCGAGCACGCAGAGCTTTGGCTCGAGCAGCTTCATCTGCAGGATCTCGGCACGCTTCTTCTCGCCGCCGGAGAAGCCGACATTGAGCGGCCGCTTCAGCATCGCCATGTCCATGTTGAGCGAGGCCGCCGCTTCCTTCACGCGCTTGAGAAATTCCGGGATCTTCAGCGGTTCCTGGCCGCGCGCCTTGCGCTGCTCGTTCATCGCCACTTTCAGGAATTCCATCGTCGCCACGCCCGGTATCTCCATCGGATACTGGAAGGCGAGAAAGATGCCGGCGGTGGCGCGCTCGGCCGGATCCATTTCGAGGATCGACTGGCCGTTGTAGAGGATATCGCCCTCGGTGACCTCATAGTCCTCGCGGCCAGCGAGGATATAGGACAGCGTCGATTTTCCCGAGCCGTTCGGCCCCATGATGGCGGCAACCTCGCCGGCCCTGACCGTCAGGTTCAGGCCACGGATGATCTCGGTGCCGTCATCGACGATGCGGGCATGCAGGTTTCTGATTTCAAGCATTCTCTTGCTCTATCGTTCCGTTAACTACATATCGCCGAGCTAGTGCAACGGCGACGTCGCTTTCAAGTTCAGGTGCCAAGTCAAATCGCATACTTCCGTCCTCGACGGCGTCGGCGGGATTCGGCCACCTGGTGATTTCAAAAATCTCAGGGCCGTAGACTGTGATCATCAACTCCGTGCCGTCTTCGCGCCCAGCGCTAATTCGGTTGGCTTCGACTTCGATACTGACGACAACTTTGCTTTCGGCAGCAAAGCTCCGAAGGTGGTTGCCAAGCGACGTTGCCAATTCTCCGCAAATCCGCTCATCGAGTTTAGCCCGATAGTCGTCGGGTAGCTCACCAGAATGCCTGTCAAACTGGTGGACGCGTGCGACCAACGGCGGACCGTTCTCTGCCTCATCGTCACTCACCCCACGCTCCCCTCGAGGCTGATGCCGATCAGCTTCTGCGCCTCGACCGCGAATTCCATCGGCAGCTGCTGGATGACGTCCTTGACGAAGCCGTTGACGATCAGCGCGATCGCCTCTTCTTCGGGGATGCCGCGCTGCATGACGTAGAATTTCTGGTCCTCTGAAATCTTCGAGGTGGTTGCCTCATGCTCGAACTGAGCGGTCGAGTTCTTGGCTTCCATGTAGGGAACAGTGTGTGCGCCGCACTGGTCGCCGATCAGCAGCGAGTCGCAATTGGTGAAGTTGCGGGCGTTGGTCGCCTTGCGGTGCGCCGAGACCTGGCCGCGATAGGTGTTCTGCGAGAAGCCGGCGGCGATGCCCTTGGAGATGATGCGGCTCGACGTGTTCTTGCCGAGATGGATCATCTTGGTGCCGCTGTCGACCTGCTGATACCCGTTCGACACGGCAATCGAATAGAACTCGCCGCTGGAATCGTCGCCGCGCAGGATGCAGCTCGGATATTTCCAGGTAATGGCCGAACCGGTCTCGACCTGCGTCCACGAAATCTTCGAGCGATGGCCGCGGCAGTCGCCGCGCTTGGTGACGAAATTGTAGATGCCGCCCTTGCCTTCGGCGTCGCCGGGATACCAGTTCTGCACCGTCGAATATTTGATCTCGGCATCGTCGAGCGCGATCAGCTCGACCACCGCGGCATGAAGCTGATTCTCGTCGCGCTGCGGCGCCGTGCAGCCTTCGAGATACGAGACGTAAGCCCCCTCCTCGGCGATGATCAGCGTGCGCTCGAACTGGCCGGTGTTCTTCTCGTTCATGCGGAAATAGGTCGACAGTTCCATCGGGCAGCGCACGCCCTTGGGCACGAAGACGAAGGAGCCGTCGGTGAACACCGCCGAATTCAGCGTCGCGTAGAAATTGTCGGAGGTCGGCACGACCGAGCCGAGATACTTCTTCACCAGCTCCGGATGCTCGCGGATGGCTTCCGAGATCGAGCAGAAGATGACGCCGGCCTGCGCCAGTTCCTTCTTGAAAGTGGTGACGACGGAGACGGAATCGAACACCGCATCGACGGCGACGCGGCCCGACTTGTAGACGTTGTCGCTGGCTTCCTCGAGCTCCGACGCATCGGTCTTCTGCACGCCGGCGAGGATTTCCTGTTCCCTGAGCGGAATGCCGAGCTTCTCATAGACCTTCAGCAGTTCGGGATCGACCTCGCTGAGCGAAGTCGGCCCCGGCGTGCTCTTGGGCGCGGCGTAATAGTGGAGGTCCTGGAAATCGATTTTGGGATAGTGGACGCGCGCCCATTTCGGCTCGTCCAGCGTCAGCCAGCGGCGATAGGCTTCCAGGCGCCATTCCAGCATCCAGGACGGCTCGTCCTTCTTCGCCGAAATGAAGCGGATAATGTCTTCGCTCAGGCCCTTGGGGGCCTTGTCCATCGCGATTTCGGTCTGGAATCCGTATTTATACTGGTCGACATCGATCTTTCGAACTCGATCGATCGTCTCCTGCACAGCAGGCATCAGCGTTCTCCATCCACGCCGGGGTCAAGGCCCGGCAGTTTTCAAACTATGGCACCGCAAACGAGCACCCATCAGGCACCGGAGGCGGCGTAAGTTTCATATAGTGCGTTCATGCCGGAAATTCACCCGGCCAAATGCGAACGCCCGGCTCTACCAGGCCGCAAGGCCCTACATTTCGTCTGCCGCGCTCAGGCGGCTCGTTCCCTGCTTGCCTTTTCCTTACCGGCTTGGCGCGCGACGATCGTCGCCAGCGCCGAACGAAACAGCTCGATATCTTCAGCGCTGGTCGCGTGGCCGATGGACACGCGCAACGCGCCGAGGCCGTCACCGTAACCCATGGCTTTCAGCACATGGCTCGGGCCGACCTTGCCCGACGAACAGGCCGATCCCGCCGACAGCGCCACACCGGCCAGGTCGAAGGCGATCTGCGCCGTCTCGGCCTTGATACCGGCAATAGCGAAGAATGTCGTATTGGCAAGCCTTGGCGCGCCGGTCCCGAAGATTTCGGCGTCCGGAACCAGCGTTTTCACGATCGCCTCGATTTCGTCGCGACGCTGCCGCACCGTTTCGATCGTTTGCAAGCCGGCAAGCGCCTCACGCGCCGCCGCGCCAAACCCGGCAATCGCCGCCAGGTTTTCGGTGCCGCCGCGATGGCCCTTTTCCTGGCCGCCGCCGCTGACCAGCGGCTTTGGCATCATCAGGTCCGACGCCGCGACCATGGCGCCGACGCCCTTTGAGCCGCCGATCTTGTGCGAGGAAAGAATCAAATAATCACCGTAACCCGCCGAGATATCGAGCGGAATGCGGCCGGCAGCCTGCACCGCATCAACAACCAGGATGCCACCCGCCGCCTTGACGATTTCGGCAATGCGGCCAATCGGCTGGATCACGCCGGTCTCATTGTTGGCAGCGTGGATGGCCACCAGCGGCAAGCCTTCGGCCTTGTCATGCTGGGCGAGAGCCTCGGCCAAAACGTCGAGCCTGACGACGCCGTCGGTGTCGACGCCGATCCGCGTTACCTGCCCCGTGGGGAAGCGCCCGCCATTCAGCAGGCAGGGATGGTCGGCCTCGGACACGTAAAGCCGGCTCATGCCGAGGGCGCCGCGCCCCATCTGCCAGTCCGGCGTCAGCAGCGTCGAGGCCGCTTCCGTCGCGCCGGAGGTGAATACGACATGCTCGGCTTTGGCGTTGACCAGTCGAGCCACGTCGCGCCTGGCGTCCTCGATCAGCCGCCGTGCAGCGCGGCCCTCGGCATGGACCGAGGACGGGTTGGCGGCGACGTCGAGCGCAGCGACCACCGCCGCGCGCGCCGAGGCAAGCAGCGGCACGCTGGCATTGTAGTCGAGATAGGCGCGTGCTCCGGCCATTTCCGTCCAACTGGTCCCTTCAAAAGCCGTTCCGCGAAGATAGCGCGTTATTTCCTTGAAATTGCAAGGCAAGACGTCCTATTTACGCGGCTTGCGGCGTGGGTGGCCGAGCCACAGTCTTTGGCCGCCCAGTTTTGAACAATTCTAAACTAGCTTCTAGAAAGACGCCCGCCCTGCGTCAAGGCCTAGGGAAGACTGGGGCCTAGGGAAGACTGGGGCCAGAGGAAGACTGGGGCCAGAGGAAGAGTTGTTCCGGGCGCCGCGCAAATTTATACCAAGTGGAGTATTTCATGCCTGAGGTCATTTTCACCGGTCCGGCCGGCCGTCTGGAGGGTCGCTATCAGCCCTCGAAGGAAAAGAGCGCGCCGATTGCCATCGTCCTGCACCCGCACCCCCAGTTCGGCGGGACGATGAACAACAAGATCGTCTACGACCTCTTCTACATGTTCCAGAAGCGCAATTTCACCACGCTGCGCTTCAATTTCCGCGGCATCGGCCGCAGCCAGGGCGAGTTCGACCACGGCACCGGCGAATTGTCCGACGCCGCCGCGGCGCTCGACTGGGTGCAGTCGCTGCATCCGGATTCCAAGAGCTGCTGGGTTGCCGGCTATTCGTTCGGCTCGTGGATCGGCATGCAGCTTCTGATGCGCCGGCCGGAGATCGAGGGCTTCATCTCGGTCGCGCCGCAGCCCAATACCTATGATTTCTCGTTCCTGGCGCCATGCCCGTCGTCCGGCCTGATCATCCACGGCGACGCCGACAAGGTCGCGCCGCCCAAGGACGTGCAGGGGCTGGTCGACAAGCTGCACACGCAAAAGGGCATTACCATCACCCAGAAGACCTTACCCGGCGCCAACCATTTCTTTGCCAACCATGCGGAGCTTCTGATCGAGGAATGCGCCGACTATCTCGATCGCCGGCTGGCCGGGGAATTGTCCGACCCACGGCCGAAGCGGCTGAGATAATCGGCGATGTACCAACCGCCTCACTTCCAGGAAACACGGCAGGACGTCCTGCACGGGCTGATCCGGGCGCATCCGCTTGGCCTGCTGGTGTCGAACGGCGTCGAGGGGCCGGTCGCCAACGCGATTCCCTTTCTTCTAGACACGGATGTGCCACAGAACGGCAGGCTCCGCGCCCATTTGGCCAAGGCCAATCCGCAATGGCGGCTTTTGGCCGACAATCCCCTGGCGCGGGTGCTGGTCGTCTTCCAGGGCGCCGATGCCTATGTGACGCCGTCCTGGTACGAGACCAAGCGTGAAACCGGCAAGGTGGTACCGACCTGGAACTACGCCATCGTCCAGGTGCGCGGCATCGTCACGGTGATCGAAGACCAGGATTGGCTGGCCGAGCAGATTTCCGATCTGACGATGTCGCAGGAGGGCAGCCGCTCGGCGCCGTGGGCGGTGACCGACGCGCCGGCACCCTTCATCCAGTCACAGATCAAAGGCATCGTCGGCCTGGAGATCGAAATCACCGAAATCAGCGGCAAATGGAAAGTCAGCCAGAACCGCCCGGCCGCCGACCGCGTCGGTGTCGCCGAGGGGCTCGAGAGCGAGACTGCCGATTCGGCCGACATGGTCCGACTGGTAAGGTCTTACGGCGGGCTGGACGGCAAGTAATCTGGATTGCTTGCTCGACCGGTTTCAGGCCGGTCGAGGGCTCAATCGACCTTCGTCATCGCCGTCTTGCGCTCGTTGGCGATCAGCCAGAGATTGCGGATATAGATCAACAGGCCCATGGCCTGGCCGGCGATGAACACCGGATCCTGACGCTGGATGGCGTAGATCAGCAGCAGGCCGCCGCCGAACAGCGAAAAGAACCAGAAGGCGATCGGCACGACGCTGCGCTTGGCCTTTTCCGACGCCACCCACTGCACCAGAAAGCGCATGGTGAAGAAGAACTGGGCGACGAAGCCGAGCAGAACCCAGGCATCGAATTGCTTGACGAAAACATCGTGAAGCCAGGTCGCCAATTCCTGAAGCACGTTACCCATGCCTGATTTCCTCTACTTTGGGCATTCTGCGGCGCCTGCGGCGCAGCCACCAGACGCCGGCAAGATCGAGCACGCCCTGCAGGCCGCGATCGAAGATGCCGTAATTCGATTTGCCGTGACGGCGGGAGCGATCGACGACGTCGCAATGGACGACGCGGTAGCCCTCCTGGATGACCAGCGCCGGAACAAAGCGGTGGGTGCCGTCGAAGAACGGCAATTTCCTCAAAATGTCGGTATGGATCGCCTTGAGGCCGCAGCCGGTATCCCGCGTCTCGTCGTGCAGGATGGCCTTTCTCAGCCCGTTGGCGAAACGCGACGCCAGCTGCTTGATCTTGCTGTCGCGGCGCTTCAGACGCTGTCCCTGCGCGGCCCCGACATCGGGACCAGCCTGCCGCAGCGCGTCTATCAACACTGGGATATAACCGGGGTCGTTCTGGCCGTCGCCGTCGATGGTGGCGACGATATCGCCGCGCGCCGCCCAGGCGCCCGAGCGCACCGAGAGCGACTGGCCGGCGGATTTTTCATGCCTGAGATGGCGCAGCGGAAACCGGCGAAGCGCTGCCTCTGCGGCAAGCACCGAAGGCGTATCGTCTGTCGAGCCGTCGTCGACGACGATGACCTCGAAGTCGCGCCCGGCCATCGCGGCGCCGATCTCGTCGAGCAGAAGCGGCAGGTTCGCCGCCTCGTTCCGGCAAGGAATGACGATGGATATCTCCGGCATCTCGACTCTGTCATAGGATATGGCATTCGATCGATGCCGTGCGGTCCAGCGGATGAGACCCGTTGGCGGCGCCTCATTACGCCAGCCGAAACGATGACGCAAGCAGGCCGCACGCTTGGGGTTCTCCCTTCTCCCCTTGTGGGAGAAGGTGGCCGCGCGAAGCGCGGTCGGATGAGAGGTGTTCCAGCTTGGCAACGACGGCACTCCGTCCAACACCCCTCAACCGTCTTGGCGCTGCGCGCCAATCCACCTTCTCCCACAAGGAGGGCTTTGCACGGGAAGCGAAATCCTGGTTGGTGAGTTAATGGGGCTTTTTTGAAGGCCGGGAAAGCAGTTTTCGACGGCTTGGTATGGCATCGACCGGCA